>CAZXUC010000016.1:0-69730 GCA_964643795.1 uncultured Halobacteriales archaeon | reverse complement strand
CTTAACTCATTTCAAGCGGCGTCGGCCCGTGCCCTGAATACTGTCCCAAAGCCGCTTCCTCCACAACGGTTAAGCCCGTCAATATCCACGGCAGCGTGTGCGCATGCTCCCCGTGCTGGCCGCCTTGGCCATTCTGACCGTCGCCCTCGCGGGCTGCTCCTCGAAGGGCGGCAACGACGACCCCACGAACAGCAACTCTCCGTCAGGGACGGGAACAGGCACGGGGACCCGTACGGCGTCCGGGACAGGCACGGGCACGTCGACAGGCACCGGCACTGGATCGCCGACTGCGAACCGCGCTCCGACGGGGAGCTTTGCCGCTTCGGTCCCGAATGGCACGATTCCGCTAGCCGTCAACTTTACGGTGACCGGCACGGATCTCGACGGCGACTCCCTGTCGTGGGTCCTTGCGTTTGGCGACAACGCAACAAGCATGACCGGTGCATCAGTTCCCGCGACGGTGGAACACAACTACACTACGGCCGGTTTGTTCAACGCGACGCTCAACCTGACCGATGGAACGGCCTTCGTCGTCTACACGGTTACATTGAACGTCACCACCGCGACGTTGGCCGGCCAAGCAATTGACCTGTCCTACATGGTGGCCAGCTACGGTTGCGGCGAGCCTCCCCTCAAGGTCCCCGCCTGGGACTCGCCGTTCAACGGCCTCGTTTGGGCCGAATTTGTGGTGGACGCCGCGACCATCGGCCTTGACCTCAAAGTGACGGGCGACAGCTCGAATCCGGTCGCGACCCTTCTCGTCATGGCGTTCTACACGGCCGCCGGCGACCCGGTCGGCTCCACATTGTCGGGCGACCGCGGCTTCACTGGCACGGTGCCCACGGGTGCGGTCTATGGCCTTTTGACTGACTGCGGCGGCGTAGGCGAAGTCAACGCGCACTACGCGTCGGGCAGCCAGATTGTGGTGTGAGAGCCGCGGCAGTCCCCCCTGACGCACCCCCTTTTCAACCACCGGCGGTGTCGGCCCCACCATGGCCTCCATCGCCGACCGCCTCCTTGCTTGCGGCGCCGTCAAGTTCGGCGACTTCACGCTCACCTCCGGTGCCAAGTCGAAGTACTACGTCGACGTCAAGGCGGCATCCACGGACCCCGAGACGTTGCGCGTCATTGCCCACAGCATGGCGCAACTCGTGGCTCGTCACGGCCCGTTCCACGCGGTGGCCGGAATGGAACTTGGCGCGGTCCCACTTGCGACGGCTGTTAGCCTAGAAAGCAATCTGCCCATGCTGATCATCCGCAAGACGGAGCGCAAGCACGGCACGGGCAAACGCATCGAGGGAAAGGAGACTCGCGGCTTGCGCGTCTTCGTCGTCGAGGATGTCACCACTTCAGGCGCCTCGACGGTTGAAGCCGTCAAGATCCTACGCGAAGCCGGAGCCAAGGTCGCCCACGCGGCCGTCGTCGTCGACCGCGAATCGGGCGCCGTAGCCGCGTTGAAGGCCGTGGACGTTGAATTGCACGCCTTGTCGAACGTGTCGCAACTCTTGGAGACGCCGGAAGGCCGCAAGGCCATCGCGTAGACCGGGGTTCCGACCCGACGGGTCGCAGAACGCACAGAAATCACAGAAGCGTGTTCTGTGTATTCTGCGACTGGGCAGTTACTCGGGCGGACGCCACGCGTCGTCTGCCGGCACGGCGATGAATGGGACCGCTTCCCCATTGACTTCCTGACCGGTCCACCGCACGAATTGGTCGCTCCCGCCCTTGCCGCCCACCCACAACACGTAGCCTGCGGCCCCCAAGGGCGCCAGGACATCGATGGGGCGTTTGCCCCGCGCCGCCAAGAAGACCGGATGGACCTCCAGAAATATGCGGGGTTTGCTTTCGAGGCAAACCCTCGCGCCAGCCAAGACTTCACCCTCGAAGCCCTCGACGTCAATCTTCAGAACGTCGACGCCGTCCCACCCCACGTCCGACTTCGCCTCGTCGAGCGGCACGACCGGCACGGCGATGGTGCCAGTGGACCCGTCCGGCCTGACGCGGCCGTTCGTGGCATCGTGGAACGACGCCATTCCCTTCGTTGCGCCGGCCGCAGCATCAAGGACAACGACATTTTCCAGGCCGTTCAAAGCGACGTTCTCGCGCAGCACGGATACGTTCGTTGGATGCGGTTCCATGGCCAGGATCTTTCCATCGGCTCCGACGGCCTTTGCGGCGAGGACGGAGTACACCCCGTGATGGGCCCCCACATCGGCGACGCGTTGGCCTGGGCTAAGCAGCGAGAGGAAGGCGCGGGTCGCAGCGCCTTCAGGGATGCCGTGGCCATACCATTGCTCAGCGATTGGGGACGAGATGCGCAGGCGGATTGGACCGCCGTTGACGGTGAGGTCGCGGACGTAGGGGCGAAAGAGGCGGCGCCGGACCACGTTGTGCAGGATGCCCAATCCGAGGATACGGGCAGGGACGCGAAGCGCGCGGCGGCGATGGGTCCAGGTCGCAGCCGATTCAAGGCGCACGAGGAAGCGATTCAAGCGGCCCATCGTGTCACCAGGAGTAATCCACCATTTGGAGCTGGCGGACCGGCGCGCACAGCACGCCGTTCCGCATGACGCGGTTTTTGACCCCCTTCACTGTCGCCATGCCATGGCCGGGGATGCGCAGGAGCCCAAGGAGACCCAACCGGGAAAACCCAAGGTCGTCGGCGGCGCCGAAGAGCTGCCCGGAACCCCGCGTCCCACGAAGCCTGGACGAGAATCGATTCCTGCCGCCGCGCCCGGCGACGAGCACCGCAAGCAGCGACCGGGACGCGTCGAGGAAGACGCCGAAGTGTGGGTCGATCCAAGCAAGGGAGGCGCTGGCGGATGGACCACGCCGTCCGGACAAGTCGTCGACGGCATCGGCGCCAGGAACCCGGATGGAACCGGTGGCTCCGCGCCCCGCGACCCCAAGGCGCCGCTGTATGCCGACGAGGATGTCGAAGTAACGAGTTCACCGCGCCGGCCGTCCACGGATCCGACGCCGCGTTCAGGTCCCTTGCTCGGCGGCGGCCGGGCCGCCACGGGTTCGGGCGGCGGCGGAGGCTACGCAAGCGGCGGGCCTATGCCCTCCCGTCCGCTCAAGCCCGGCGAGTCCGACACGGAAGTCTACACTGGCCGCGCGCCCGTCGCAGGCCTCGTCTCGGGCGATTCACCGCGACCTGCGCCCGCATCGGACCCGGATGCAATCGTTTACGCCCGCGACCGCGCCGCGACCGGCTATGCGCAAGGCCCGCCCCACCGCGGCGAGCGCTCCAAGATTCTCCTCGTTGGTTCGGGTGCACGCGAACACGCGATGGCCTTAGCACTCGTGCGTTCCGGCGCCGAGGTTTACGCCGTGCCGCGCCACCGCAACCCAGGCATCGTCAAGGTCGCAACCGGGTTCAGGCTCCTCGACGAACGCGACGTTCCTGGAATCGTCGCTTGGGCTCGGGCACAGAAGGTCGGCGTGGCCGTCGTCGGCCCTGAATCCGCGCTGGAGGCAGGCCTCACGGATGCCCTGCGTGCCGCAGGCATTCCGACCGCAAGCCCAAGCAAGGCGGCGGCTCGCATCGAGACTGACAAGACATTCATGCGCGACCTCATGGCGCGCCACGACTTGCCGGGGCGCCTCGCCCACCATCCCTTCACGAACCAATCCGCGGCCCTCGCATTCCTTGACAAGAATGGGCCCAAGTGGGCCATCAAGCCAATCGGGCTCACGGGTGGCAAAGGTGTGCAAGTCTATGGCGACCACTTCACGGACCTCGCCGGCGCCAAATCCTACGTCGCTTCCATTTTCGAAGGCAAGGTCGGCGGCGGCGCGCTGCAATTCGAGGAGCTGGCGCACGGTGAGGAGTTCACCGTCATGGCGTTCTGTGACGGCACGACTATCTTGCCGATGCCTGCCATCCAGGACCATAAGCGCCTGCTCGAGGGTGACCAAGGCCCGAACACCGGCGGAATGGGCTCCTACTCGCAGGCGGACGGGTTGCTGCCATTCCTCTCGCGCGGCGATTACGACGAGTCCCTCCGTGTCCTGCACGGCATCGTCGACGCTCTTCGCAAGGACGGAACTCCCTACGTCGGCACAATCTACGGCCAGTTCATGCTCACGGCGACGGGGCCGAAAGTCATCGAGGTCAACGCACGCTTCGGCGACCCGGAAGCCGTCAACGCCTGCCATCTCCTCGCCTCCAACTACGCCGACATCCTGCACGCCATGGCGGCCGGGAAGCTCGCGGGAATGAAGGCCGACTTCCGACCCAGGGCGACCGTCGTGAAGTACGTCGTCCCCAACGGCTACGGTGAAGGTAAGCCAACCGCCGGCCGCACCGTGCAGGTCGATGAGTTCAACCTCAAGCGCGCAGGAGGGACTGCCTACTACGCTCACGTGGAGCAGCACCCGGGCGGTCCGCTTTCCACGATGTCGAGCCGCGCCATTGCCGTGCTCGGAGAAGGCGACACGATTGCCCTGGCAAACGACGTCTGCGAAGCGGCGTTGCGCCACGTCCACGGTGAGGGCTTGCATGTCCGGCACGACATCGGCAGCTCGGCCCTCATCGCGAAGCGCATGCAGAATATGGCCGCGCTCCGCGCTGCAAACGCGCAGCGAGCGGCAACTGCCGCTCCGGCGCCAGCACCGACGCCACTCGTCCGAACGCCCCTGATTCCCACGACGCCGCCCCAGCCGGCGACCACAGTGCCCAACGTCATGCCGACGCAACCAAAGGTAGCGCCGCCGCCCGTGGCAACGCGGCCGCTCAACCCGCCGGCATCAACGGCGCTTACCGGTCAAGCGCTGACGCCGACGCCGCCGAGCGCGGTTCCAAGCCCATCGATGCCAACCGTGAAACCCGCGGTCGTGGCGACGGCGCCGGTCGTGCAAACGCCACGTACGCCGCCGGCACCGGCCTCGCCCCCAACGCCGCTAAGGCCCTCAACGCCGCCAACGCCGCCAACCTTGGTCACGCCACCAACTCCGCCAACCCCCACAATCTCGGCCACGCCCCCACCCTCCGCCGCTGAACGCGCTCCGGCGGAGCCCCCGAAGGTTCCGGCGAACCCGTGGGCAGAGCGGGTTAAGCCCAAGGTGCCGTGATGGCGGAACAAGAGGTCCACATTTACTTCGTCGGAACGGCAGGCGCGGGGAAATCGACGATGGTCGCTGCCTACGATCGGTGGGCGAAGCAGAGTGGCATCCGCACGGTCATCGTCAATCTGGACCCGGGCGCAGAGAAACTTCCGTACACGCCCGACGTGGACATCCGCGATTGGGTGCGCATCGACGAAATCATGGAAGAGAACGGCCTCGGACCAAATGGTGCTCAAATTGCGGCCGCGGACATGATTGCGTTGAACCTCGATGAGGTCAAGAACGAGATTGAAACGTTCCGCGCCGACCAGGTGCTCGTCGATACGCCGGGGCAGATCGAGCTCTTCGTCTTCCGCCAATCCGGCAAGCACATTGTCTCCACGTTGAACCCCGGCAGGAGCGTCGTGGCGTATCTGCTCGACCCGTTCCTCGCCCGCACGGCCTCAGGCTTCGCGAGCCAACTCCTGCTTGGCGCAACTACGGCGTTCCGCTTCCAGGAACCAATGATGTTCCTCCTCTCCAAGGCCGACCGCATCGATCCTGACTCCGTGGAGACCATCAAGTCGTGGGCCGCAGACCCCGAAGCCCTCGAGCATGACATCTTGACGGAATCGCCCGGCATGGTGCAGGAGTTCGCCGCACAAGTCAGTCGCCTCCTCGACACGCTGCACGTCGAACGCAACTTGGTCGCCATCAGTTCCCTCGAGGCAAGCGGATTGGACGACCTCTACCGCCTCGTGCAGGGCGCCGTCGGCGAGTCCGAAGACGTGACCCCGGAATACGATACGTTCCTATCCGGCGACCGCGAAGAAGGCAAGGACGAATCGGACGAGCTCAATTGAGTCGCGCCAAGCGATGACTTGCGCCGCTCGTCGGGCCGGCACGCGGGGACCTGGAGGCTTGGGATTTCACAGACATTCACAGATTTGTCATGTCTGGCCGGACGAGGAATCGCTTCTGTGTAAATCCGTGTAATCCCAGACCTCCGGTACCCGGCCGCGGCTCGGTCTGGGAGGCTTGGGATTTCACAGATGTTCACAGAGTCTCGACCTCGACGCGCCGGGCACCATGCCGGTCACGCGGAGAACGCGGAAACCCGCGGAATCTAGTTCCGCGTTGTTCCGCGCCCTCCGCGTGAAGGCCGAAGCCGGCTGAGGCAACAGTTCTGTGTGAATCTGTGCAATCCCAGGCCTCCCACACGTTGGCCGCCCTGCAAACCTCAGCGCGGTGGCTTGGGCGCCGGCAACCCGGAGGCGGCTTCGCCATGCGGCATCGACGCGGCGCCCCTGAAGCGACCCTGCGGAACCTGGTACTGCTTGGTCTCGGCACGCATTTTTCCCATGAGTTCGACGGCGTGCGCCTTCGGCCCCGTCGCGCGGATGCGAATCTGGCCGCGTTCAGGATAACTGCCAAGCACGACGTCGGGGTATTCCTTCTCGAGGCGTGTCAGGACGGGGAAGAATCGCGACTCCTCGGCGAAGAGCACGAGTTCCTCCGTGTGGATTGGCTCGCCCGCAGCGAGGCGAGGGCGGACGGATTGGTCGAACATCCGGTAGAATTCCGCGGGGACTCCGGGAAGCGTGAACAAGGTCGTGGGCTTCGGCCCCGCGATCACGATGGCGCCGAGAGCCGTGCCGAGCGGGTTGGGCATCGCCTCCGCACCTTCGGGAAGCCAACACATTTTCATGAGTCCGTCATTTGGTTTGTCGGAATCGAAATAGCCCATCTGGTGGCCGACTTGCGTGCGCTCCTCCATCCATGCCTTGTGCTCTGGCCGGAGGGCGAGTGGTTTGCCGAGGGCCTTTGCGAGTCCCTCCATCGTCCGGTCGTCCGGCGTGGGGCCGAGTCCGCCTGAAGTCACGACATAGTCGAGGTCGAGGTCGTGCAGGAAGCGCTTGACGGAGGCCTCGATGTCTGGCAAGTCGTCGCTGCACACTTCGACGCGCGCGAACTTGATGCCGAGCGGCTTGACTTGCTGCGCCAGCCAATGCGAGTTCGATTCGTGGACGTGGCCGCCGAGGATCTCGTCGGCGATGACCAGGCAGCCAAGCCTCCGCATGGGACCCGCCATGGCGGCCGGGGGTTGAAGGCGTGTCGGCTGGCGACTTCCGGCAAGAATCCAGGTCATGATTCGCGCAGGTACCGGCGCAGGAATCCCGCCTGCCAGATGAGTAGGCCCGCGACGGCCAGGATGGCGAGCAGGCCGCCCACGAGGTCGCCGACATCGAAGGCGAAGACGATGGCGTCGATGGCGATGACGAGAGCGCACGCCAACACCATGCTTTTTTGGCGCAGCACGAAGCCGAGCGCCATGACGGCGCCCATGAGTGCGGCGAGGTAGATTTCGACGTCCCCGGGGAAGCCATTCGTCTGCTCAGCGATGACTTCAAAGTACCATGCAAGGAACGAGCCCGCGACCAGTAGGGTCACGCCGCCCAGGCTTGTTGCAGGCCAGGGCCACTTCGTCGAGCGGGTCGCGACGATCAACAGACCCATCTGCGCGATGGCGAAGACGAACCATGCGCCGAACGCGGCCTCTTCGGAGCGTAGTGGCCAGAAGGCGCTCTCCATGACGGAAGTCCAAGCCACGTTGAGGGCGACCAGCGCGAGGAAGGGCACCATGAAGCGTTGCCGCCGGTACGCCAGGATGCCCACTGCGTAGAGCATCGCCATGTGGCCGAGCGCCAAGTCGTGCGGCCGCGGGAACGCCGAAGCCGTGACCGCGACGAGTGCCGCCACGTGGAAGGACTCCCCCAACGTCGGCCGCTTGGCAACGAAGTCGATGGTGAACGCTACGGCGGCGCACGCGAGTCCCCACGTCAGGAAAATCCAAGGCGCTTCCCGGTCGCCGTCCTGGCTCGTGATGTACCCGTTGTCCATCAGCAAGAAGAACAATGCAAAGGCTGCAGCCCCCAGCAGGACGCCGCCAAGCCCGTAGAGCACGGAGGAACCGAACGATTCGCCGCCTTCTCGCCCGGCATCGGCGGCATGGCGCTTCTCGAGGACTGCAAGGCTGGACGTCGGCATCAGTTTCTCGCGGGTCCATTGCCGGGCGAGGCGCAGGGCTGTCTCGGCGTCGCGTCGATCCATCGCTTGCCCAGCCGTCGCAGCGGCTATTAGTCGTTCGCCTTGGTTGGCGGCAGCCGACCCAGTGCGGCGTTTTCTCGTCGGATGCGGCGCGCCAGAGCGATGGCGTTGAGCGGCAAGACGACGGCCAGAGTCCCCCACAATCCGAAGGCGAGGGGAAGGCCGACGAGTTCCAGGGTGACGCCAACGTAGATGGGATGGCGCATGAACCGGTAGGGCCCGCCGGTCACGAGTGGAGCCGTGGGCAGGACCACGACGCGCGCCGTCCAACGGCGACCGAGTTGCAGCATCGAGGCGTAGCGCAAACCCGTTCCGACGGCGAGAAGTGCGAAGCCCAGCACGCTCCACAATCCGAATGGCGGCCACGGCGCCAGGACGGCCTCCACGGCCAAACCTAGCAGCCATGCAGCGTGCACGAAGACAAGCAAGCCGTACCCATCATCCCGGAGCAGCTTGCCGCCTCGAGCAAGTAGCCACGCGACGTTGCGGCGGTCAAGCCACAATTCACCTGCGCGCAGCAGGACGAAGCCGATCCATATCGACCAGAATAGTGGCGACGTCAAGCCGGCCGCTCCACGAGGGCAAGTTCAGCGCAGAATCCCGGCCCAAGTGCCGCCAGGAACGCACGCTCACCCGTGCCGATGCTTTCCCAGGCGCGGTCCAAGACGAACAGGACCGTCGGGCTTGACATATTGCCGTGCTCCAAGAGTACGGCACTGGTGGCATCGAGGTCTTCAACGGACAGCCCCAACGCTTCGCGGAATGCATCGACGACTTTCGCGCCTCCAGGGTGGAGCAGCCAGTGGTCGGGCTTCTCGGTCTGGTGGGACGCAAGGAATTTCGCCGCGAGGGCTGGCATGTGTTCGCGCACGATGTCTGGAATCCGTGGCGAGAGTACGACGTCGAGGTTGGTGTCGCGCACGTCCCAACCCATGACGCGTTCCGTGTCGGGCCAGAGGTGGCTTGCCGTCCCGATGAGGCGCAGCTGGTCAGCGCCCGTGCCGCGTCGCCCCGTGCCCACTGCGCCCATTGCGCCCCCCGCGCCCACCGCGCTCCCCGTGCCCCCAGCCGAGCGCTTCGCCTCGTCGCCGGAGACGACTAGGGCGGCGCACCCGTCGGAGAACAGGCTCGCCGAGGCCATGGTCTTCTTGTCGAACACAGCGCCGCCGTCAGCCAACGCGGACCCAATGTCGAAGGATAGACTACACAATTCTAGGGCCACGACGAGGAAATGCCCTGTCGGGTAGGCACGGGCCAGGTCCGCGGCGCGCGCGATGCCGGCGACTCCGCCTGCGCATCCTAGGCCCCAGATTGGGACTCGCAAGAGGTCCGGCGAAAGACTAAGCCGATTGGCGAGGCGAACTTCGATGCTGGGCGTCGCGAGTCCCGTCGTTGACACGAACAACACGCCCGTCAATTCCCTCGGCTCGATTCCTGCACTGGCGCAGGCTTGGCGTGCGGCGTCCTCCACGAGCTCCATCCCGACCGCGAGGTATGCATCGTTGCGCTCTGCAAACCCATGCGAGGCAAGGTACCATTCCACGGGCATTGCGAGGTTGCGTCCATTGATGCGCGCGTTGTCGAACATCTGCAGGACCTGTTCCTTGCCCGGGCGGTCCGGCATCGCCGCCGCCGTAATGCTGCGCAGGTCCGCTTGGCGTAGCCGATGGGTGGGGAGGCTTGTGGCGATTCGGTTCAGGGTCGGCACGGCGTCCAGTCGACCGCGCGCGTGGTCTTGGCCTTTCGCCTGACCGACTGCGCTGGCCGGCGCGCTACGATTCGTAGGCGTACGGAATGAGGGCAGCTGTAGCCGCCCCGGGCGGAAGCGCTTTTCCGGCCACTTTGAAGCACGCTTCCACTGCGGCCCAGCACCCCGCGAGTTCCGTCCAACTGACGGTCCCCATGTGGCCGATGCGGAACACTTTGCCTTTCCACGCCTCTTGTCCGCCGGCGACGACTACGTTGAAGCGGTCCTTGAGGGCTCCTCGAATCTGCTTGTCGTCGATGCCTGCGGGATAGCGGATAGCGGTCACCGTGTCGCTGCGTGCCCCGGGCGCGGCGGCAAGTTCGAGTCCGGCTGCGTCCGCGGCGTGGCGGCAACCCTCGGCCAGCCGACGCACGCGAGCAAACCGCTTCTCCAGGCCATCCTCCAAGACCATTGCAACGGCTTCTAGGCACGCAGGAAAAAGCGGCACGGCCGGCGTGAACGGGGTCTGCTGTTCCTTCTCCTGCTTCTCGATGTGCTTGCGTAAGTCAAGATACAAGCTCGGGGAATCCAGCCGCTCCATGGCCCGGTCGGAGACGCCGACGAAGACCAAACCGCTCGGCCCGCCGAGGCATTTCTGCGAGCCGACGATGCTGACATCCAGCCCCCACTCCTGCATTGGCACCGGGACGGCCCCGGTTGCGGTGATGGTATCAGCAATGCACAGGGCGTCATGCTTGCGGCACAACTTCGCGATGTCGTGGCCTTGGTTCATGACGCCGGTCGAAGTCTCGTTGAGCGTGAAGGCGACGGCCGTCGTGTTCCCCTTCTCAAGTTCAGTGGCGAGGGCGGCAAGGTCTGCGGGTTGTCCCCAGGGCGATTGGATGACGATGGCCTTGTCGTGGGCGTAGCGTTGCACCAGTTTTCCCATGCGGCCGCCGAAGTTGCCGTTGTCGATGGCGATGGCGCGGTCGCCCCAGTGCACGAGGTTCGAGATGGCCGCCTCCATGCCCGCCGTTCCGGAACCAGTCATGAGAGCGACGTGCGGAGCTTGCATGATTTCCTTGAGGCCGGATTCGAGCTTTTGCACGACCTGCGAAAACTCCGGGCCGCGGTGGGAACCGGCGGGGTGCGACAAGGCGCGCAAGACGCGAGGGTGCATCTTCACGGGGCCGGGGAGCAGGAATAGGTTGTCGTCCGGGTCGAAGGGCACAACGCCATCAGCCGACGCGCGGCGATAAAGGTGTCAGGGTGTTGTTCGAGTGGGAGCGAGCGTGAACACCCAGGCCGTTTTCCGGTGGGCCGTTTTCCGGCTCAAGCGCCCCAAACCCCTTTCAAGCGGCCTTCCGTCGCCGCATCAGATGGAAGAGATGGTCTTTGACGCCGGCGCCTTCGTCGCCGAGCAGATTGCCGAAGTCAAGAAAAAGGTCGGCGACCGGCAAGCCATCATCGCCCTGTCCGGAGGCGTCGACTCAACGGTCGCGGCCGCCGTGGTCAATACGGCCATCGGCGACAAGCTCCACGCGGTCTACGTCGATACCGGCTTCATGCGCAAAGGCGAGACCGAGGAAGTCGAGGCGATGATGAAGCGCATGGGCCTCAACTACACCGTCGTCCACGCCGCGGACGAATACTTTGCTGCACTCGCGGGAGTCACCGAGCCTGAACGCAAACGCAAGATCATCGGCGAGAAATTCATTCGCATCTTCGAACGCGAAGCCAAGAAGACCGGCGCGGCCGTGTTGGTCCAAGGCACCATCGCCCCCGATTGGATTGAATCAGGCGGCGGCAACCGGGACACCATCAAGTCGCACCACAACGTCGGCGGACTGCCGAAGGACATGCACCTCGAGCTCTGCGAGCCGCTGTACCATCTGTACAAGGACGAGGTCCGCGCCGTCGCCCGCCACCTCAAAGTCGAAGTCGCCGAGAAGCAACCATTCCCTGGCCCCGGCCTCGCGGTCCGCGTCATCGGGGACTTGAGCCCCACGCGCGTCATGATCGCCCGCGAATCCTGCGCCATCGTCGAGCGCGAGATCGACGCCGCCGTCAAGGCCGGCAAGATGCAGCATCCCTGGCAATATTTCGCGGTCCTCACGAACACGCCCACGGTCGGCGTGCAAGGCGACATCCGCGCCTACGGCGAGACCGTGGGCGTCCGGGCGGTCGCAAGCTCCGACGCAATGACCGCGACAGCGTGCCACGTGCCGCACGATGTCCTTGCGAAGATTGCGCGGGGGATCACCAACCACCCGCAGCTCAAGTCGAAGGTCAACCGGGTCGTCTACGATATTACGGATAAGCCGCCGGCGACCGTCGAGTGGGAGTAGTCGGATTAGCCGGATCATTCGGATTAGCCGGATTAGGCGGATTTGTCGGAATCGTCGGAACAGTGGGAACGGTCGGCTACATGTCCGGGACGGCGGCAACGCCGCCGTCCCGCGGGTCACATGTATTGGCCTTCGCACCGGCAAGCCAGGGACGAAGACCTGAGCGTCCACTGGTGCGGGCTTGCGCCATCTAATGGGGGGACGAGTCCAATGGGACGTTGGAGAGGCCGCCTCTTCGTTGTCCTTGGCCATGACTCGCTACCTTCCCTACAACAGCGGCGGTGTGACCGTCGCGCCTTCGCACAAAACCGAGAACCATCCCGCACGGTTGCTTGCCGCGAGTCACAACTCGAAGCCAGCCATGCGGCAACCCGTGCGCGCGGGGCGCTGGGCCGCCCGACTTGCCCGCCGTGGATTTCCCGCCTCCCTTGGCTCGCGGGCGTTTCGGCTTGCAGGCCGGGCCCGCGCGGCCCGCGTCGAATCGCGAGGCGACCTTGCTCTGATGCGGCTGCGGCGCAACCGCATGGCTCTCGTGGGCCTGCTCGCGACGGCGGCGTTCTGCGCAGGCCTCCTGGCGCTGCACGTCGCGAATCTCGGCAACATGCCGTCGCACATGAGTCAGTTCGCCAACTCCCCGTTCGGTTTGTTCTGGGCGCTCCTCGTCTACACCTTCATCCTCGGCTCGACCATGCTCATCTGGGCGCTCAAGCCCTGCATGCGCGATTGCCCATCGAAGCGCATCGGATTGTGGATGCTGTGCCTTGCCGGCTTGGGCGCTGTCCTACTTGCCACGTTCCCCGCCGACGAAGTCTACCCCGTCACTGTGCGCGGAACGATTCACGACGATGCTGCCCTCACCACGTTCGTCCTGCTCGGGGCGGCCATGGTCGTCCTCACGCCCGCCTTCAGGGCCAGCCCAAGCCTCGCTCGCTTTGCCGGCGTCTCCCTCGTCTTGGGCCTGCTCGTCACTGCCTCATGGATCATCTACCTCGTCTCGACCCTGCAAGACCACGCCGTGCGCGGACCTGTGCAACGGATCCTCGTCGGCTTGATCGTGACCTGGTTCGTCATGCTCGCCTTCAAGCTGCGCAAAGTCGCGGACCCACCCGCGCAAACCCCTGGTCAGCCTCTTGCACCCGGTCGACCGCCGCGGGCGCGCACCAGCGCCAATCGAACGCACCTAGGAACGCACCCAGGCAAGAAGAGTGCGAACCGGGGCCGAGCACCGGCGCAGGTCTTTGTGGGAAGCATTCGCCGGAAACCAGCGTCCCGTGCTGGCTACTGAGGTGTGACGACTCGGCGCGCTTGGGCCATCCGTGCAGAGCGACGCAAAGAGGAAGAAAAAGCCCAAACCGAAGCCGACGGCGACGGCCACCACGGCGCCCACCACCTGGAGAACCCGCAGCGCCACGCATCAGAACGGGTGCTGCTCCCACTTGACTTCGTCGTGCGTGAGTTTCTCTGAAGCCGTCGCGCCCAGGTAGCTGGCTTCCAACGTCTTGAGGCGCGCATACGCATCGTTGCTGCGTGGCATCGCGACGCCCAATCTGGCTCCAAGCCGGACCATGCGTCCCGTGATCTGCTCGATTTCTGTCGGCCGTTTGGCTTCGACGTCTTGCAGCATGCTGACCCTGTTCTCGCTCGTGCGAGACAGGGTCGACCGCAATGCGTCGAGCATGTCGCCCTTCGGCAGCCCGACCTTTGCCGCGTGCGCCACCTGCTCCCCCTCGACGACGATGGCGGATGCTGCGGTGAAATGCTGGGGTGAGTCCAGGAGTTTCCCGTTCGTGAGTCCGTGCAGCGCCGCAATCGGGTTCACCGCAGAGTTGACGATTGCCTTGCGCCAGATCTGCGGCCGCATGGCGTCGTGCCATTCCGGTTCAAGTCCGACCTCCGCGAGGACGGTGAAGGCCGTGCGCGCGGCCTTTTGCGTCCCGACCGCCGCCGGCCTTCCGGGATGGAGTGGCGCCGGACCAACCAGCGTCGGGCCCGTCCCAGCGTGATGGAGGAGGCCCGGGCGCTCGACCGTGACGCCGTTGCTCGTGAGCGCAACGGCGATGCGGTCGATGGGTAGGATGGTTGCAAGCTTCTCCGCATTCCCGAGGCCGTTTTGCAGCGACACGATGACGCCTGAGGGAGCAAGAAGAGGAGCGATCGCAGCGCCGAGTTCGGCGGTCGAGTGGGCTTTGCAGGTGAGGAATGCCGCATCGAAGCCGCGGCCGGCTTGCCCGACTTCCGACACGGCATGCAGGTGCCCATGCAGTTCGGTGCTGCCATGGATGCGCAAGCCCTCGCCCGCTATTGCTGCCGCGTGACGGGGGCGGGCCAGGACCGTGACCTGCTTGCCGTCGCGCAGCAGTAGGGCCGCCAACCATTGGCCAATCGCGCCGGCACCAGCGACGAGGATGTTCATTGCGTCACCGTCCGATGCAGCGAAAGGACGGAGTCGACGGTCTCGGTGGAAGCGGCATCCAGAATCGAATTGGACGCGAAAGGAACCAGCCCAATGCGCGTGCGCCAACGCTCGTATTCGCTTCGGACCAAGCCGCACACGGGCCGAAGAACGGGAATGGACGCAGCGACCAGGGAGGACTCAATCGTCTCGCCGGTGACGAGGGCGATGGCGCGACGTTGTGCGGCCACTCGTGCGGCGGCTTCGAGCAGGACGGGTTTAGCGACGGTTCCGGCGCAGATGGGCAGGACCTCGACGTCCGGCGGCATGCCCCAGCGTGCCAAGGCCGCCGCTGCGTCCGTCTCGAGGGACCCCGTAGTGCCAGCATGGATGGGGATGACGTTGCAGCCGCGCCGCATCATGAGCCACGCCGCGACGAACGACGCCTCGTCCGACACGAGGGCCGCCACGGTTCCCTGCGATCCAATCGGCAGGCCGCCTGGACCGGCGAAGTAGTTGGCGAAGAGGAAGGCCTTGTCCTGTCGGACATCGACTTCGACGGCAAAGTCTGGCTTCGTCAAGTCGACCTTGGGCGTCCGCCCGGCCGCGGCTGCCGCCGCGAAGACAGCTGACCCGACTTGGATGCCGATATCCTGGCTGGTAAACGAGTGCTTGCCTTCACGACGCGCCCTGATCGCGAACGTCGTCCACGGTTCAGCAAGGGCAAGCGCAGCGGCCGCGTCTCCCATCGCCTCCATCGTCGCGGGCACGCGGATGCAGGGGCTTGCTGAAACGACCCCGAACGTCCTACACGCCACGTCAACTAGCCTCGCTGCGTCCGGCCCCGTCATCCAGAGGCGCGAACCGATGCGCGCGACACCGCCTTCGATGCGGTCGCGCTCCAGCCCGTCCTCGAGGTTTCTGCGCAGCCGTTCGGCCATCTGGCGCCGCACAGGCGCCGACTTGATGCCGATCTCGCCGAATCGGACCAAGACACCCGTCCAGGTGGGCGGGGGAGGCAAGGAAGGCATGATGCAAGCGCGCGACTTGATTCCGCGCTATGGTCCTTCCCGTTGCGGGTGGTGGCCTAGATGAGCAACGACCTCGCAGAGCTGCTGAGCGCCCGCCTATAAGCAAGGTTGCGACATAAGTGTCGGACTCCACACCGCCCGCGGGGTACCGGAAGGTTTTTGGTGAATTTGGGTTCGTCATGGGACGTGGGTGCTGGTGCGGTCGTCGCAACCTTGGGCGCGGTCACCGTGATGCTGATGGCGCTGGCCAGCAGCGCTAGTGCGCAAGTGGGGAACTTCGTGGACGATGTCCAGGAGGAGGTCGCCGCAGGGGCCCAGGACGCTGCTATGGCAGTCGAAGGCCTCGTCCAAGAGGCGGATGCCCTGAATGACACCCCGTGGACTACTGTGGACGCGGCCTTGGATGCGTACGGCACGGCCGTTCAGTACTGGCCCAAGTCAACTCCGATAAATGTGGCGATTCGTGGGCTCCCCGTCACGTGGGGACGAGGAATCCCGGCACCCCCTCCCCCAAACCTGGAAGGCATGCTCCAGCCACGTTCGCAACCAGAAGAAATTACCCTTCCTGCGCCACCGCCCGAAGAGGAAGTCCGCAAGACGGTTGAAGGCGTGACTGGGAACCAAACCAACACGACCTCGACACCCGAGTCGACCAGCAGATCCAACACCACGAGCGACAACGAGACACTCGCCGAGCAGTCTCCGTCGAGTCCCGAAAGTGGCGTCACCCAACAAGTGGACGCCGGAAGCGATCCGGAAGTGGAGCTTCCTGCTAGGCCACTAGCCACCGAAGATCCGCTAGCGCCCTTGGGCCTGGCGGCTTCTGAAGTCAATCGAGTGCCGGCCCCGCGTGTGGTGGTGTTTGTGGCCGCTGGCCTCGCTTTGGCCGCCGCCGTCACTTGGCTCGCCTCACAAACCCGTTTCTTGGGGCGCCTTCTTGCAGGCATTCCAGGAGTTGCGCTGTTTTCCCGCCAGACGGGAAGGGAGGTGCTTCAAAGCCCAGTGCGTGCCCAAATCTATGCGGTTGTGGCGCATGAGCCTGGCATCACGTTCACAAAGCTGCGCCAAGTCATGGAACTGGCCACCTCGACTCTGCGCTATCACCTCGCCATTCTTCGACGAGAGAACTTGATCAGAGTCACCCGCCGTAGCAGGATACTGCATTACCACGATGCCGGCGTCCGCGCCGATGGGCAAGCCCAGGCACGCGAATACCTTTTCGGGCGAGGCCGAAGTTCCCTTGCATCCGCTATTCTCCGGCATCCCGGGGCCAATCAACAGGCCGTGTCCCGCCTGGCAGGATTGCCTGCCAGCCGCGTATCCGTATACACGAGGGAGCTGGCCGAAGCAGGTCTTGTACGTTCTGAGCGTGTGGGTCGATACCGCACGTATTACCCAACCACCAAGCTTGAGAAAATGAGGGCCAGCGGCCAAGTACCGACGTCGTCGTGAGCAACAAAGGCGTACGCGGCAATGCACAGGGTGGCGTGGTGGTGGAAACCTCGCCATCACGGCCCTCGTAGTGGTCGAGACCGAATTCGTCCTTGAGTTCCTGGCAGTCGCGCTCGATGCGCCACCGCATTTTGGCGAGCCGGACCAGGTGCTCGAAATCGATTTCCGGCGGGAGGACGGGAGGGTGGAGAGCCAATACTTGGTGGGCTTCTCCTCGCCGGCGGGCCATTCAATCATGAGCCATTCTTCCGGGCGCAGGCGTGGACGATTGTAGTCGCGATGGGCGGCGTGAACGCCTTCGCCGAGCATGAGGCCCGCACCATCGCGCTCCGCTGCCGGCTCGGGCGCCGCGAATCGGCACGGAAGGGAATCTGGCCAGCAAAGCCCCCTCGGGAGCAACGCGTGCCCCCGCGGAGTTCGTCGTCTTGAGGCACCTGCTTTACCAACCTGAGATTCTCCCGCAGAAATCGGTCGCTACTTCAAGCTCAACCTCCGGTCTGACGAGGCGCCTGTGAAGCGCGGCCAGCGGCGCCTCGATAACACTGAGAGCCGTCACGTCCAGATCCTGAAGGACTTGCATGCGCAAGAACTACAGGTGTTCTAAGTCAGACGTAATCCAAGAAGTATCATTGAGGCAGCGATAATTTCAAATATATGTGAGCCATTGACGATGTTGTGGCGGAAGTAGACTCCACCCGAGTTCGGCTGAATGCCAGCCCTTCCAAGCGGGTGCTCCTGAACGCCGCCCGGGCCTACTCCCCAGATATCGCCGTTGCAGAGCTCATCGACAACGCCGTCGACGTCTGGCGCGACCAGGAGACGGTCAACGACCTGCACGTCGACATCCGCTTCGACTTCGAGGCGGACCGCCTTGTTCGCATCCGGGTCCATGACGATGGGGGTGGCGTTCCAGTCGAGCGTCTCGAGGCCTTGGTCAAGGCCGGCGTCGAGAACCCGAACGACCGTGCCATTGGCGTCTGGGGCCAGGGCCTCAAGATCGCCTGCATCGTCCTGGCCGAGACTGCCGTCATGCGCACCCGCTTCCGCGAGGGGCCTGCCTATCGCATCGAATGGAGCAAAGACTGGTGGGCCACGGACGACTGGGCACTCTGGGCTGATGTGGAACCCAATTCCGCCCTGGCGCCTGGCACCTTCGAGGTCCAACTCACCAATCTGAAGACCCCGCTCCGGCATGCCGAGGTCTTCATCGACGCGGACGTCGAGTCCCTAAAAACCCGGCTGGCTCGCATCTACGCCCCCCTTCTTAGCGAAGCCTCCACCTCTCGCCTCCGGCTCACCCTTTACGACGGCGAACGGGCCGTCGAAGTCACCGCCGCGGAATATGGCGACCCCGCCAAGTTCGCGTTTCTGTTCGCGCACCCGCCCGGGTTCGCGCCCACCATCCACACGCGCACATTCCACGTCCGCGACGCCGCCGGGAGCCGCAAACTGGCCGCGAAAGCCGTCGTCGGCCTCCTGCCGGAACAGAGTCGCGACCTCAGCGGTGTCACGATGTATGGCAAAGGACGCCTCTTCGTGCAGGCACTCAAGGAGGGCACGGTTGGCTTCGGCACCCGCGGAGCTGCCATGATTCCCGCCTCGCATCCAACGACGTGGCGCCTCCTTGTCCTCATCTACTTCGACGGCGACAGCGAACTCATCCCGTGGAAAGCACCGACAAAGGAGGGCTACGCCGAGAACAACCGCTTCTACAAGGAAATCCGCTCCTTCATCGCCGGCATCGCAACGCCTTATGCAGCCTTCACCAAGGTCGCCAAGCGCCTCGACGTGTTGCCCTACAGCCGGGTCTGGAGCGAGATGCCGGTCGAGGATGTCCGGAAGGAAATCCTCCAGTATTGCCGCGACGACTCGCTCGTGCCCAAGTTCGTGGAGGCCAACCCCCAGCTCGGAGGGACCTACCAAGTCGCGCCGCTCGTCGAGGTCAACCACGACCGCATTTCCACAGGCACCAGTCTCATGCCCGGCAAGTCCGCCACCACTGGCATGCCCGCCCTGAGCAGCGAGGCAAGTCGAGCCGTGGCCCTCACACTTGGCAAGCGCGATGTGCGCGACCCCAAGTCGCTCTGGTCGCCCGAAGCCCTGCTTCAGAGCAAGGAGCCGGAACCTGCGCCCGCTGACGGGACGGTGACTCCGAGAACCGAATTGTTGCGGACCGCCCAGCTCGCGGAGGCCTGGAAGGAGCCGCGGCCTGTTACCATCCGCATGCCCCGAGCGCTCTATGAACTCGTGGAGAGCGCAGCCCTCGGCTCCATGAACGACTGGATTCTGCACGCCGTCGAGCAACGCGTGGGCCGCGACGTGGACCCCTTGCTGCGCATCCCACCAGCGAGCAGCACGTTTCGCCCGGTCGTCCAGGAAATCCGACGCGAGATCTTGGACGAGTTTCCCGATGTCGAAGCCATCGCCCTCTTCGGCAGCGTCGCCCGAGGCACGGCCGACCGCGAGAGCGACATCGACCTCCTGGTCGTCCACGCCGACCGCAACCGGCTCCAACGCGGACTCAACGAGCTGTTCCGCGACTTCCGATTCCCCTCTATCCATGGCAACCGATACGCAGTTCGGTCGCAGGTTTCGTCCCCCGACGGAATGCGCGCCCTGCAGGAAAGCCAGGATGCCAAGACCGCGCAGATGATGCGGGAAGCCATCTGGCTGCACGGAGCAGCGCGATACGGGAAGCAATGAACACATGGGAAAGGAACTTGATACCGCATTGAAGCACGCGGAGACTGCCTTCGAGGACCATTCGCCCGCGGTGGACGAGCGGGAGCACGGATTCGAAGACGACAACCTCGAGAACGCAGACGTTCAGCTTCGCAAAGGCTGCCGCGCCCTCGTCATCGCCCGCGAACTCGTCCACGACGAACGCCAGGGACTGGCCCAGGAGCGCCACTACACGGCCGCCATCGAACTGGCCTTCTCCAGCATGGAGCGCACATGCCAGGGCATGCTGATTGCATCGGGCCGCATCGAAGCAGAGGAGCGGCCCGACCATCGTGTCTCCCTCAGCCGCAGCCACGAGACCGGCGTGTGGAGCGAGGATGCCGCCGACCGCATGGCGGCCCTTTACGACGACAACCGCGCCGTCTACTACTACCAGCGCGGCACGCCGTCCCGCACCAAGGCGGCCGCCCTGCTCGCCGTCGCGGAGGAGGCGCACCGCCTGGCCGTCGATTCGCAGCTTTTCACAGGCGGCACCTGCATCTGCAGGTAGGTGTGTCATGGGCAAGAAGAGAATAGTGACCCCGGCTTCGAGTTGAGCTCTTCGGACCCGCAGCGGGTTAGCTTCCAAGCTAAAACATCGCTATTCGATTGGGACATCATACTTTTTCGACCTGACATTGATGGCTTCAAGGCATATGCAGAGTACTACCAAGGCAAGCGCTGCCTAACCGACAACAGTTCCGCCGCCCTTCGGGAAAGCTGCGAACACTGGCATAGAGAACTGAGACAAGCCTACGACTCCGGCAAGACTGTCATCGTCTTTCTTTCGGAGTATGACAAGGCGGCAAGATTAGTGCTAGAAATGTAAACGTGAGACTGACCGTGAGTGCAGAGCAACCTATGGGTCCGGCCCGGGAAGATCACAAATCCTTGAGGCACGGCTCTTCCAGCTCTGTACAACTGGGCCCTGGTTGGCGCCAACCCCTTCATTTACACTTGCATGCCATAATGGGCTTTATCCATAAGACATACGACTGTGTGTGGGTGCGGCGATTGGCCTGAAGTCCGGATGGATTCGTGTCTGTGCGCGATGCAGTCAATGGCGTAGCAAAGAGGTGGACCTCATATGCTAATTACTCGCCGCGAATCAATGCATTTGATGTGGCGTCCCTCCGCCAAGCGCGTCAGGCCCGCATGGCCGTCCAAAAGCCCGATGGATTCTGGAGGCGCCCTCTCGGCGCGAACGACGGCCTTGTCACTGTTTTGCGTCCTGGCCATTGCCGGCGGATCCATCCTGGTTGCGCCCACGACTGCACAAGGCCCTGGGCCGATCGACTTGAGCCTGGAGGCCGTCTCGGTCTTCGTGGCGGGTGCCGTCAACCAACCGGTGAGCGGCCCCATCGTGATTGGCGAGGACAACACCATCACGGCAGTCGTCAAGAACCACGGCAAGACCCAAGTCGATGCCGCAGTCGTCGCCACGGCTAGCGATGCCGATGGCTCATGGGGTCCCGTGTCCGTTTCCGTGAAGGTGCCGGCCGGTACGACCAAGAGCGTCACCTTCCCCGCTTTCGACGGCACGTACGACGAAGACGACAAGGAATTCACGGGCACCGTCACGATCAACGTCGAAGTCTACGTCTCGCCAGAAGAGATGGTGGCGGAACTGTTTGAAGAGCTTGGCATCAGCGAGTCCGACCTCGACCCGTTTAGTGATGCGTGGTCTGGGCTGTGGGACGATAACATTGCCTCCCTTCAGGAACTCGTGGAAGACACGTTGTTCTCGGATGAAACCGAACCCGCAGAGGGGGCGTGGAACGCGCTCTGGGGCAGCCACGTGCCTTCCCTGCGCGTCATCATCGAAAGCATCGTGCTTCAAGAACGCCCGACGCGCCTTGATAGCTACCCCGCCGACAACCAACAGGAACTCACCCGCCAAGTTGCATGGCACGCCATTTCCCTCAATCCCGTAACCACGATTCCGAGCGGATACCAACTGAATGTGGAGAACGGCGAAGAATGGCAATCCCTGATTTGGGTGACCAATGAAGGCACCCGAGATGACGTCGTCGACATTCACTTGGAGGACGCATCGCTTGATTGGGACTTCCAACTGGACTACACTTTCCTCCTGCTACCCACAAACGATTCCGAGAAGGCCGTCATCGTGACCATGAAGGGCAAGCCCACCGTGGCAGCCGGCGACCAAGGTCAAGTCAAACTCGTCGTCACATCCCGCAACGCCCCCCTGACGGCCACAAATTCGGCGACGTTGGTATCGCCGCCCGCCCAAGTCAATGGGAAGCTCGCCATCGCGATCTTGGAGCCCTTGTCAGTCAGTATAGCCGCCGGGAGCTCTACGTCCTTCAAGGCGACTGTGAAGAACCTCCAAAACCAGGACCTCACGATTACATTGCTCCCCGTTGAGCCGACGAACGACGGATGGAGTGGAACGCTTCCTGGTTCTCAGACCGCCACTGGAATCGGACCGGGAGTGACCGCCGAATTCACCGTCAACATCGGCGTCGGTTCAGCGGTGATCCACGGCACGTACGACTTCAACGTCGCCGTCACCACCCACGTCGACTCGACGCTTCGAGCCGCGCCTGTCTCATTCACCGTGGATGTCCTGCAGTGGCACGGCGTTGATTTCACGCTCACCAAGGACCTCCAAGGCAATTCCCTGCCAAAGCAGGTCGAGCCAGGAAGCCTCACGCCCATCTCCTTTAACGTAGAGAACAAGGGCAACGGCGTGGACTCCTTCCAGATTAGCCTCATTGACGCGCCATTGGGGTGGCAACTCGTGGACGCCAACGGGGTGCCCCCAGCCGCCTTCGTCCTGGACCCATTCGACACCGAGATCATAGGAAGCCACTTCCTGAAGACGCCCGCCACGACGCTTCCTGGGACAAAGAGTATCCGTCTGCGCATCACCTCCGAACTATCCGGAGCGACGACGGATGTCATCACGCACGACTTGGCCGTGCCGGCCCGCGTCTTTCCCGGCATCACCATCACCGGTAATGCCTGTCAAGGCGAGGCGTTCGTCTGTGCCATGGCAGAGGATTCGGAATTGGTCGTCCCCCTGACCATCACCAACCATGGAAACGTCGCGGGCGACTTGGACCTTACCGCGCTGAAAGTGGGAAGCCAGGGCTGGACGGCGTTACTTACCCCGGAATCCTTCACACTCGCATCCGGAGCGAGCGCCCAAGCGACCCTCACCATCACGAGTCCCGCAACGATCGCGATCGACGACGCCGCCACCATTGCACTGAAGCTTCTTGCCAAGACGCAGCACCAAGGCAACGTGACTAACAAGGACTTGGTCGCCGTCGGCGCGTTTGCGGACTTGGCCATCGGTGGCGTCAGCAACGATCCGAGTCCCTTGTACCTCAATGTCCCTGGCGAATTCACGTTCGAAGTCAAGAACGAAGGCGTGGCCGACGCTGGCGCCTTCGACGCGAAGGTCGTCTACTCCGCTGGCGGGGCCACGGTCTCCACTAAGACCGCCGCCATCCCTTCCCTTGCTAAAGGAGCCACCACGTCCATCACGGTCGATGTACCCACGCTGGCAGGTTACAAGAACCTCAAGGCCACCATCACGTTGGACCTCGACGACGAAATCCCCGAGTACGCGGTCCACGCCAACACCGTCGAAGTTGACTTGACCCTGCGTACCTTCGATATCCAAGTCACGGCCCCGAGTGACATGATCGTGGATTCGGGCCAGGCCATCTCGTTGGAGGGCACCCTCGGCTTCCTCGTGGAGAATGCTGGCTCAAGCGCGGAGAGCCTAGTCATCACGCTCGAGGCGGACCAACCATGGACCGCGAAGGCTTGGCCCGTCGAGGCGCTTGCCCCCGCGGCATCGAAACGCTACGGCACGAATTTCTTTATCCCCGACTGGCCAGAATCCATGTTCGCGGAAGTGACGCTGCGGGTCCGGCATGCTGTTCACGGCACGCTCGAAGCGGAAGCGAGTTTCACGATTCGCGTCAACGACGCCGAACCCCCCCAAATCCAATCGTATCCCTTGGACGTTGATGAGGTTCCGCGGGCACGCTCCGTCAATTTCACGGCGCGCATCTGGGATCCAAGCGGCATCGACGCCGCCAAGGTCATCCTGCTGCTCCCGACGGGGGTCGAGCAGCGCATCGCCATGACGTATGATGACGTCACGGAACGCCACTTTGCCGTGGTGCAATTGACCTCGCCGGGCCCCACTGAGTGGTACATTTGGGCGCGTGACGCGTCCCCGGATAAGCACGAGAACAATACGGCGGCTGCGCCGCATTCCGTGCGCGTGTTATCCGAATCCCAACCTAGACTCAACCTGGTCTCGCCTGCTCCGGGCCAATCCATCCGGCCGGGTCAGCAGGTCATCATCGCCCTCGCCGATACCACTGGCATCCAATCAGCCGAAGCGGTGGTGCTCGGGGAGACCATCATCTTGCCCAATACGCATCCAATCATGTTGGCCACGGATGCGTGGCCTGACGGCGCCGTGGCGGTGACCGTGAGCATCGTCGACCTCTTCGGGTCGAGCGCACACGAAACGTACACGATTCAAGTGGATGGAACCCCGCCCAGTATCGGTGCTGCCTTCTTCGATGCGACTGCGGCGGGCGAGGCATCGAACGTCGTCGTCCGCGTCACCGACAATGATCGGGTCGCGAAGGTCATGCTTCGCGTCGATCCTGGAGCCGGGGGCGCGGCTCGCGATGAAGTGATGTCGGCAGATGGCGCCTCGTTCTCGGTGCAGGTCCTGTATCCATCTAAGGGTGGGTCGCTTACCGTCATCGCTACGGATGCGGCTGGCAACACTGCATCGAAATTGATTCTGGGTGAGGGCGGCATCGATTCGGTTGCTGGCCAAGATGCGCCTGGATTCAGCGGCGTATGGATTTTGCTGCTCGTGGCGGGCTTGGCGGCTGGACGAATCCGGGAGCGGAGGCGGTAATCATGTCTCGAAGGGGAATCCATGCAACCACCGCCGCAGCGCTCCTGGCCTTGGCCGCCCTACTGGCCTCACCGGTCCACGGCACCACGGGATGCGCGAATCCTGCCTACGAGCCCATCACTGATCCCTTTACGGTCTCGACGACGCGCGACTTTGAATGCAAGGCCTTGGACTTGCAAGCCAACATCCGAATCGTGGCTGGTGGCGTGATGACGATTACGCATTCCACCCTGGACTTTGCCGACGACAAGGGCATCGTGGTGGAAACTGGTGGCCTCCTCATCCTAGAAGGGACGCCCTACGACGGCGACGAGATCATCGTGCAAGGGGGGCGGCTAAAGCAGTCGTTCTTCGTTGACGTGGAAGCCAATGGCGCTACCGAGGTCTGGGCGTGGAGCGGCGACGGCGCCATCCACGTGCAGGCAACACCCGTCGACGGACGCACCACCCTCCAGCTTCCACTCGCCACGCACGAGGGAGCGACCCTGCACGACTACATGCCGTGGCGCATCGTGGCCAGCGATGGCTCAAAGGCAGCGCAGACTCTCATCACACAATCGCCGACCACGGCGGAAGCCATCAAGGCTGAAATCGACTTGCCAGAAGCCGACGACACCAAGGCCCCCACCTGGCCAAGCAATGCCGCAGTGACCACCGCAAGTGGCGTGCCGTACACTACATTCGACGCCGTGACCATCGTTTGGGAACCAGCTGACGACGACACGGGCGTCGACGCATACGAGGTCCTGTACATCGCCCCAGGAACGGCAGAAACGTCATTAATCGTCGGCGCCACCAATCAACCCCAAACCACGATTACCGGCATCGCGCCCGGCAAGCACATCTTCAAGATCCGCCCCGTCGATCTCGTGGGCAACGAAGGCACCTTCACGGGCGAATTCGATGTCGTCTATGATGCTTCAGCGCCCCGCCTCAGTGCGCGCCTGTCCCCGCCGCTGCCCACCGGTCAGGGCGGATGGTACCACCGCGCACCCACCGTCACCCTCGAAGGCAGCGACGAGGGCGGCAGCGGCCTGGCCAGCATCGCTTACCGGCTGCACGGCGAATGGAGGGAATACGAGAGCGCAGTCACGGTCAACGAGTCCAAGGACCACTTGATTGACGTGCGGGCGATGGACCACGCCGGCAATACCTTCCTCTCCAACGTACGCGTGCCCGTGGACTTGGAGGCGCCCACCGTCGAGGCAGCGCCCGATTCGCCGGCCGGCAAGACCGGTTGGCACCGGGGCCCCGTCACGGTCCTAGTCGATGCCCAAGACCCAGTCTCCGGCATCCAGAGCCTAGCCTACAGGATTGGGGGCGGGACCTGGACGCCCTTCCAAGACTTCCTAGTCATCAACCACGGCGGCGGGCACGAGGTGCAGTTGCGGGCATCCGACCGCGCCGGTAACCTCGTCGAGACGACGCTCGTGGTCCGCATCGACAGCCAAGCACCGTTGGCCCCGAAGGGCCAGTGGCTGGTGCTTGCGGATGGCAAGGTCCGCGTCGACTGGAGCGGCGACCCGCCCCAGGACCTAGTTAGTGGTGTTGCGCGCGTGTTCCTTGAGCGCGCCGGCCCAGCAAGCGACGTCACGGGACGCGTCGAGGCGACCCTGGAGCAGGGCATCCACGAATTGGGGCCGTACAGTGTCGGGGAACACCGGTTCCGCAGCAGCGTCGAGGATCACGCCGGCAACGTGGCCAATGGTTCCTGGAACCGCCTCACCATCACTCAGTCCTCGGTGGGCCTGCACGCCGTCGATTCCGCTGACAAGGTCCGCGGCGTCGTCCCACTCACGTTCAACCCCGTCGGGGACTTCGTGCCCACGGAGATCCGGTTCTACGTCGACGGAACCCTGCTTGCGACCCTCTCGGATTCGTTGGGTGCCGTCGAGTGGGACACCACCAGGCACGTCGATGGCCAGCACGAGGTGCGCGTCGTGGCATTGGATGCTGATGGCCATGCGCAGGAGGAGGTCCAGACGTTCCACGTCCGCAACGGATACGGCGCCACGATGGCAGACCGCGCCGTGGCCGTCGCCTCGGCCGGCCTTCTCGTGGCCGCGGTTTCTGCCCTCGGGGTCGTGGGACTGCTTCGGTGGCGCGGTTGGCAGGCGCGCTACGAGGGCTCTGCATCCAAGCATGCCCTCTCCAAACACGCGCCGTCGCACAAGACGTTCGAGGCGCATAAGCTGCTGCACCTGGCCTCGATCCTCGCGGGCCTCGTCTTGGCATTCGTCGTGTTCGTGGCTCCAGTCATCCTCGGCACACACCACGTGCCCACGTTCGTGTTCTGGGGCACCAGCGCCAGCCTTGCTGTGCTTGCCTTACAGGTGGCATCCATCGGATTCATGATGCAACGCCAGCGCCGCGTCGCCACTGAGCCGCACCTGAAACGCTTCGACGCCCAGGGGCTGGACTTCGACGGCCGGGAGAAACGCGCATGAGGATCCAGACCGGTCGCGCATTCGCCATCTTCGTGGCCGCATCGTTTTTTGTAATGGGCGCCACCGTCGCAATCTCCAATCCATTGGTTGACGCACCGGAACCCATCTTGGATTCCGGCGTCGAGAACCCGTTGGCAAACGTCGGCCGCGGCTCGCTGCTGGATCTCGTGGGCAACTTGACCGGACTGCGCGGCATGACAAGCAACGGCCCGCCCGTGGCCAGCCACGTCCTGGGGCTGCCGCTCCCACCCGCCCACATGCCGGTCCAGTATGCAGCGGACGCCATGGGGCGCGACCAGCCGCTGCGCCACGCATTTCTCGTCTGGAACAAGGCACTGAACCTCCAAGACGAGGCGACACTGCTGGCGGACCCCGAACTCGAGCGCGTCGACAGCCTGCCGCTGGACGTCCAAGTGGCCGTGGCTTCGCTCCTGTATGCCCTCACGGACGCCACGATGCTGCAAGCCCAGGCGCTGGATGGATTGGACGCCGACGAGAAGGAATTGCTGCTTTCGGCTCCCGATGCCATCATGGCGGCCGGCCCCGACCCGCAGGCATGGGTGGATGATGCGCACATCGCCGCCATCAGCGACGCGGGCACCAAGATCGACATGGGCCTCATCCACGCCGCCACGCAGATCGTCACCTCGACCGTCGCCTACGTCTTGCCCACGCTGGAGGCGTGGGGCAAGGCCGAGCGCGAAGCGGCAGCGCGGTCGCAGCGCTACGTCGATGATTTGGGGGGCTACCTCGACACGCATTCGCCAGGCAACTTGGCTGCGATGCACCGAATCGAGCGCCTCGACGCCCTCTCCGACGCGCTCCTGATGGCCGGCACCTGGAGCAGCAGCATCC
This sequence comes from uncultured Halobacteriales archaeon, assembly GCA_964643795.1. GTDB lineage: Archaea > Thermoplasmatota > E2 > JACPAO01 > JAHFTW01 > JAHFTW01. The sequence continues at coordinate 41,716 of CAZXUC010000016.1, read as the reverse complement.
CGTCGCTTGCCCCCATCGAACCCGCCCCTGGCGCGTCCCTATCTGATGCCCTGCGCGGCCTGGCCGACGCCACGCACCTCCCCGTCGCCCTCGACCCGCTGGCACTCGTCCAGGCAGACATGATCCCCGAAGGACTCCAGCGCGCCGTGGCACGCATCGTCATCAACCACCAAGCCTGGATGGAGGCGGTCCTCTCCCAAGACCCCACTGATCCGGCCAGCCAGACCAGCTCCATTGCGGCCGCCGTACGCCTCGTGGAGGCGGTCAAGGTCTCGGCGCCAACAATCGAGGCTTTCGGGCTCCTCTACGCTCACAACGCCTACCCGGCCCTCCCCAAGACGCCCATGGATTTGCCCCGTGCAATCCCTGGAATCGTCTTGACGGCCGACGCGTTGGTGCGCCAAGGCACGCCCGTGGCTGCGCTCCACGCAGGCTTCATGGCGCAGGGCGCCGACCCCATGGCCGTGGCGGCTCCGCCCCTGCCGCCCCGTGGCAGCCTCGAGACGGCCGTGCTGGACTTGTACGAGCGCTACGGCCTCGACGTGGACCAAGACACGCGCCAGAAGCTGCACGACGACGTCGGCGCCCTGGCCCCGACTGTCGAGCGCAACGCTGCCCGGATGCTCATGGCGCAACTGGCGGCCACTGACGTCCTGACAGCACTCTACCAGAACCTAAGCGTCGAGGACCTGGCGCTGCTCGAGTCGGCGGTCCCGGAAAACGTCCAGAACCGCATCCTCGAAGGCGACATCTCCATCGAAGACCTCCAGCGCCTCGAAGCGTACTACGACATCGTGGACCGCGTGCGCGACGCGTACTACGAGGCGTCCCTCATGGTGGCCTCCGCCACGGAGGCAAGCAAGGACGCCCTCGACGGCTACACCCAGAAGAAGGTGGAGCGCGAGATCAACGATGCCCCCGCCTGGGGCAAGTACGTCGTGGCCGCCCTGAACTTCATCCTGCCTGGAGCGTCCGCACAAGTCATCGATGATCCCTGCCCCGACCAGGATTCCTCGTGCGTGACCGACCCCCTGTTCCCAGGTGCGTGCGAGGACCCGGAAGCCGCGTCATGCGAAAACGACGTACTCTTTGCCGATCCGCTCCTAGGCACGGTGGTCATCGGGGGATTCGGGCGAACGGCGTACACACCGTCCATGGGGATGGTGAACATACCCATAGCACAGGGCAATCACCGCCTCGGCAGCAGCACGACCGTAGGGCCCCAGGGACAGATTTTGTCTGTGGATCTGGGTGGAGACGACCATTACGCCTCCAACGCAGGAGGGTCGATACTATCGTTCATCGCGCGCGAGATTGATGGAACATTGACAACCGCTTACATCTTTTCCCCCTCAGTTCCGCCGCTCTTCCCACAGGATGCCCAACTTTCCTCAGATTTCTGGGCCAATCCATCGTCGATTGCCCTGGCCCTGGATTTTGCCGGGGATGACAAATATGAACCCCCTGCACCGCCTGCCAACTTGGAGTCGCTCGTCTTCCAAGAGGCGACGGCCATAGGAGATCTTGAAGCGATACAAGGATCCAGCCTGGGCGGCATCGGCATCCTCTGGGATGCCAGCGGCAATGACCAGTACCGCGCACTCACGACGGCACAGGGCCATGGCGGGGGAACGTCAGGTAATGTCTGTGCGCCCGGTGAGTCTGGCCTTCGTGTGGACCAAGTGTTCTTTGGTGGCACCAGGGAGACCGTAGGCCAGGTTGGCTTTCCGGTTCCTTGCCTCTCTGGCCTGTTCGGAGTTGGTTTGCTCATCGACAGCGATGGGGACGATGTCTACTCCGCTACTGACCGTGCGCAAGGCCTATCCACACCCTTTGGCAACACCTTCGAACAAATCGCCGTTCCTTTGATTCCGTTCTTGGGTGGCGTCGGAATCCTGGCGGATGCAGGTGGAAACGATCGTTACACGGTGGCGACTGGTGCCCAGGGACAGGGCTTCGGCGACGCAGGCATCGGCATGCTAATCGACGGCGACGGCAACGACGATTACCGCGGCGGGAGCCAGGGGCAGGGTAGGAATGCGGGGCTTGGCTTGCTCGTCGACTTGGGTGGCGATGACGATTATACGCGTCGCGAGATGCACACGAACGTGCGGTTCCGCGACGGAACCTGCCGGGCCACCATTGACCCCGGCGATCCTTTTGCTCCCCAGGCACCTGGTTTCGGGATTTTCGCCGACAACCGAGCCAATGGGTGTACCCTCAATGTCTTCCACACACTCGCGGATCTGTCTGAACTGGATCCTCAAAGCATCCCAGGCCAGGTCCAGGAACTCGCCGAAAGCCTCCAGCAGCAACTCCTCGGTGCCGTCTTCTCACTCTTGAGCACGGACGACGACGACGTGGACGGGTGGCCAAACGGCGTGGAAACCGCATTCGGCGCAAATCCCAACAACGCCAGCGACAATCCAGGGGGCCTGCCTGCCAAGCCGGACGATTGGCCGGACGCCGTGCCCCACCCGACCGAGATGGGGCTTCTTCCCGCCGCCTCCGACTACATCCTCCGGATGCCAGGCATCTTTGTCCTGGGCGACGCGACCAATACGGAGTATCCAGACGGGTCTGACGGTGGATTGAGCGACGCGGGAATCGTGCTTCCGGACAAGGACTACCTTCTCAGTTTGGACCTCGGCGGCGCTGACACGTACGAGAACCGCGCTGGCGGACCCCTGCTTGACTCCAGCGGATTGGCGGTCGCCCCGATTCTATATCTGCCGACGCTAGTCGTCAGCTTCGGCGAAGGGAACGACAAATTTGTCCAAGGCGGAAAAAATTGCGTCCAGGGGTGCAACAATGGGATTCTCCTCAATCTTGGCGGTGATGATGTGTACATTGCCCAGCAAAATTCGCAGGGCGCTGTAAAAAATCACTACGGCATTGGCGTCCTTTTCGATGCGCGAGGCAACGATACGTACAAGGCGGGCGCGGGTTCCCAGGGAGGATCCCAAACAATAAACATGCCTGCGGGGGCCAGCCTGGCCCTGTTTATCGACGCGGTAGGCAATGATGTATACGAATCTCCAGGGCAGGGCTTTGCGAAACACGAAATCATTGTCGGCCAGTGCAACAATTGCATTGAAGTCCCTAAACCCAACGGGTACAACACTGCCTACCATGCAATGTTCATTGAGCTGGCCGGGGCGGATTGGTACCAACCTGTAGGAACACAGGGGCACGCTGAATCGACATCCAGCGGCACCATGCAGGTGAACGCAAAGCATCCTGCCGCGCCCACCACTGGCATCTTCTTGGAAAGTGGAGGCCAAGACCGATATCAAGGGAGGCCAGCACATCCTGGATCCCCCGATTGGTCCAGCCATCGAAACGACCGCTTTTCGATTTCTTCAAGCCCGGGACCTCGGGGCATCTTCTGGGACCGCGATCTAGGCGCATCCTCCGTCGATTCGGAACAATCTCCCCTGTTGCAAATGGATGGCCTCGGCGTGGTAATCGGTGCCGCCGATGCATCCCATTACACGACCGATTATGCCCTCCTCATCGACCCGGGTGGGAACGACCTCTATCGCAACAACGCCGGCGCCACCCTGCTGCGTGCCTCCGTGGCGGGCACCGCCTCGGCAGCGGCCTCGGGTCCGCTCGCCGCGGCCTCGCTCCTTCTCGACCTGGAAGGGGCCGATCACTATGACGGCACGGACAGTCGTCTCGCCTCCGAATATGATTTCAGCCCACTGTCCGGGAACAGCGACCCAGCCGGTGTGCTCGCCCGCCCTTCCAAGACCGGTCTCCTCGTGCAGGGAACCGGATTCCTCGGAGTGGGCATGCTGGCCGATCTCGGCAACGAAGAAGACCTGTTCGAGGCACGCGGCCTGGCGCAGGGCTTTGGCCTCCTGGGATCTGGCATCCTATGGTCGCAAGGCGGCGACGACACGTTCAGCGCCAGTCCCGAGGTCGTACGCAACCCAGTCCTGGGTGGACCCGGCCGCGGCTTCGCGGCATGGGAAGAGCTGCGACCATGGGTCGTAGACGACGACAACGGCTTCACCTGGCGGCCCATGGCGCGGCATCCCTCAGAGGATTGCAGGTTCCCCCTCCTCCACGACGAAACCCGGGGGCCCATTCGGGACCTCTCTCTCGCGACGGACGGAAGCGCCGCCGTCATGTCCCAATTCCTGGAGGACAATGCGTTCCCTCGGTGGCAGGTCATCCACACAGGACTCACGATGGGTGACGCATGCAACGACGTCATCGTCGGCAACGCCAACCCGCTGGCCAAGGATGCCGCTTCCAACCAGGTTCACCCCGTGGCGGGACCCGCTGGCGTACTGCATACCGACCGCCCCTTCTATGTCTGGCAGGACGACCGCAACGGCGAATGGGACCTGTACTGGAATTTCGGTCACACCGACAGCCAAGATCGCACCGAACTCGTCATTCCGGGCTCCAATCAGGGACGACCCGCATACGCAGACAAGACCCTGGCCTTCGAAGACGACCGGGACGGGTCTTCCAGCATCTACGCAATCGACCTCGTGTCCTTCACGCAATCGCGGCTTTCAGAGTACCCGCAGACGGGTGAACGCTTGGCCGGCGAGCATATCCGACCTTCCCTTTCCGGTGTTCTGGCTGCTTGGCAGACGCGCGCCGAAGACGGCCCATGGCGCCTCTACGTCCTGCACCGCTTGCTCAGCGGTGCCGAAGCGTTGCGGATCATTGGTCCAGACACGCCCGGGTTCCCCCTCGGGGATTTCGACGAGGTTGACCTTGGCCAACTCGTCGGCCCGCATGTCGCAGGGGAGCGCGTCGCCTTCACACACGAAGTTCCTGGCAGGCTCCCCCGCGTGATGAGCTACGACTGGACGAGCCAGGAATTCACCCTCCAGGCCGACGGAGCACAGGATATCGCAATCCATCCATCTAGGCCAAACGTGCTTGCCTGGCTCGACACGAAAGGGACCGCTCCCGCCGCCCATGAAGTCGCGGGTAGTCCGTTATGGGAGGTGCGCTGGCAGCCGGATTCACCATCATTCCAGGTGAGCATGGCCGCCAACGCGCGATACGGTACGATGATGCAAGGTGTGGCCTGGCAAGCCGGAATAGGACTCCTGATCAACCTCGGAGGCCAGGACTCCTACGAGGCCGGCCACTGGGCGCAGGGTGCTGCATTCTCGCGCGGTGACCAGAACATGGGGCGCACCCCCGCCGCAAACGGAGAAACGGAAGCAAACCTGAACCACGGGGCTTCCGGTCTCCTGGTCGACCTGGATGGCAATGACATCTACAAGGCCCAGGCAGTCGGGCAAGGTGCCCACTTCGGCGGGGAGTTTGAAACGTCGACGCTCTGCGCGAACGTTCCGTCTACGGCTACGGTCGGTCTTGCCCACCTGGAATTCGTAGAAAATGCCGGCGTCCTGTTCGATTTGCGTGGTTCGGACCGGTACGCCGCCGACAGCGAGAGCCAAGGCTACTCGGCACTCGTGATCGGCAAGAACCCGATCGACAGGCCAACGCAATGTATTCCTCCATGGGCCACCCAACCCGGCGACGATTTGGCTCGGGACGCCTACGTGATCGCTTCCATTGGCATGCTGCTTGACATGGGCGGCCGGGACGGGTATGCGTACGCCGATACCATGAACAGTCTGGTCTCGCTGATGGATCCAGACCCCCAAGCCCTTGCCACGTGCACGGCCGATGTGGCAGCTCAGTTTGCTGAGCATTGGGCCATCACGAACGAGGTCACTGCCGCCAAGACCTTGACCGAAGAGATCTTGTTTGCAGAGATTGGCCTGCCGCCGGAGGCACTGGATGCTTGGGAGGCCTTGTGGGCTTTGGACCAAGTCATCGGGGACCTGTGCGCGGACTTGGACGACGCCGTTGCAAACCTGTGGCGGGTGATTGCGGACAACGAGCAGGTCGTGGCGCTCAGGAACGAATTCTTCGGCGACTCGGGCAACCGCAACAACGAGGTCTGGAACCAGCCCGGTCGCAGCTCCAGCACCGGCGGCGTCGGCATTGACCTCCCCTCCACGGACCAGATCGGCCACCGGCTACGACAGATCAGCGAAGACCTGCTAGGCGTCACGCTGGCGCCCTTTGATCCCAAGCTGGAGCAGGAGGTTTCACCGGTCAAGGACACGGTAGAACTGGTGACGAGCGTCGAATACAAGGGCGGAGCGCAACAAGCCATCCAGGTTCGCCTGGTAGAGGTCTTCATCGAAAGCGCGTTCGTGGACTACGCAAAGGCGTGTGGACCCAACGTGTGGTGCCTTACATGGAGTACGGACAACGCAGACTGGCCCGACGGCGACTACGAGGTCCAGACCGTTGTGCACTACGCGCTCAAGGGACTCGACTTCACGGTCGGGTACGTCGATGCAGTGGAGACCTTCACGGTGAACAACCGGCCACGCCTCAGCGACATTTCGGTCCAACCCGAGGCATTCTCACCAGTGCCGTTTGCCGACGGATCCCCGCCGCCTGTGACCGTGGCTTTCCAGCTGTCTGAGGACCATCTGGAGGAACGTAGCCTTCCCGGCGGGGCGGCCGCCTGGATGAAGGTCGAGGTGCGCGATGCCCCTGTCCTTGGCAACCATGTGGCAACCCTGCACGATTTCAGTGACCCGCCGGCCACGAGCGAGGGGCTTCAATTACTATGGGACGGCACCAAGTCGGGCGTCTACGTGCCCTCTGGAACGTACTACATCCATCTGGAGGCGACCGACGATAAGTTCGTGCCAGAAAGGAGCCGGCACCACCCCGCCCTCCCCTTCCGCGTTGACTCCGACCCACCCACGGGCGGATGCATCCGCACGGACGCGTTTGCGTCGCCTTGCCCGGCCTACGTACCCATCACGATCAGCAAGGGAAACCCCACCTCCGCCCTTGCGGGGACGATGGATCTGACGTTCTCCATCCCTTCAGGCAACGATCCTGCGATGGCCCACGTCTTCGGCAACCGCCAGAAGCAAGGAGAAGGCTGGAGTGGGTGGCAACTGGAGGAGAGCTTGGGCGTCGAGGCCGGCAAGGACAGCATTGGGAGCGCCGTTGCGGCGATCCACGGCGAGAGGATACTGCTTCTCGTTCTGTTCGAGGACCGCGTCGGCAACGTCGAATGCGTTCCCTTCTGCGGGGCCGGCCACGCTGCTTTGGGCAGCGTGCCTGCCAGTGGCAACCTCCTGGCTGCCGCGCTGCGCAAGGTCGCCCTTGACGGCGGCGATCACGTCACGGAGTTCTTCGCCGACTTCACGCGGCCCCAGATCTCGTTGCCCGACCAGGGACGCCTCTATCGCCTGGATGGCGAGCAGGTGGGCGATGGCCAGTACCGACTCAGCCCGGAACGGGACCTCTCGATCCACTTCTTCGCCCAAGAGGACACCAGTGGCATCGTTGGGCACATCAAATGGATTAGCGAGGAGGACCAGACGATCATGGTCCCCGATGACCCGGTCACCCTCGACTGCGTGGAGGACGGCGTCGAACTGGGCGGCGACGACACCTGCGCGGATGGCAAGTATCGCATCACTTGGTCCAACTGGAACGGCTTGCTCGATGCAAGAGAATGGCCTGAGGGGCGTTTGTTCTGGGAGGCGCAGTTCCGCGATGGTGTGGGCAACCTGCCATCGTCGACCCAACGCTTCGGGGGAAAACTGATCCTGGATCGGACAGCCCCTGTGCTGCATGAAGACGAGACCAAGATCGACTACCCCAAGGGTGGCGCGACGGCGAACCGCACAGGAGACGTGGTGACAGTCCACGTGATGGTGACGGACCCGCCAATCTCCGGTGGCCGTTTCCCGTCCGATTGGCGCCAGTTCACTGTGCTGCTCAACGCCTCGGCCGTGACGAACTTCCACGGCCCCAACGACTCGCCCGATCGGCTACGCATGACGCCTGACCCCGTCAAGGAAGGCCGCTTCTCCCTGTCCTTCCCGGTGGGCCGCCCCGGCCTGGACCTCGACCAACCCGGCTGGCGCGAGGCGCTGAACCTGCACATCGCCGATCAAGCCCGAAACTGGAACAACGACACGGCGGTCGACTTGCTGCTTGGCAATCCGCAGCTCGGACTCCAAGAAGCACACGTGCACGCCACCGTGGACAGCGTCACGATTGAATGGGAGACCGACCTCGATGCAAACGTCACGCTCTGGTTTGGCAGGGTCGGAGCCGAGGCGCAGCCCTTCACGAACCCTGACGCCCTCTCCAAGCTGCACCGGTTCACGTTGCCGAGCATCGGCTTTCCCTTCCTGATTGAGCCGGCAACACTGTATTCCTACCGCATCGAGGCCATCGACGAGCAGGGTCTAGCCCAGGCGGCCGGTCCGTTCCTCGTGCCGACCCTCGCCGGACTCGACGGCGGCCTCACGACGCCCCGCAACCACGCGGTCCTTGCGGGCATCGTCCCTGCCGAAGGGTTCGTTGACGTTTCCTCCAGGCCCGGCGCCGAGGTGCGCGTGCAACTCAGGCTCCTCAACGAGACGCTGCCGGGAGGCGCGCGGCTCGCCATGGACGAGGTCATCCGGAACAGTCCCCGGTACAGTCCAGGGGACGTCCTCTACTGGGACACGGACGCCTCCGGCAACGTGACTCCCGGTGACCTGCGCCTCGTGGCCTTTGGCCAAGGCCTGTTCGTGGGGGAGGAGGACTTCGACTTGGCCATAACGTTGGATGGCAGGGTTTTGCAAGGCGGCTTCCACTTCTTCGACGCCGATGGCGACTGCCTCGTGGGCAGCAAGGAGCTGGTGTACTTGACCCGGCTGACGGCCGCGGCGGGAACCGTCTCGCCTGGCGATTTACGCATCGGGGGCCCCAACCACGGCAGCAGTGTGCTTGCAAGTGACGTTGACGTCGGCCGTCCCCTGGCTGGTCGCCAGCAGGGCGCCCTCTGCTCGGGCGGCGCCCTAGCGGCTGGCTTCGCAACTCTCGATTCCTCCGGCGGCCCAAGCACTGGCAACGGCGCCTACATCGATGGCGATGGCGATGGAACGGTCGGGCCGGGGGACATCCGCCTCTCGGACCGGGAGGCCTTCCCGGCTGGTTCGCGCGTCGCTGCCAAGGACAAGGACGTCGGCGCGGCGCTTGCCCCCCTTCCCGGCCATGCGGCGTTCATCGACATGATTGGCGACCAAGCCTTCACCAAGGAACTCGTCACAGGAGCGCTTCCCGACGGCATCTACACTCTGGAAGCTTCCTTCACGTACCAGAGCCCGGTTTTGCTGGAGAACGTCACGCGCACCGTCACGAATCTGCTGATTGACAATTCACCGCCACAGATTACTGCAGTGAACCCCGCCGCGAACCAGACGCTTCCGGCATCCCCCGATGCGCTGATTCTACAGGTGACGGACGCGTGGACCCCCATCCTGCCAGAGACTGCCAGACTGCGCATCAACGGTCAAGTCGTGGCAGGTACCACCGCCACGGCATTGGAGACATCGGACGGTGGGCGGACCGCCTTCGTCCGCATCGCCCTTCCCGATGGGCTGCCGTCGGGGCCCCTGCGCATCACCGTGACCGCCAAAGACGCAGCAGGCAACACCGGAGTGGTATCCTACAACATCGTGCATGACGGGGATGCCCCGCAGGCGAGCCCTGGCAGTACGGCCGTCGAGGTGGCATATCCCCACGGCCAGCAGGCAGCCCGACCGGGGGACCTGGTCCGGGTTCGTGCCCGCCTGAGTGACCTCACCGGCATCGCGCAGGTCACGCTGGACGCGTCGCCCCTGGGAGGCGAGGATGAAATCCACTTGCTGGCCGTCCCCCAAGGGCACGAGGCCACCGTGCGCGTCGGCGACGACGTGAAGGGCGGACGCGTCCTTGTCAACCTGACCGCGCTCGACAGCCTCGGCCACAGGGCCGACTTCGTGGCTGAGGTCCTCGTGGAGCGGGAGCCGCCGGCGCTCACCGGCTTCGACAGCGTCCACACAGCGATGGATTCGGCGCGCCTGGGCCTCGCATTCGACCAACCGGTCCAGGCATGGGTGCTCCTCTACCAAGGTGAGACCATGCTGACGCGCGTTCCCGCGGTGGCCGACGACTTGTCGGCGTTCCCACGCCTTGCTGGAGCGTCGGCGATGCATGGGTACGCCGCGGGCCTGTCCGGTCTCGAACCAGGCATGCGCTACCGGATCGTCATCGAAGCCCAAGGAGCCTCCGGCCTCGACGCCGAGCATGAGAAGGCATGGAACTTCGCGCCCGTGATTGTGCAGCCCCCGAGCGTGGGTGGCCTGGCAGTACAGGTTGGGCGTAGCGGCCACGTCCAACTGGTGTGGGAGGTTGCAAAAGACTTGCCCGACCGTGCCATCAAGTACATCGTCTACCGGATGAGCGCGGGCGGGTTCGAGCCCGTGGCGCAGACGTGGGCGCCGCGCGTCGATGACCGGCCGGAACCTGGTACGTACCGCTACTTCGTGCAGGCCCAGAACCTCGCTGGCATGATGGGTGAGTCAAGCTCCATCGTCGAAGTCACCGTCAAGCCCCGGGCCGGCGTGAGCGCATGGAGCGTCACACCGAGCCGGGGAACGGAGCAGACGCCGTTCACGTTCAGCGCCGTGGTCACCTCCGCCACCTCCGCCCAGCCCAGCGCCTGGATGGTCCTGGAAGGTGCCCCCTACCGCATGGACCTTGCCTCAGGCGACTGCCGGCAGGAGTGCCGCTTCACAGCCACGATCCAGACGCAGGCCGCCTTCCGAAGCCTCGAACAGGGCTTCCACATCGAGGTCATGGATGCAGCCGGCATCCTGCGCGGACCGGAGACCGGCGAAGCGGCAGGCCCCCGCGTCGTCATGGGCATCGACGAGGGTGAGGGTACGGAGAAGAAAAACGTCCCAGCCGTCGCGCCGTTCTTGGCTCTGCTTGCCGCCACTTTGGCCATTGGAAGGAGGAACAGAAAATGACGACCACACGATCCAAGGCCAAGCCGCTTCTCGCGATTCTCGTCTTTTTGGCCCTGCTGAGTTCGACGTGGCCCGTGGCCACTGCCACCCACGTCAACGACTCCGTGGCCGTCCCCTTGCCATCCGGATTGGTCCCTCTGACGGGAGTGGGCCCTGTGGACAGCGCAGCCAAATCAGGCACGGGGCCCGCCGACGCAGCCGCCAAGAGCATGAACGACGCCATCGCAGGGGCCCTGAACGAACCGGAGATACCGGCGACCTACTTCCGTGACTCCCTCGACCTCCTTGAGCAGGACCATCTCGGCGGCTGGGGCCTCTGGATGACGGGCGACTCGGCCACCCCGCTCCAAGGCACGGGATGGCATCGAACGACGCTGCCCGGTTCGGAGCGCGAGGGATTCGCGTTCGGCGACGAGGAGGGCTACGCCATCCGCACCGACAGGACGCTCAACAGCCTCCTCGTGTCACCCCGCATCAGTCTCGACGCGTTGCCGATTGATTCGCCCACCGGCCCGGACGCCAGGGGCCCGCAACAGGTCGCCGCGGGCCCCGCTACCATCGGACCATTGCCACCAGTGCCTTTGGACGCATCGGATGCGATCCGCCTTTACGTCGACCATCGCTTCAACTTCGCAAACGGCATTGACGCCGGCCAAGTTTTGGCGTTCAACAACGCGCCGCCCAGCAAGAATGACCTCGAGAATCCGGGCGTGCGGGGCTTGGCTTTGACGCCATTAGCAGAAATGCTTCCACCCACTGGATTCACGGGCCCACGGGAAGCGTTCTACCGAAGCACTTTCGATCTGACGCCCCTGGCGGGGCAAGACGTGTGGCTGGTGTTTCACGCTGCAGTCATGCCGCAGGGATCACCGGCGCAACATTTCCAACGTGAAAACCGCTTTGACCTGGAATTGCCGTTCTATGGATGGCAACTGGACAATGTCCTGCTTGAGGGACCGGCATACCCTCACAATATCAAAATCGATGCAATCGTTCACCCTCAGCGCGTCGTCAATGGGCAATTGGCGCTGGCGCCCGGCGACGGCCAGGACAACCTGACGATAGTCGTCCTCAACCGGGGCCAGTTCACGCAAGACATTCGCCCGACGCTCACGCTCACGGACAGCACCGGCCAATCCGAGGATTATCCCGTCGCGCCGATGACACTTCGACTTCGGCCTGGTGAGACCCGCGCAGTGGAATTCAAGGATTCTCTTCTTTTCCTAAAAGAGGGCGAGAGCTACACAGCCATATTCGATGCGGAATTGGTCGGGCAGCGTGACGCCTACCTTCCTGACAACTCCCTGGAAGTGATGTTCGTCGCCCAGCGTTCACCGGGAGTCCTCGTGGCGACGCCTTTGGCCGTTTCGCCACGCACTGGGGACCCCGCAGCAGAGCGCCAAGCCACGGTCACCATTCTCAACACGGGCAACGGCAGGGAGACCGTGCATGTCGATTTCGTCGTCGAGTACGAAGACCCGTCCGATGGGTCGTTCGTTGACGTGACCCAGACAGTGGTTGAAGCCGAATCGCCTTCGGTGTCAGAGCCGTTTGTCCTCGAACCAGGCCAGAGCAGTCGACTCGCATGGACACTGGTCCTCAGTGAACCCGGCAGATACCGGATCTTGTTGGATGGACTGGTGGACGCGCCGGAGGCTTACGGTCTCGTCGAGTTCAGTGGAGAGGCCCAGGCTGCGACGCTGCTGAGTGCTGGAACCGTCTACGCCACGGACTTCACCAGCGACGATGGATGGGAAGTCAAGTTCGCCGGAGACACCCAACCGCCATGCAAGGTCGGCGACTACGGGCAGCAAGGAAGCGTCTGCCCCGAGTTTTTGTGGGAGATGCCCAGCAACTGCAACCAGGCTTGCAAGACGCTGATCGCGTTCGCCGATACCGACCACCTGGGGGACGATGTCGAACCCGACACGCCCATCGAGACCCTCCGCATCGACGTGACGCAGTGGCTGGACGCGCCCTGCCGCACGCGTGCCGACGGCGAGGACGAATGTCGCTATCCCGACAGGGGCACCCCTACTAGCTCCTGGCTTGATGTAATGCCGTCCCCACATACCACGCAACTCTGGTACAGGTCTCCGATGCAGGGACGAGTGACGTACGGTGGCTCCACCTCATGGGATGTCCCCGCGAGCCCCACCTCAATTGGACCGTCCGGCATTTACGGCGCCCCTTCACAGGCCAACACCGTCCTGCAGGACTTCCGGTTCGGGTACTTCACTGAGACCACGAGCCGGTACAACAACGGCGGCACGGACCTCGCACAGAGCCATCCCGGCAACCGCCTCAACCACTACAGCGGAAAGTGGATCTCGGAAACGTACACGGTCCCCATCGTAGATTTCGCCACCCGCCTACAGAACCAGGAATGGGTCAATCACGCACCCATTGCATTTAGTGGCGGCGCTCCGACGACCACGCCCATGCCGACGATGCCCCTCGAAGCATTCGATGACCTGCTCAACCTGCGCTTCGTGGGCGGAGTTGCTGGAGGGTGCGGGACCTCCGGCGACTCGTGGCTGTGTCCGTCGTGGCGGATCTCAGAAGCTGCCATCACCGGGATCACACCAGAAGGAGAAGAGCTCGTGCTGGCCCACTGGAACGGGCGCGTGGACGAGACGCGGGGCCACTGGGCCCGCGGCAGCGACTACGAACGGAGCCTCGATGAGATCCTCGCGCCGTTGGTATCCCTCCTGGATCCGTACAACGACGCCGTGGCGGAAGGCACCGTAAATGGGTCCTGCTTGTGGGCTACTTTTCCAGTCGTAGGAGGCAGGGGCGTGCTGTGCCCGATTGGCGCGGCGCCCTTCAGCCAGCCGACCGGCTGGCGGCTGCGCAGTGTCGAAACGCTGGGCGATCCCGCGGCGGAGGAATACAACCGGTTCGACTCCACCACTGGATGGCAACGGGTCCCCAGCTTCGGCGGGCGCAGCGGCGTCTGGACCAACGCCGACGGCCCCAAGAACGCCAACGGCGTCCCGGCGCAAGAGCATGGCTGGACGCACAGCAACCTCCAAGCGAGTCTCCTCCAGAGCCCGGTCATCCCGATTCCCGCAGATGCCGCGGCACCCAAGGTCGAGTTCGACCACCGGTTCCACCTGCTGCGTGAAGGTGTCACCAGAAATGGTCAGGGCGCGCAAACTTGCTGCTGGATCAGTGATTACGGCACGCTGATGGTGCGATTCCTCGACATCGACGGCGAGGCCACCACGCCGTACATGCAGGTGGCGTTGTCATACGAACCACCATCTCCCTTCGACCCGACGATGGCTGCCGCTGGCCTTGGCAGCGACGTGCACCGGTTCTTCGGCAACGACTGCGTCTACTACGAGCGCACCGATTGCGACCCCCGTGATCCGAGCCGCGCACCCGTGACGCACCAGTTAGACCTTGGCCGCCTCCCGATCCTGGACTACTCCCGTGTCCTTGTCCCGCCGCAGGGTGGCTTCTATTGGACGCAATGCAGCGACGGACTGGACAACAATGGCGGCGGCCAGATAGATTTCCCCAACGACCCCGGGTGCCAAGGGCCCAACGACAACTGGGAAGCCCCCAATCTGCCAGAACTGGAAATCCCCCATGCACAACCCGACCTCCAAGCCCTCCGACTGGTGGACCTGCGCGACGGCAGCATCGTGTGGCAGCAGGAAGGCAACGAAGCCCAAGCACCACGGCTGTGCGATGATTCGTGCATGGTCCAGTTCGCGTTCCGCATCCAGACCGGGGTGCACCCACAGCAGAACAGCCATCCTACAACCGGAGTGAATCAGTGGACGTACGGCTACGCCGACAACTCACCCGTCGGATGGTTCATCGACCGGTTCGAGGTGATTGCCGAGGAGGCACAGGGCCATGACATCGCCATCACCGACGCTGCACTGCGGACGCGATACGCGTGGGAATCTTTGGGGCTGGGGCCCGGAGACGAAGCCCATCTGGAACTTGAACTTGAGAACCGCGGCCTCTTCGGGCAGCCCGTTCCCGGCGGCTCCATCCTTGTCGAAGTCATGCTGCAGCGAATCAATCCAGATGGCAGCCTGACCGACATACCCTACCCAAGCATCGAACTCCCGCCATCCGTGGTCTTGCCAGGCTTGCTGTCAGGAGCGCCACAAGATGAACGCAGCGCTCTGGTGACGGTCCCCATCACCATACCAGACGAGGACGGAAGCTACCGATTGCTTGCCAAGGCACACCTATCGGGGGAACTCATCCCAGATCATCCGGGGCTGTTGCCGGTCCTTGATGAAGCCGCAGCAGACAATTGTGCGGCTGTTGTTCTCACTCCGGATGGGACGCCGACAGCCAGCCTTGGGGAATGCGATATCTCCGTGCTTTCCCCCCTCCCCGTGCGCGCAACGCCTCAGTTGGAGGTGAGCATCGACGTCAAGCCGACGGCCGGGCGTGCTGGGGAGGATTTCCCCCGCGAGGTGCCCATTACAATCTGGAACACCGGCAACGTCGAAGTCTACGACTTTGAGGTCAAGCGCTTCTTCACGGACGAAGAGAAGGAAACCCAGGTTCGAACCTGGACGTTGCCGGTCTCGCCGCCCGTGGACGGCAACGCATCGCTTCTTGCGCTCCTGCTGGAAGATGCCGAATACCAGCCTAAGCAAGACGATTACTGGGTTGCGTTGTTGAAGGAGAGCCGCTACGAGATTGGCGCAGTCATCCCCGAGTTCAACTCGGAGGACATCCTCCTCATCGACAGTTTCGACTCCTTCTACTCAGACGCATTCCTCGCCTCGCCAGATTACGGGGAGGGGCGCGTCGCGTCCGGGAGAACGGCCCCTGAAAATGAGACAGGGCCATGGCAGACCATCACGGGAACTGGGCCCAGCGGAGCCAGCCGCGGCTGGCACTTTGGTGACGCCCAACGGCAGACCTACCCCGACGGCACCGACGAGGCGCTGATGCTGCCGCCTTTCGATCTCTCGTCAGTCGCTCGCGGATCCCTGTCCCTCACGCACCAATATGACTTCGAGACGGGGTACGACGGCGGACGCGTGGAGGTGAGCTTGGACGCCGGTGATACGTGGCGCCCTCTCGTGCCGGCACGTGGGTACGCGTCCCCGCAGGATGGACAAAACACGATGGTCTACCCTGGCAATCCCATGAACCCGGATCAGGATCCCTTGGCAGAGACCCCGGCCTGGACTGGGTCCAGCGGCGGCTGGACGATCGACGAGTTCGACCTTGGCCAAGTGGAGGACCTCGTGACCGAGACCTTGCTGTACGAGTTCAGTCAGTCAGGCTATTCGCTGAACCCGAGCACCATCCTCACGCGCGAAGTCCCCGGCGAAATGGGCTCAGACTTCGATCGAGCATCCTTCTCGACGACTTGGGCCCATCCCGTGACGGCCAGTTGCTCCTCGGCGGATCCGTTGCTGGAGAAATGTTGGTATCGTGAAGACGTCCATATGGGCTTCCCTGCCAGGAACCCTGCGGGCGACCTAGAACACGATGGCAAACATTGGTGGACCGGGCAAGGCAATGGGGTCGTGGCTCTGCATCTTGACGTCGTCGTCCCTCCTGCCAACGCGCAGGAGTATCCCAGCCTCTCATTCTGGCGTTGGGAAGACACGGATGCGGCGCAAGCGTTCTCCTTCTGGATCGACCGTGACGACGACGGCGACTTGGACAGCATGCCAACAAGCGACTTCCGCTTCAGCGAGGATGTGGCGGCCCGAACCGACGAAGGTTGGCGCCGTTTTTCGATGAATCTGGCCGGGTTCCAGGATGACACCCAACCAATCACGGTGCCGGTCGAGTTCCGCTTCAACTTCAATGCCCTGGGTGGCACCGGAGCCGCGTCGAGCCCATTCCGCGATCCGTTCCACGACCGAGGAGGATTGCTGGACAACGTGCAACTTCTATCAGTGCAAAGGGTGACCGAGCACCTTGTGGACGCCCACTCATTCCCTACGAGTAGCGGGGCGTGGGTCAACCCCGAATGGACCGCCGTCGACACCATTGACTCGCCCGCTCCAGCATGGAATCCCCGCGAAATTGCTGGTCGCACGGGCGAGACGACCGCGTTCCTGTTCGGCAGCCTCCTCCCGACCAATGGTGGTGAAGACGCCCCGAGCCACTACTACAACTATCCTAAAGATGCACGCGAGCGGCTCGTCACCCCCATCGTT
The DNA here is from genome assembly GCA_964643795.1 of uncultured Halobacteriales archaeon. Taxonomy (GTDB): domain Archaea; phylum Thermoplasmatota; class E2; order JACPAO01; family JAHFTW01; genus JAHFTW01. The sequence goes on along the minus strand of CAZXUC010000016.1, from coordinate 24,684 downwards.
GATTTGACTGCCGTGGGCGGCGCGCAGGCCCGCGCCACTTTCTGGGAGGCCTTCAACTTCCAGTACTTCGGCACTCGCAACCCGAACGGCCCCGACATCGATCAGGATCGCCGCCGCGAAATCATGGTGCAGGCGCTTCGCCCGACCCTGGAAGGGGAAGTCCCCGGCCCATGGGTCCGCGTGGGCGCCATGGCAGACATGAATAGCCGCAACTGCGAGGAACCGCGGCCCCCGGGATGGTGCCAGCGCACCATCGACCTCAGCGATTTCATCGGGCAGCGGATCCGCATTGGATTCGATATCCGCACGGACAGCTTCGATGCTAACACATATTGCCGCAATGAAGCCGTCAATTTCGAACCTTCCCGCCTCGGCTGCTTCTGGGCCATCGACGGGCTTGAAGTGTTCGCCGATACCGTGGCGGGGCAGCCGATCCTCGTGCGCCTACGAGCTGCAAGCGATGGCACGGTTGGCGACGGCGGATGGACGATCGATAACGTGCAGTTTGTCGGCTATGCGTACCAGGAGAACGTCGCAATCATCCCCGACCCATCGCTACCCGAGCCCCGCATGGCGCCCGGAGCGACGTTCACCTTGACCGGAGAAGTGCGGAACCTCGGCGAGCGGACCACAGACAGCTTGGCTCTACGCGCGGTTGCCGCCGCAGACGCCTTCCCCGGTGTCGTTCCACCCTCTTTGGACATTGATTTCGACATCGAGGGCGGAGGGCCACTCATGGAGTTCACGTTGCTGGGGGCTGGGGCAAAGAACGACCGGACAGACTACGAACTCCGGGTCCAAGTGCCGTCGGGAGCTGTTGAGAACACGATATACACGGTCAACTTGGAGGTCGTGGAACTGACCGGTTCTGGCACGCCGACTTCGTTCGTCGATGACAACACGGGCGACCACCGCCGTACCTTCAATTTTGTCGTGGAGACCAGCGCACAGTTGGCTCATGACACGGAGGGAGCGATCTCGCCACTCACGGCATCCAGTGGACAGCCCGTCAACGTCACTCTCGACTTCACCAGCATCGGCACACTCCCGGCAGCCGTTGACAGCATTTCCTTCACGGTCAGGGACCCACGCACTGGCGCATTGGTCGCAACGTCCAAGGAAGAGGATCTCAATCCGTCCTACCGCGACGCAATCGCTCCGGGCGCGTCACATTCAATCAATTGGACATGGCTGCCGGATGCGCAGGCACGTGGGTTCTATCGCATTGATGCTGTCATCAAGTACGGCTACCATGGACTCGACTTCGTGCCCCCGGCCACTCCCGTCGGCGTGGTCCTGGTGGGCGAGAAGCCCATCTACTATCAAGAGACGTTCAGCGTCACAAACTTGGCCGACGCCGGATGGCTTTCCTCCCAGACCTGCAGCATCAGCCGTGACTGCTGGAGGCTGAGAGAAGACATCTCCTATGCCGGCACAAAAAGCGTCTACATTGGACCCTCCGACCTCACAGCGGGGACCCACCTGCCGCGCCAGGACGTCCGCATGGACGGGCCAGTGATCGATCTCACCGCCCTGCAACTCCTGAACGACCTCGAATTCCGCGACAGCCCGTTCAACCCTTCACTCACTTTCCGTTACCAAGCCAACCTCGGTGACAACGACGGCGTCATTGTCGAGGCCCTCCGCCCCAATCTAGATGGCGACTTGCACAGATACCTCGACACTGCGGACTACACTGGCCAGATCGTGCGCGGAAACGCGCAGACCGGCAACGCGATGATGCAGAACCTGCCGGCAAACCACGATCCAGCTGACGCATTCACGGACCGCCGCCTCGACACATGGCGTCCCGTCTCGGTCCCCCTGGGCCCCGCCACAGGATCCAGCAACGGCGTCGCCCTCCTCAACGAACACCGGCTCGTTGGCCACGACGTCTCCTTCGCGTTCCGGTTCGGCTCCAGCCTTGCTGGCAACCGCGGCCAGGCCTTCACGTTGGACGCCGTCACGGTCTCGTCGTACGCGTCGATCGTGCAGCCAGCGGAGGCCAACGCAACGCTGACCACGGGCGCGGACAAGGTCTTCCACTTCCGCGTCGAGAACACGGGCCCCGCCAAGGACACATTCACCATCAGCCTGGCCCCGGAATCAGCGTTGACCGTCTTCGATGTGCAGATCCTGACACCCTCGATCACATTGGAGGCCGGGGAATCCGCCCTGGCCCGGGTCCGCGTCGCTGCCCCGAGCTTCGAGTTGGGCGGCGGCGCCGGCGGCTTCCTCCTACTGGAAGTGGCTTCGCTTGGCGACCCCAACTCCGTGGCGACGGCGGCACTCACGCTCACTTACCTCTCCACGGCACTGCCGGATCTAGCCGTCAAGCTCGATCGGCCTGATGGTGGCGGGACGACCATCCACGTCGATACCCCGACTTCGTTCCTGGCCACCGTCACCAACATCGCCGGGAAACGGGAGAGCCGCCCCACCAGCCTCGAGGTAGGAGTATGCCCATGGGACACGGGCGACCCCGCCATCGACCTTGTCACATGCCGCACCCAGGGGACATGGACCGTCCTGGGCACGCGAAGCCTTGGCGTCCTCCAGCCGGGCGAGGCGCAATCTGAACCGGTGACGTGGATCCCGAAGGAGTCGATGACCGGCCGCGTCCACATCATTGCCCAGGCCGACCCGATGGGGCTCCTGCGCGAATCCACGCGCGACAACAACATCCATTCGCGAACCATGGATGTCCTCGTCGTCGACCGCCCCCACCTCCGCGTCATCCCGGACAGCCTGAAGGTCATGCGGGGCCAGGACGAGGTCCACAAGGCCATCGAGGGCGACCTCCTCCAGATCACGGGCACAATCGAGAACAGCGGCACCGCGGACGCCCAAGGTACGCTGGTGCGCCTCGTCAACCAATTCCCCCTCCTGTCCAAGAACTTGGACCGCCTGGCTCCCGGCCAAGAGGTGACCTTCTCCACGCAGTGGCGCGCCGAGCCTGGCAACTGGATCATCCTCCTCGAAATCATCCCCGGCCTCGGCTCCATGCAGGATGGCGATGAAGGCCTCTCCGCGCGGTGGGACCTGGCCGTGGAACGGGGTCGTGTGGGCTTTGCCATCGAGCCAACCGACCTCCGACTGGAACCGGGACGCAGCCACGAGGCCTTCGTTCGCGTCATCAACGACCGCGCGACCACCACCACGTTCGTGGCCCGCTTACACGGCCAGGACGATGTCCTCCTGACAGGCCTGCCAGCCCGCTTCAACCTCACCGCGGGCGAGGTGCAGGAATACGCTGTGCAAGTCGCTGCATCTCCTTTTGCCCAAGCCGGACCCCGCACCATCAAGATCGACTTGCACACCGATCCCCTGCTGCCGCCGGTGGCGCACACCGAGATCGAAGTCACGGTCGGACGCGCCGAGCCCGTCACGTTCCACGCCGGCCGAGTCACAACTGGGTCTGGGACGGCCCGCGTCAGCGTCGACGTGACGAACCACGGCACGAAGGCCAGCCCGATCCAGATCCAACCCCAAGCCCCCGCCGGATGGGATGTCGCCACGCCGGCACCCGTCACCGTGGAACCCGGCGCGACACGCAGCATCGAGATCCTCGTCACGGTGCCACCTGGCACTGCCCCTGGGCGATACGCGGTGGAGATCCGCACGGAAGGCGTCCAGCGAGCCGCTGCCGTCGTCGAGGTCCTGCCGGCGCCGGCGTGGCAATCGAAGATCGAGTACACGACGCTCGCCGAGGACGGGGCGACCCTGGTGTGGGTGCGAATCGAGAACACCGGCAACGCAGCCGGCCTGCCACTGCTGGACGTCCTCGGGCAAGAGGCTGGCGCCAGCGTGGAGCCGCCGCTGCACATCCTTGAGCCAGGCCAGGTGCAGGTCTTCCGCGTCCAACTATCAGCGGGGAGCTCCCTCATCCTGCCCGGCCAGCTGGAGCCAACAGAACTGCCGCCCCCTGGAGACGGAACCAGAGTGCAGGTGATGCGGTGGCAACTCCTGCCGCGCGGCACCTTGCAAGCCGGCGACACCGGCCGCATCAAGGTTGAACTCCTGAATCCCAGCAGCTTGACCCACGCAGAATACCCTCTCGTGCTGTACATCAATGGGTTCCTAGCAGCCGAAGCCGCGGTCTCCCTGGCGGCCGGCGGAACCGCCACAGTGGAGTTGCCGTGGATGGCGCGGGCCGGCGAGCACGTGGTCTCGGTCACCCATGGCGACTTGGAAGAGACGACGATCAATGAATTCGTGAAGGTGGATGCCCAGGACAAGCAGATGCCGGGCCTCTCGCCACTGTTCATCGTCCTTCTCTTTGCCGCATTGACCCTTGTCGGGAGGCGGAGACGCCAGTGAAGGCTTGGGCGCTTCTTGCAGTCCTGATGCTGATGGGACTTACCGCGGTCCCCGCCCAGTCTTCCCAGGAGCCCACGTGGTGGACACCGCCTGGCGTCGAGGTCACTGGGCCCTCGCAATTCCGTGACGCCTGGAACCTCCGCGTGCCCCTGCACGTCTTCGCGGGTACGGCGCAGCTGCCTGCAGGAACACCGGTCCAGGTGCACATGGACCTTGGAAAGGAAGCAATCACCGCCGGCTGGATCAGCAAAGAAGGCAAGCCCGCAAGCTTCACCCTGGACCCCGATTCCGTGCGGCTCGTCCGGTACAAGACCCAGTGGCAGGGCATCCACGACCGCGCCCCGGTGCCCGTGGCCGTCCACCACGATTGGCTCGTCCCCGACCAGTCCGCCAAGTACGGCAAGACCCAGACCAGCGACTTCAACGCCAAGAGCAACCCCGTCGTGACCCTGGAGTGGCGCCTGGAGCCCTCCATCCGCTCCAACGCACCGGCGGGGCAGGGGCTCGCGGCCGGCGAATCCGCGTACTACTTCGTGTACTTCGAGATTACCGAGAACTCCAAGAAATCCGTCGCCCAGTACCCTGATAGCGGGCAGCAACTGCTCGACGGACTCTACTGGGTGGGTGCCGGCACTCGTCTCTTCGGACACCACCCGGGAAGTGACACCCTCGCCCCCACGCTCACGATCATCGGCACCCAGCCGGCAACCGACGTGACGGTCTCCACGTACCCCGGCATCAGCACGTTCCCATCCAAGGACAATCGGGGCCTCGTGGGCAACCCGAAGGGCGACGACCATCCATTCCGGCTCGACGGCGGCCAATCCAGGACATGGACCCTGGGCTTGGCGCCAATCCATTTCATGGTCGAGGCCACGAAACCCGTCATCGCGCTCACGCACGTCGGCAACGGCGCTGGCGAGTTCATCCCCAGCACGGACGCAGGCCTATCCGGGACGCACTTCCACATACCGCCCGGCACGCAAGCAGTCCACCTGATCGCTCCCCGCCTGGACCCGAGCAATCCAAACGAGAAGGTCCTCTTCACCACGCAGGGCCTGACCGACCAGAGCAACTGCGGCGGCCAAGTGCATCCCAGCGATCCCCAGTTCTGGTGCTTCTTCACCGCGAACCAGCAGCAGGGCATGCAGATCACGGTCACCAACGGCCACCCGATCCTCGTCCAGGACAACCCGCCCTTCAACCAGCAGACATGGTCGCAGGCGCCGTCGATCCACGGCGGCCCAGTGGGCGACGAGTTTCTTGCCATCACATTGGCCAACCAGCAAGGTGGCTTCGTCGTGTCCTCGGGCGCCGGCTCGGTCGTGGACGTCCAGGACCGCAGCGTCACGCCTTGGCGCACCTACCAGCAGGATCTGGCGGTTCCCTCCGGCACCCCGGCGCGCCTCAGTGGCCAGGGATGGATTTCGCAGTTCTTCCAGGGCGGACCGACGCCGCCGCTGTCCATCACGGTCGACGACGGGGCGACTGTGCGCGTCCTGCACGGCGCGCAGGCCGCAAACGTCGTGCCCGTGCAGACCACTCCGTTCGGTGGCGCGGCGGCCCGCAGTTTCCAGGTGCAGGCGCCGTTCGTCGTGCACGCCTTCTACCCCGACACCACGGTCAACGTCGCCTTGGCTGCATTCACGGGCGAGAAGACGCTCTCCCAAAACGAGGCGTACGTCGTCCAGGAAGGCGGGCTCGGCACGTTGGACGCCAGCAAGCCCGTGTCAGTCTTCCCCCTTGGAGAGCCCCAGCACTACCGGCGCTACCTTGCCGGGCAACCCCAGTTCAAGCTGCCGAGCATCGAGGCGGGCGATTACAGAGGGCACCTCGTCGACGTGCGACCTGCCGCCGGCCAGGGAATCGTCTTCGTCGAGGCATTGCCGGGCAAGACAGTCAAGATCCCGTTCGTGGTCCAGAACTTTGGCCGCTGGGACGGTGCGGTGCTGCCCGACATGGTGGCCTTCCACGCCACCACGATGCCGTCCAACTGGCCCGGCACCCCAACCTTCGAGCAGCCAAGCGTCCTTCTCAACACCGGAAACGCCGTCCTGTCGCATGTCAGCGTGCCCATTCCGGCGGACACTCCGGTCGACACGCAGGTCACCGTCAACGTCGTCGGCACCTCGCAAGGCAACCCGAACATGCAAGGCGGCTTCTCTGCGGTCATCTTCCTGCGCCAGCACTTCGACGTGAAGGTCTGGTTCGGTCCCCACGGCTCCTCCTTCGGCGTCGAGCAGCAGCCCGCACGGCTCCAGCCGGGTGAGGTCCAGGACATCCCGTTCGTCGTGCAGAACACGGGCACCGGCCCAGATACGTTCCGCCTCGCCAACAAGGGGCTTCGAGGCGGCTGGGACACCGAGATCCTGCGCAACTCGCAGTCCGTGACACAGATTGGGCCCCTGGCTGCGGGTGAGAAGGCCAACCTAGTGTTGCGCGTACGGGCTCCCGAGACGCTGGAATCCGCGGACATCCTGCTGGACACCACGGCCATCTCGACGTCCCTGGAAACAGCAAGGGACGAGATCCGCCTGCATGCCACCCTGTCGCTTGGCCGCGACGTCGACCTAAGCGTCGCCCAACCCCGCATCCAGGCGCTGCCCGGCGATACGGTGACGTTCCATGCTGATTTGCAGAACGGCAAGGAGGGCGTCACGCTCCTATTCAATCTCATCGACACCCTTCCCGCGGGTTGGACGGCGAGGATCGTCGGCCCGCAGGAACTGTCCCTTACACCCCACCAGCTCGAGCGCATCACGGTCGAGGTCACCGTGCCGCAGGACGCGGGCGCCCACGTATTGGGCACCGCATTGCTGCGCGTCGAAGGTGCAAGTGACGGCGACGAAGACCTGGGGGGCTCGACGGCCCTCACGGTCGAGGTGCTCAAGGTGCAGAATCTAGTGGTCACAGGCCCAGCCACGTTGGAGGCCGACCCGGGGCAGTCACTGGCCATCGACGTCCAGATCACCAACCAGGGCAACGACATCGAGGACGTCCAGATCCTTGCGGTCCTGCCGGGGGCATGGAACGCCACGCTGCCCCCGCGCCAGCTAATCCCCGCAGGCGACAGCGACACAGCCACCGTGCAGATCAAGGTGCCAGCGGATGCCATCGCAGCGGACGTCCCAATCCAACTGGCTGCGCAGGCCGCTGGCCAACTCATCCTGCACGACATCACCGTCCGCGTGAAGGCCCACCACAACCTCACCTGGCAATCCAGCGACGCCACGATTGCGCAACCAGGCGAACGCGTCCAGATCAACGCCCTGCTTCGCAACAACGGCAACACCGAGGAATCCGTCTCCATCATGGCGGCAGGGCCTGGCGGCCAAGCCATCGAGGTGAAGCCGAGCACCCTGATGATTCCGCCAGGCTCCACCCGCGTCGTCACGGTCGAGTGGACAGTGCCTGCAACAATCATCGGCAATGTGGCCGTTACCCTCACAGCTGAAGGTGGCACCAAGACCTCCCTCGCAGTTCCTTTCACCATCACCGTCCCGTCAATCGTCCTCGAACAGGTGATCCTGCCCGACAGGGCCCCGCGCCACGGCGAGGTCGCATTCATCACGGTCCTGTTGCGTAATCCGTCCGACACGGCAGCGGAGAACGTCCAGGTGCGCCTCAACTCGGGAGAACAACTTCTGGACGGCGTCCGGTTCGCATCCGTGGGGCCCAACGGCACCGTCGTGGCGCCCCTGCGCTGGGTGGGCGACGCATCCCAGCAGCAGCCGACCCTCGCCTGGGGCCTGGAAGAGGGCAACACCTTCCGCAAACTGGGCGACAGGCCGCTTGATTTGGATGATGCAGATGCAATCGACGAGCGCGGCGCTCCTATGGTCGCATGGACGGGTCTCCTGGCCCTGGCGGCCGTCGCGGCGCTCCGGCGACGCCAGGAGGGCTTCCAATGAACGCCCCAAGGTTGCCCCTGGCCCTAGTGGCGATCGGCGTCCTCGTGGCGGCGGGCGCGACGGCATTCCTGCTCATCGATCGCGAAGGCCCCAACCCCGACGCGGCCGAGCCAAACGCGACCAACGAGGCATGGCTCCAGGGAATCCTGCGCGACCTGGGCGCCACTGGATTCACCCCGGAACAGCTTCTCAACGACACGGACGGCGACAGCTTGCCCGACGTGGTAGAGAACTACGTTTTCGGATCGGATCCGCAGCGCTGGAGCACGACGAGCGAGGGCATCCCGGATGGCTGGTTGGCCAGGTATGGCTACGACCCGACGGTGCCAGGCACCGCATTGCGCGCTGCGGCGACCCCCGACCCTGCCGCGCTGCCCGACGCGTACGGTGGAAAATGGCCCCACGCCTGGACCCTGAGGCAGGCCTACGAATGGGGGCGCGCAGCGGATTGGGACCCTGCCAGCAATGGCATGTGGAGCAGTGGCCTCGATCCCAGCCAAGTCTCCTACGAAACGGGAGGAATCCCCTACGCGTGGCTCTTCCACCACGGCTTCGGGCCTGAGGCCGGCGCCGAGGTCGCCGCCATGCGCCTGGCCAAGGACGACTTCACCGTCTACCAGAACTTCGTCCATGCCACCGACCCGCGCGTGGCGGACACCGATCAAGACGGCCTATCCGACAGCGCCGAAGTGAACCAGTACGGCACCGATCCGCGCCGCTTCTCGACCAGCCAAACCGGGATCCCGGACGGCTGGCTCGTCGCCCACGGCCTCGATCCGACGAACGAACGCATCGGCGGGGCGCAGACGCGTGGCAAGGGCATGACTGTGCAGGAAGTGTGGGATTACAACCTCGCGCGCTTTGGCAAGGAAGCGGCCATCACCGGCCAAGGCCTCACACCGACCACCATCAGCACCAAGGGACACGTGATCCCCGATGGTTGGCTGGTGACGCATGGACTCGATCCTCTGGCGGTCTCCCCGGGCCACATCCTGCAGCGCGCATCCGACTTCCCGCACGCACGCAACCTCACGACCACGCCACCTGGTCAAGCCCCCCTTGCCGACCTGAGCCTCACCCTGGCGGACCATTACACCTACGGACGCCCTTCCACGTGGGACGAGGCCGTCGCTGGCGTCTGGTGGAACTCCCTGGATCCAGCGGACCCCGACACGGACGGCGACGGCATCCCGGACGCGGTGGAGATCCGCGGCTGGTACATCCAAGTCACGACCGGGCTCGGGCCCACCGCGGAGCCGCAATGGCGCCACGTCTCGTCGGACCCCACCCTGAGCGACACCGACGGCGACGGACTCACCGATGGCCAGGAATACTTCGGCCGCGCCCTCTTCGACGGAAAAGGCATCGCGTTCAAGCCCACCGACCCTAGCAACTCCGACACTGCCTTCAGCGGGCTGCCCGACGGGACCAAGATCATCGACCTCGGACTCTGGACCGATGCGGACCCGGAATCGGTCCTGGACCTCCCCATCCCAGGCGCCGAAGGCGAGGTGCCTGACCAATGGGTCCAGCCCCTGCTGCATGCCGACAAGCGCGACAGTGCCGGCAGTTACCTGAGCGATGGCGAGGCGTGGGACTTCTGGACCGCCTACGCACTCAGCGTAGATGGACCGTACCCCTTCACGGGGTCCTTGTGCAAAAACTGGGCCTGGGCAGCCACGCTCCCGGCTATCCAAACCGGCCTGGCCTCCATGCAGGACCTGCCCAGCCTATTCGGGCCCCTGGGCGACATCAACGGCGACGGCGTGCCCAACCTCGTCGACCGGGACGCCGACGGCGACGACGTGCCGACAGGCATGGAAGTCCGGCCAGAACTGTACCGGTTCTCTGAATTCTCCACGGAACGCGCCCGCCCGGTGACTGATCCGGCCAACCCGGACACTGACTGCGACACGTTGCCCGACGGCTGGGAGGCCAAGTACGCACGCGTGGACGGCGGCCGATGGACCCTGAACCCGGCGCAGGCAGACTCCAAAAATGACGGCATCACAGACGAAAAACGCAACCTGGACGATGACGTGGTGGAGTGGTTCAGTTACTCGCCCAGCGGACAACCGACCCTGCACACGTTCGCCTTCACCAACCACTGGGAGCGCGTGCGGGTAACGGATCCCAACATCGCCGACCAGAACCAGGACGGCGTGACTGAAGGCTGGCTCCACTTCTGGGGCCGTGAATACCCGCAGCTCGTCGACGCTGGGGCAGCAGGCGCACAGGTGCCCGACCAAGCCGCGCTGGCCGGCCTGAAGACGAAGTTCGAGAACCTCTTGGCCCCGCACGGAGAGCAACTCAAAATGAGCGGCGAGAAAGGGGGAGAGATCAGCTACCGACGCATCGAGAAGGTGCCGGAGGGAGCCGACGGCACGTTCTTGAACGCAGAGAACGCCGAGAAATACCCGAAGGACCCGAGCAACGGAAAGGGCCAGAACCCCGGCTTCACGGACATCCTTGAGGACGGTGCGACGAAGAACGTGCGCATGGGTGTCATCGAAGGCACGTACCGCCACACCTTCGCGCGGGACCAGGAACACCAGTTGAACCCCTACCTGCGCGACACCGACGGAGATGGCCTCGACGACGAATGGGAGGCGTTCTACGGCCGCTGCCCCGGCCTCGATTCGACCAAGCGGGATGCAGACCAGACTCCGGCGGGCGACGGCCTCACGAATCTCTTCGTCTATACGTCGAGGTTCGCCGGGTTCTGGATGGATTCTTGCCTCAAGGACACGGACCGCGACGGCATCCAAGATGCCACGGAGGTGAGCATCGCCGGCATGGACCCCACCAACCCCTTCGACGGGTTTGCCGGGTCGGCCGGAAGCGACCAGGACAACGATGGCATCACGGACGCACAGGAACTGGCGCAAGGCACCAACCCTGGGCTGGCAGATACCGACATGGACGGCCTGCTGGACGGCAGCAGCATCTCGTTGACGTTCGGTCAATCCACGCATTCCAGTGACCTGATCGCCAAGTGGCGGGCCCTTGGCATCGCGCACAGCGTCAGCGCGGACGGGAAGGTGTTCACGTTCCTGGGCGAGAAAGGGAAGACCGATCCAGTGTCGCGAACATCCGTCGTGGACGGGATTCCGGACGGATGGCTGCAAAAGTACAACCAGGTACCCCCCAACATTGGGCATCCGGCACTCCACGCTGCGTACTCCTGCAACCGCCCCGCATGGTGGGATGAGGCCCGCCTGGGAGTCTGGTGGTGGGGAGCAACGCCTAGCGCCGCGTTCCCTTGCGTGTCGGATATGGACCGCGACGGCCTGGACGACCGCAACGGCGAGGACTCAATCCCCGCCGCCAACCGAAGCGCGACGCCGAAGGAGCACCCCCGGGTCGCCATGTCGGACCCGGCCATCGGCCGCTTGGCACTGCAGGCAATCGCCCAGACGTGGGGCGAGTGCGCAGGCAATCCGAGTCAGTGCCAGAACGCGTGGAAAGGGCAGGGCGACCCGGCGGGCCTGCAGGCTCCCGTCGAGTTGACCGTTGACGCGCTTCCCGCAACCATCGGCAAGATGGTGCAGTTCGAGGTATCCGGCAAAGTCTGCGTCCTCACAGGCAATTCCTGCCAGGCTGTGGCAAAGAGGACCGTCACGCTCCAGATCGATGACCCCGAGCGCCAGGATCGGAGTCTCGGCGTCGCCTTCACCGATGCCCAGGGCAAATTCACCATCCAGGCATGCCTGTGCACGGAACGCTCCGTCACCATCCCGACCGACGGGATGGTCGCGCATTCTAGGGACAAAGGAACGGTAGACTGGACCATCCCCACACACGGCATCCCTGTGGGTGGACAGCACAGTCTTGTGGTCCGCGTGTACGCGACGTCTGCCACGCTTGGCAGCGACGACGCAGCACATCCCCACTTCATCAACCGGGACGTGGGAGGAACGACGTACCATGCCACTTCCAGAGCGACGACGGAACCGGCCGCCGTCACAGTGGAGAGCACCACGCAACTGACGCTGGAGACACCAGATTCCCTGGCATGGTCCAATGACCGACGCCTCCCCGTCACCACAACATTGGTGGATGCCGCAGGCGGTCCCCTTGCCGGCCAAGACGTCAGGGTGACGTTCTCTTGGAGCCAGCAGTCACTTACCGAAGAAACGAACGAGCAAGGCAAAGCGACGTGGATGATCTCCGCCCCCCTGGACGGCAAGTTCCAGGTCCAGACCCACTTCGACGACACGGACGACTTGAAGAAAAGCAGCAGCGCCGTCCACGACGTCGAATTGCAGAAACCGATGGACCTCGCCCTGGTGAAGCTCGAGCCGGCAAGCGGCACGATTCGCACAGGAGACCCGGTGACGATGGAGGTCAAGGCGACGAGCCGAGACCAACCGGCCGCCGGAATCCCCGTCCGCTTCATCCTGGAGAGCACCGAGGTCACGATGACCACGGACGCACAGGGGCTGGCCCAGGCGACACTCTCGACGCAAGGAATCACCGCTAGCACCATCACGATGACAGCGGAGGTGAAGGCCACGCCGCAGTGGGCGGGGGCCACCAACGCGACCACCATCACCGTCGTCTCGGGATCTTTGCTTGAGTGGATCATTCCTGCCACGGCTGGCCACGGTGAGGCCCTGGCAGCCTCCGGCCGCCTCACCCTCGTCGACGGCACCGGCCTCGAAGGCCGGCACCTCACGCTCTTCGTGGCGGGCGAGGAAGTGGCTGCTGCCACGACAGGAAAGAATGGCGAATTCGCCACAGACTTCACGCTGCCCACGACCCTGGCGCCGGGCCTGTGGGAGGTCCGCCTCGCGTACGCCGGCGAAGGCACCATCGAGGGCAAGGAATCCATCCTGCCGCTGCGCCTCGTCGTTCCCACGTCCATCACGTTCCAAGACCAGCAGGCCGGGCGGGGCGAGGTCCTGGAGTTGACGGGGCGCCTCAGTCGGCTCACGGGCGAGAACCTGCGCGGCGAGCACGTCACCATCCAGCTCGATGGAGAGAACATCACGCGCGCATTGACCAACTCCTTAGGTTACTTCGCGGTCCCGTGGACGGTCCCGGACGACATCGCCCTGGGCCACCATGAGGTGCGGGTAGTGTACTCCGGCTCCGCCAACGGCACCTACGGAGCGACCCACAAGAAGGTCGTCCTGCTCGTTCCCACCAGCACGATCCTCATCCTCGAGGACCTTGGCGAGCTCGGCAGGGGCACCCACGAGATCGAGGGCATGCTCAAGACCACCACTGGCGAAGGCATCGCCAACGCCACCCTGAACTTGAGTTTCGGCCAAGACACGATCGGCCAACCGCGCACGCGGGAGGACGGCACCTTCAACCAGACCCTGACGCTGGGCTCTGATGCCACCCCGGGGCGCTTCCAAGTTGAAGCCGTCCACCTAGGCAACGAGACGTTCGCCCGCTCCGAAGCGACCGCCTCCGGGACGCTCGTGGTCCAGCCGGACCTGGCGTTCTACGCGCCGCAGGTCGTGGGCCGAGGCAACGACCTCACCCTGCGCGCCACCCTCGTCGACGATGTAGGCAAGCCCGTGGAAGGAGCCACAATCACGTTCAATTTCCTCGGGGTGGCCGTCGATGCAACGACGGCAAGCGATGGCGTCGCCTCGGCGGCCCTGCCGGTCCCCGCAGACACGCCACTGCAACCCTCCGCCGCGGCGTCCACCTTCGCCGGCTCCACCGGCCTCAAACCCGCGGTCGGCTCCCAGGACATCCTGCTCAAGGAGGGAGCCCGCCTGACGGTGCACGGCCCGTCGGTGCCGGTGCGGCCCCTGCAGCCCGTGGATGTGAGGGTCTACTTGACCGACCTGCACGGCAACCCCTTGCCGAAGCAACCCGTCAGCATCCGCTTCGAGGGCGACACCCAGGCAGTGGTCGTCCAGACCGATGAGCAAGGATCCGCAAACGCCACCGTCACGGTGCCACCACTCAGCTCGGGCAGCCTGCTCGTGCGCTACGGAGGCGACGCCACCTACGGGCCCACGGAGACCACCAGCGAAGTGGCCCTCGTCGGGATTCAGACGGCAAAGAGCTCCTTCGTCGGCACTTGGACGCCGGCAGTGCTGCTGCTGGCGGGCCTCGCCACGGCAGGGGCTGGGTTCGTCGCGTGGCGCAGGATGCGTCTAAGGGATCCTCTCCTGGATGCATTGAAGGCTGCCGACAAGCGCATTGGGGCGGGCGCTTCCTGGTCGGAGACTGTGAAGCAGACTTACCACGAGTTGGTCGAAGCTGCCAACTTGCATGGTCACGAAGAGTTCGCATCGGATTCGGTGCGGGACTTCATGCGTTCATTGGCATCCGTGGCGCCGATTCCACCCACTGCCGCCGTCGCGTTGACGAAGCTCTTCGAGCGCGCCACGTACTCTACTGGGCCCGGTGGGCCAATTGAGGCAAGTACGGCACGCCAAAGCCTGCACGACATCATCGCGGCCATGGAAGGATACCTGAAATCGGGGGCCTCCACTTGAACGGCTGGACCCTGGCAGGCATCGTCCTCATCGCGTTGCTCCCCGCTACCGTGGCCCTGGTCGCCATCGCGGCGCCCGCCCCGTCGATCCCCGAGCCTACCGGGTTTGCGGGCGGCGAAGCCAACTTCTCGGCGTGGGTCAAGCACCTGCAAGCCGAGGGCTTCACGGTGCAATCCACCGTTGGAGATTCGGGCCTTGCTTCCGAAGCCCGGGACACGAGTGCCCTCATCGTCGTCCCGCAACCGCGCCAAGCGCCCAGTGCAGCGTTGCAGGACGCGTGGCTTCAACACTTGGAGCGCGGTGGCTCGCTCCTGTTCATGGACGGCGCCGGCATCATCAACCGCTTCCTGTCTGGATTCGGCGCCGCCGTGGCGGACCGCCCACTGCTTGATGCTGGCCAAGACGATCCACGCATCGTTCGCACCACCCTCGAAGGCCACACGGGCTTCGTGCTCGCCGCAATCCCCTCATCCCTAATCCTCGAAGGCGGCGCCGGTTGGCAGGCGGTCCTCCAAGCAGGCTCCCAAAGCTACGTCGACGTTGACCGGAACGGCCAAGTCGATCGCCATGACCTGCCCGGGCCCCACATCGTGGCAGCCAAGCTCGAGCACGCTAAAGGTGGAGTCATTGTCGTCGTGGCCTCCACGACGCCTTTTGCTGACCGCTTCGTTGCGGATAATGCGGCAGCCAACCGCGAAGCCTTGACGCAAATCGTCGCCGATACCATCCCGCACGGCGGCACCGTCCTCATTGACGAGAGCCACCACGGTTGGACGTCGCGTGAATCCACCTTCATCCCCCTAGTGCAGGTCGCCGCGTTGCTTGGCGAATCACTTGCGTGGAGCCTGGGCATTCTTGCATTAATCGCGGCCATCGCCTCTCTCCTCTTCCTCAACGCCCGCGCCGTGCCCCCTTACCGGCCCCACGAGTTGGCAAAGACCACCGCCCAAGCCCAAGACTTGTCACCCGATGACGGCTTCTTCAAGGACATCGCCTGGCAACTCTTGGCTCGCCAAACCGGCCAGGACCCGCAAGGCCCGCGTCAACAAGTAACCGGCGACGACAGCCTAGTGGGCCGCGCCCTGCAAGGGAAGTTGGCGCCTGAGGACATCGACAGACTCCTGCACCGTTACAAGACGGAAGTGAACCACCATGCCTGAACCAAGAACACTGCAAGCCACGGCCGCGCGCACCAACAACCACATCGACGTCAGCCGTATCCAGCGCCCCATGCAGGCGCTCATCAAGGAGGTCTCCAAGGGCGTGGTCGGCGTCGAGCGCTCCCTGGAGCACGTCGCGATTTGCCTATTGACGGAAGGCGCCCACATCCTCTTCGAGGACGTGCCGGGTGTCGGTAAGTCCGTCATGGCGTCCATCTTCGCGCGCGCCAGTGGTACCGTCTTCAAACGCATCCAATTCACGCCGGACCTATTGCCAGCCGACATTACGGGAACTTACGTGATGGACCGGAAGACCGGAGCCTTCGAGTTCAAGCCCGGCCCCGTCTTCAGTAACTTCCTCTTGGCCGACGAAATCAATCGCGCCTCACCAAAGACGCAGTCGGCGCTGTTGGAAGCCATGGCTGAAAAGCAGGTCTCCGTGGAGGGCAACACCCACCGCCTCGATAAGCCGTTCATCGTCATGGCGACGCAGAACCCCATCGACCAGGAGGGAACGTATCCGTTGCCTGAGGCGCAGATGGATCGCTTCATGATTAAGACCTCCATGGGGTACCTCAACCACGACGACGAAACGGAGGTCTTGATGCGGCGCGAGGTGCGTAAGAAGGATGACTTCGATGTCGCGCCCGTGATGAATGCGGACACCCTGCGCGGATTGCAGAAGGCCACGGAGGACATCCAGATTCAACACTCCTTGATTCGTTACATCACGGCGCTCATCGTGGCCAGCCGGAACCACCCGGATGTCCTCGTGGGTTGTAGCCCTCGCGGCTCGCTAGCGTTGTTGAAGCTCGCCAAGGCTCAAGCCGCCATGCGGGGCAGGCCCTACGTGGTCCCCGACGACATCAAGGGCTTAGCCCAACCCGTCATGGCGCACCGCTTGATCCTCAAGCCGGAGCCGCGCATCCGCGGCGTCACGACGGCATCCATCGTGAAGGATATCTTGAGCAAGGTCCCGGTCCCCAAACAGTAGATGCCCATGAAACGCAGCATCCACGTCGACCGCCGCTTCATCGTCTTGCTGTTTCTTGCCTGGGCCAGTGTAGCCGGCGGCTTCGTGGCCAAGGAGCCCGGCCTGATTCTTGCCGGCGCGTTTCTTGGCGGCGTGGCGGGCTTCGGGGCCGTCGTGCCGCCGCGCCCGGCGCTGCACGTGGATTTCAAGACGAATCTCCCGACGCTTACCGAGGGTGACACGTTCACCGTGGAGGCGATGCTCCAGAACCAGAAGCGGGCCCTTTTGGCTGAGTGGAAGTTGCGGTTGCCTGGCGTGGCGCGGGCCGATGGCGGTGCCACCCATGGCTTTGCGCTGCTGCATGCCCACGGCAAGACGCGCTTTACGGCACAGGTGAGCATCCTCCTCTTCGGTTTGCATCGGCTCGGGCCCATGGACTTGCGCATCGGTGATCCCTTCGGGTTCACCTTCGTGGAGGAGACGCTCGGTACCCCCGAGGAGATGCGCGTCTATCCTCGCTACGAGGGCCTGGGCGATACCGTCGTGCGCAGCCGCCAGCAGCGGCCCCTCATGGGGCGCTACGAGATTACGCAACCCGGTCACGGCATGGAGTTCTACGGTTTGCGTGGCTACATGCACGGCGACCGGCCCCGCGACATCAACTGGAAAGCCAGCTCCCGATCAGATACGATCATCGTCAACCAGCACGAACGGGAGACCAACACGGAGATAGCAATCCTCGTGGACGTGCGCGCCGGCACGCAGGTCGGCCACCGCCTGGAATCCCCCTTTGCCCAGGGTTGCCGCGCCGCATTGAGCCTTGCCGATGCTCACTTGGGCATCCAGGACCCGGTCCGCTTCATGGCGTACGGTGACGGCGTCAAGACTGACCGCCACACGGGCTCGACGCGGCGCATGCAGGGCATCCTCGACATCCTCGTAGGACTCGAACCTAAGGGCGCTACTCCTCTGGGCGTGGTGGTCCACGACATCCTGCCGCACTTGCGGCCCCATACGCCGGTCTTCGTCGTGTCCTGTCTCGTGGGTGACGATACGGTGCGTGAGGCACTGATTCTCCTCAAGAGCCACAACTTCCCCGTCGCGGTCCTGGTGCCTGTTCCCGCGTGGGGCGATAAGCCGTCATTGGCGGACGAGGTATGGCAGAGCCGCCAGGACCAGATGCTTGCCGCCCTGCGCGCCTCCGGCATGCCTGTTGCGCGCCTTGAGGCGGGGCAAGCCATGGAGCAGACGATGCTGCAATTGGAAGTGCTGCGATGAATTGGCGTCACCCCACGTCGTGGATTGCAGGCCTTGCGCTGTTGGCTGGCTCTGCGTTGGTCCCTGATGCGGCTTCGAACCTGGAATCGACGTGGGTGTTCGTGCAGGCGGCCGTGTCGCTTGGCTTCGTGGTCGTCCATGTCTTTGTCAAGCGTCGGGGCATCCTTGAGTTCGCTCTTGGCGTGGCGTTGGCGTTGGCTTGGTCCGCTGGGCCCCGGCAAGGCGTCTCGGGGACGTTGGCTGTACTGGGACTCGCGGCCGTCGTGGCGGCCTACTTCACCTTCAAGTTGGAGGCGCGCATGCATGAGGACCAGGAAGTGACGCCCGAGGGGCGGGTGCGCACCCACGAGGCGGTGGCGTTTGCTAGCCGCCGCATTATTGTCGTTTGCCTGCTGGCGGCTGGCGTGGCGTGGGTCCTCTTTCACGTCTTGGTTCTTACGGCGGGTTGGGTCTCTGCGCGTTGGGAGGTCAGCATCGACGCGACATCCGTGGGCCCCGTCGGGGCCGTCGTCGCGGCGTTCCTGCTGGGACTGACCGGGTGGCGACTGCTTCGTCTGGGACGCGCTGGAAGAACGAAGACCGGAGAAGACGATGCCTAGGATCCGGCTGCGCGAGACGCGGCTGAATCAGCGCCGCCAAAGGGCCCGCGACGCGATGCTGCGCGCAGACGGACTGCTAGAGGAAGGCTCCCACGTCGTGGCCATCCTTTGGGAATCTTGGGCGCATCGGCTCGTCGTGGCCGTCGTGGCTGTGGTCGGGTTGCGCGCGGGAAGTGGCATGGTCTCGGCGCGCTGGGAGCAAAGCCTGGACGTTGGCTCCGGTCAATTCTTGGTGGCGGTCTCCATGCTCCTGATGGCGATCATCACGGCACTCTCCATGCTCGCCGTGGCGCGCACGCATGCGGACGTGGGGGAGGCGGGCGGCGATGAATCCGTGGCGGAGCCTACCCGTTCACAAGAGGCCGGCTGAATGCCGGGCGACGGCGGCCAAAACCGGCTTTCCCGACGCGTTGACGGCCCGGGGAGCATGCCGCCATGACCCTCAACCAACGTTCTCCCAACCCTGACGGCGGTACTTGCAGGTGCCATGGGCAAGAATTCCACCAAATAGTTTCCATCCCACGATAGGGCTGGGTTCTCGCCCCCTTCACGTTCGCTAGCCAACGAAATCGTTCAGTTCCCTCACGAGCTCCTGCGACGTGCTCGGCGCCGGCCCCGCGAGCCCGGAAAAGGCGGTGGCGGCGACGTGGTCGCGCATGTTTTCGTATTGGTGGGGCTTGGTCCACCCGAGTTTCGTGGCGATGGGCGCCAACTGCTTCGGCGTCACATCGGCGAGCAGGAATCGCCGTTGCTCAGACGCCGTTGCGGTGATGGGTCCACCGTGCAGGCTCGTCAGGACGCGCAGGGCATTTGCCAGGCCCGCGTCAATCCCGTGATCGTCCGGCTCGTCTAGGTACTGCGGCTGCCACGCCTTGTACGCCGCTTTCCCTGCGCCTTGGAAGTGTTGAATCCAGGCGCCTGCCGCTCGAATCGTTTCGGTTGCCGTGCCTTTGTCTCCCCTGATCTTGAGGTAGGCTGCGAGTTTCTCTTGGACGCGCTTTGACCTACACTTCGGGAGACCAAGGCCCAAATCGTGGGCGTCCTTGAAGCGCTCGCCGCCACGGCCGGGTTTGCGGATTTCCCAGATCTTGGCGGCAATCAGGAAATCGTAGTCAAGAATTGGAATGGTCAGCTGCCCCGGAGGCGGTGCGCCCTTGACGGGGAAGTGGTGAAACGGCTGCTTGGCTGGCTCGGTGGCCGTGTACCCAGCGCGGTCGTAGGAATGGATCACGAACAGCGTTCCATCCGGAGTCAGGGCGGCTTTGAGGATGTCGGCATTGCCGACGGGCTCGGGCTTCCAATCCTGCGATTTCATCCAGGCTGAGACCTCGGCTTTGTTGGCCTTCGTGATAATTTCGACATCGCTGCTGTATCGACGCAGGGCTTCGTCGAAGTAGGATTGTAGAGCCGTGCCGCCGGCCAGTGCCCAATCGAAAGGCGCCGTTTCCAGGATCCTTGCCAGGGTGAGAAGCAAGGTTGCGGTGTAGCGTTCTCGTTCCGGTGTTTCCGGGACGGCGTCGGCCCACGTCTTCCAGTCACTCATGCTTTCGTCCCTCGAGCGGTGAACGCCTGGGCAACGGTGCCCAATTGGTTGTACGTGAGGTCAGGGGGTTCAGCGGTCCGGAAGGCTGGGAACACCTTGTGCCCGGCTTGCGCATTGACGGCGACGAAGACGCCAGCAAGTTCCGGCCATTCCTTCTGGGTGCGAAGTCGACTCCAGTGGAGCTTTGGGTTGACCATGAGGAGGGCTTGGAGGGCGAGCGTGAAGTCTTCGCGTGGCGCGTGCCGGTAGACATGCATCAGCGCTTCCTCGGGGGTCGCCGTTTGGCCGCGAACACGCGCGGGGTAAAGGCAAACGGTATCCTTGCCCGATTGATACTTGTCGACGCTCACCTTCAATTTCGGGTACTTGAGATGCAGCATCTCCACAGCAGCAGCGAGCTTGGATCGCGGCACCAGGAATTCATCCGGTCGAGGCACCGGGTAGCGCTTAGGAAGGACGCTGAAGCCCGTCTGTTTAGCCCCGAAACGCTGCGCCAGGACCCTCTTCCATGAATCGCTTGGAGCGAGGCCGGGCGTGTGTTGACCGGGCGCCAACAATCGTACGCGGCTGGCGCCGGCTGGCATGGCAGCCCCCTGCTTGCACAAACGGTGGAGCAAAACCCGGGCGTAGTCCCGCGTGAATCCCTCTGATTCGAGTTGCTCTACCGTCAGCAAACGGCCTGGGAGGCCCAGATGGTCGCGGTACACGGCAAGCAACGTCATAATAGCTTCTTGATACCTATCAGCGCTGTAATGCCTTAAATGTATGCAAAACTCAGCAACGTCGTAGAACCACTCCTGTTCAAGACCGTCAAGAAATCGGTTCGGACCTTGGTTTCCAATCTGGACTCGAAGGTCGTGAAACTGCTCGACGGCCCCGACATCGCAGGTCCAGGCGACCGGTCATCGTGAAGCGCCGAACGAATGACGTATCCAGGATGAGTTGGCGTTCGACCATGCCGTCGCTCTATCCCTTGACAGGCTTGCGTGGTGCGGGTGCTGGGGCGGGCGCCGTTTTGGAACCCTTCGCCAGATCGGCGGCGGTGAGGTGGGTTCCCATGAGACCTTCCTTGCCCAGGATGGATTCCATTTCTCCATAGCTCTTGCCACCGATTTCGGCTGCCCGGCTTACGGTGACACGGTGTTTCTGAAAGAGAGTCATGGCGATGCTGAGGCGCCGCCCCTCGGATTGGGCTTCAAGTAGGCTTTGCAAGGCTGCTCGCACGGTCTCGCTCTGGTTGTGATACTTGCCAGTCTCGACGAACGCCTGCAGCAGGTCCTCCTGCTCTTGCGGCATTGTGATTGACACCATCTAATGGTGTTAAGTGTCGTCAGATGATATAAAGGTTCCTGGACAAGAGCAGAATTGGCCGGCTGCCAATCGTCTTGGCGCCGGGGTAATTCAAGCGTGATACCCCCATACCACGCGATGTCTGTGCAACGGCTAGCCAACGCTGAGCCGCGGCACATCCTCGAGGTGGAAGATGTTGAGAGCTGTCCCGCCTTTGAGCGGGAACCTACCCCCGGTTTCCTTGCGCGATTCCAACTCACGGAGAATGCCCAGCAGCCGCAGGACTTTCTCCGCGGAATCCTGACGGAACCCAGCGTCCACGGCATCGCTAAGGTCCGCAAAATCCACTGCAACCAATCAAGCACCTTGGGGAAAGATGACGTTGAACATGGAATCCAGCTTGTTGCCGGGGCTCTTCGGCTTGGTGCCGAAGTAGTAGGGACTCTGGAGCGCCATGAATTCGCCCATCTTGCCTTGGAATGGGTCATCGCCCTCCCTTCGTGCATGGTGGGCAAGCAAGTGACCCATGCGGGCCAGGGTCGTGTTGTTTCCCCAAACAAGGGATTCGGCCACAAGATCAGGCATGCTCAGCTTCGGTTTGAGGTCCAAATACGCGTGGACGACTTCTTCGTAGTCTTGGCGCTTTGGAGGCATCGCGACAAGGTCCAGGAGGGTTCGACCCCCTGCCTTCCGCAGCGACCACAAGGCCCGCATCACGCGCCTGAGCAAACGCAACCTCGGCACATACTGGCCCCAAGATGTGATTCGAGTGATGGACCTTCACCCGCAGGACGACCTGATCGTCAAGATCCTCGACGCCGATACCATGGTTCTCGAACGACGCCATGCACACGACTGAAATGCCGGGCACCCCCGCTGACGACCCAGGCCGGCGTGAATCGATTGGTAGCCGAGGCCGGACGTCTGGATGGGCTTGTCGAGAATGATTCCGGGATTCCACAGTGAATTGAGCGAAGACGCCGCGCGACTGCTGGCCGCTGTGCGGCGCTCGTCCCCATCCGCCCTCAGCGACACCCGTAATTGCTCGGGATTGAACCGGTACGCCTTCGACGCTGGGGGAGCCTGCCGCCATGACCCTCAACCAACGTTCTCCCAACCCTGACGGCGGTCCAAGGGCTTCTACTACCTCCGCGAGCCAAACGAAATCCTGCTCCACGCGACGACCAGCCCGTTCGATCTGTTTGCGCGAGGCGCAAAGGCAAAGGGAATAGGCTCTTGGTACTACGGTTTGGACACTGCGCTGCGCCTCAATGGAATGACGCACGAGTACCGCAACGACGACCTCGTCATCAGTGACGCCTTCTATCGGCCCAACGGCATCACCATGGCGGGCGACGGTTTGTCATTCTCAAGTGGCGGCCGTCCTTGACAAGGTTCGGCATGAAGAGAAAGGGCAACTACTTCTGGAGTGACCCGGAAAAAACAGTCCTCGACCTCGCATTCCATGATTCCTACAGCATCAGCAAGGGACATCCCCCGACCGGTGTTCGACATTGACGCGGGCGCCGGTGAAGTGGCACAAGCTAGTCCAATCAGCTTGGCCAGGATACAGTCTGCCTCCAAGCACCAGGAAAGCCGACTGTAGTCTTGTTTGACCACTAGGCTTTTCTATTATAGGCGCAACTTCGAGCTTCATGGACTTGGAGTCCCTTCGGCTGTGGAACACGCATTGGTCAGGGGCTCCCGTCACTGAACGCATCCTCAAGCACCCCGTGGCGCGCGCTGCGGTTCCCAAGTGGGTCGCCGAGTTGCAAGCCTCCGCGGACCATCTGTGGCTTTTGCGGCCCGGCCCTCGCCAGGTCGGCAAGACGACGAGCCTGGGTCATGTTGCCCAGGCGCTGTTGACGCGCAAGGGAACGGACCCGCGGCAAATCGTGATTGTCCCCGCCGACGACCCCGAGGTCCTGCATGCAAGCGTTGGCCGCCTTGAGGCAATCCTGCGGGCCGCAATGACGCAGTTTGCGCCTACCAAGACCCGCCCCCTCTACTTGCTGCTCGACGAAGTGCAAGAGTTGCCCGATTGGGCCAAGCAACTGAAGAGCGCGTGGGACAAACACCACCTGACGGTGCGTGTACTTGCAACCGGTTCGAGTGCGTTGCAGATTTTGCGGCCAGCCAACGCCGATTTCCACGGCCGGATCCGGACCACGACCGTGCACACCATGAAATTCCGCGAAGTCGTGGAAGCCCACCCCGAAAGAGCGGCGCGCCTCGACGATGACGCCTGGCCGGAGCTGCGCCGCCTCATCGCCGCCTGCCGCGGGTCAATCCACGCCGGACACGAGGAGACCGCGGACGCTTTCGATGAGCTCCACACCTTCCTCCATGGTCGCGACATCAATGCCTGGCTCCAACAGCTCTGGCTTGAGTACCTCGCATGGGGCGGCTATCCCGCCACACGCCCGGGATGCCAGCTTGACCCCGTCGCGCGCCTCGAACGGTTCGGCGCAGCGATGGACACCGTCCTGGCGCGCGACGTGAGCGGCGGCGGCATCCGGAAGCTGCGCGAGTTCCGCCTCCTGTTCAGGGGAATCTGCCTCAGCGGCGGAGGCAAGTTCGAACCGTACAGCTACAGCAAACACC
Organism: uncultured Halobacteriales archaeon; assembly: GCA_964643795.1. Lineage (GTDB taxonomy): Archaea > Thermoplasmatota > E2 > JACPAO01 > JAHFTW01 > JAHFTW01. Next base: position 539 of record CAZXUC010000016.1, on the reverse strand, counting down.
TCGGCACCGACGGCGCCATGATCGCGCATTGGAAACAGATCCTGGAGGACACGATGCTAGTCCAGCAGCTTCCAGCCCTCAAGGCAAACCTACGGCCAGACAAGGCCCGCGACAAAGCCTACCCCACGGACCCCGGGTGGATCTCGTACTTCGCCGGCCACACCACGCCAATCCCCGTCCAAGATGCCGTGGGCCATGCAGCCGAGAACGTCCTCATCGACCACGTCCGGCGGCTCCAGTTCAACCTCGTGGCCAACACGCAGCTGCCCATCGGCTACGTGAGCAATCCGGAAATCGATGTCGCCGCCAACCTCGGAGGGCACTGGCTCCTGCTTGAGGCCAAGTACCGCGCCCAACCCCACGCAAACTTCGGGAGCGTGGGCAGCGCACGGGATGTCCGAATCGTCGCCACCCGCGACACTTGGCAACTCAATCCCGCACCAGCCACCCACTACATCCCCGCGCATGAGTTTGCCTTAATCTGCTAGACTCAGGGGACTTCGCGCGCTGGGTGAGAACGCCGAACTGAAAGTCCCCAC
>CAZXUC010000015.1:0-71138 GCA_964643795.1 uncultured Halobacteriales archaeon | reverse complement strand
GGGCGCGCTGCGCACGCGGGCGCCACGCGCGCGCTCGAGTTCGTCGCGACGGCCGACTACGAACGCGCGCTCGCGGAGGCTGCGGCCGCGCAGCGCGCGCGGGAAGGACTCAGCGCGCTCGTCGTCGACCCTGTCCCAATCGCCGCGCCGATCACCGTGCGCGTCGAGGTCCTCACCGGGCTTCAGCCCGTAGGCAGCCCTAGCGCGGTGCCGCTGGGAATGTTCCCGACGTGGATGGTGCCCTTCCCCGTGCGTGGGCCCATCCAGCTCGTGCCAATCGAATGGCCCGAGGACATCGAGGCGATGCAGGTAGAGGTGCGCGAGATTGACGCGCCCACGCACAGCCAGTGGTCAGCGTACGCGGAGGTCGTCGACCACGAGATGCAGTACGTCGGCGCGCTCTACAACAACGGGTACGACAAGGTCGTGCTCCTCGACCGTTCGCGCTGTGATGAGGGCTGCTCTGTCATGATCGTCGCACTCTCGGGCGTGGACACCGCCTACGACGTGACGCTGACGCCGACGACGCGGCCCGTCGCTTGAGCGGGGCTTGCGCCCGCTTCTAGATTTCGCGCAGGTTCGGCTCAACCTGGTCCGGGTCCTCGACCTTGGGCTTGATTGCCTCCCGTTTGCCGCCGAATCCGAGGTTCCACAAGTCCGTGCGTCGGGGTCCGGGCGCGTCGGGTCGGAACTCGACTGGTTCGTCATTCGAGGAGTCGGAGTCGGCTTGTTTTGGTTCGTTGGCGGCGGAGCGGTCGATGGCACTCTGTAGGCTTGGCCAACCACTGAAATCGGGGGCGGACGAGGACGGCGACGACGGTAGTGTTGCGGGAGGAGTCGGCGTGGTGGGCGCGGTGGCCGGCAGCGGTGGGAACGAGAACATCGGGGCGTCCGGCTCCTCCGGAGTGGTCGAAGTCTCCGCCCCCACAGATGCGTCTTCGACGGGTACCTCCATCGCGGCGAAGGGGTTGGGCAATTCGAAGACTGCCTCGGGTTCCGCTTCGACTGGCGGCGTCAAGGTCGGCGCGGAGGCAATGGCGTGCACGACGAGCGCGCCTACGCCGGCGGGTTGTCCTCCTTGGGCGGCAGATTCTACGATGAACCCTCGCTCGAAGCCGCCGCGGCGCCGCAGCTTCGCTTGCTTCACGGCCTTGAGATCGTCGCGGCTGTATCCGCGGGCGAGGAGCAGCGCCTCCAAGGCTTCGAGGAGATCTGCAATCTCTTCCTTCTCCGCACCGGGGCCTGCGGCTTCGAGTTCGCGCGCCTCCTCGGAGACTTTGCGTTTGAGGTATCGGGGCCTTTCGTTGGAGTCGGCCTCGCGAAATTGCACCGTATGGCCGGCGTCGCGCACTAGACCTGGTACGAGGTCGCGAACGAGGCGGCCGGCGTAGGGCTTCACGTCGCTGACGAAGGATTGGATTGCGGCTTCTGCCTCTTCGGCGGAAGAGATGGGTTGCGTTGCCGAGAAGACTGCGGCGACCGTGGAATCAAGCGCCAGGCTGTGGAGGGCCAGCGTAGGTTTGCCTAGCGCGTGGGCGAAGGCGGCGCAGGCAATGGCGCCGGCAGCGTCGGATTCGAGGAGTGCGACGACGGCGTCGGAGTCACGCACGGCATCGAGTGGCGATTCAACCGTCGAGCCAAGGATGAAGCCGTCGTGTCCCTCGGCCTGCAGACAATCGGCCAGGCGGGCAGCGAGGGCGCGCGCGCCGAGGCCGGAGCCGGAAGTCACGAGGATGCGGGCCACGGGTGGAACAGTCGAGGCTGGGACCTAACCGTTCCCATCTGTCGCGATCGGCGCGATGTTGGCGGGCGCGTCGTGCTTCTTCGCCCACGCCGACATCTGGTCCATGAGCGGGAGCAGGTCCCGGCCCTTGGGCGTCAAGCGGTACTCCACTTTGGGCGGGACTGTGTTGTACGTCTGGCGGTTCACGACGCCGGCGGCCTCCAATTCGTCTAGGCGCTGGCTGAGGCTGACGGGGTTGATGCCGAGGATGCGCTTCATCTGGTTGAATCGGCGCGGCTCCCCTTGCTGTAGCAGCCAAATGATCGTCATAGCATGGCGGCGGCCCAGGAGGTTGATTGCCTCCTGGAAGGGGCAGCATTGGGCCAAGGATTCCGGCGAGGAATCCTTGGCACTCTTGGCCACGCCATCGAAATCCTTGTCAAGCTTGGCGACACGTGGTGAAGGCGCGGCAGGCTTGGCCTCCTCGGCTGAAGCCGTCTCGGTGATTTGCAGTGTTCTGGCGGTCGCTTGGGGCATGTCGCTTCCACAATGGTATAGTAGGTTAACCAGTATAAACTCTGCACCTCTAATACTCCTAAGACCATAACATTAGTGAGGAACATGTAGGGTTCCCCCTCACCTACTAGAGGCCATGAGGATTCCTACCCTACCATAATCATGCACCGAAACAACCCCAACCCGACCATCCCGGGCCCGTCTTCCGCCCCTGTCGGACCCGTCGGATTATCCGCTTCATCCGCTCCAGCTGAAACCCGCCCCCCTCGCCCGGCATCCAGTCAGGCTTGGGCAACCCCCGCCATGGGCTGCCACGACGTCGTGGCGCGCCTGCCCCACGTCGCACCCAGCGTTTCGACGGTATTCTGCACCTTGTACGGCCACGAGCCGATGACGGGACAAGACATCCGCAAGGCCACCGGCCTCCCGCGCCGAACTGTCTACGCAGCCCTCGAACGCCTGCGTGAGATTGGCATCCTCGGCGAACGACCCAGCCTGCGCGACACCCGCCAGACCTATTTCTGGGTCAACCACCTGGAGAAGTACGTCAGCGTAGCTGAAGATTCGGCGGCCGCGGCCGTCGCGCATTGACGCCACGCCATCGACGGGAACAGACCCCACGTGTCCCCGGGCGCACGGCCCCGACCCCGACGACCCAACAAGGAGGACACGTGACGCACCGAGACTCACTTCGTCAGCTTCGTGGCCTACGCACGCCACCACACGCGGAACGCACGGAAAACGCGGAATCTGACTACGTCAGCCGTCGTTTCCGCGGGCTCCGCGTGTAGTGGGCGGAGACGTGCGCTCCTTGTTTTGGTGGGCGTCGTACGTGGCGCTCCCGGTTTCCCTGGGCGTCGGGCCCTACGCATCCCAGTGCACGCTGCGTTTCCAATCGATGCCAACAGTCCGAGCGCCTAGCTTCGGCACAATCGGTGCGCGTCGCTTGTGTTCCGTGCGGCGGACCATCGCCTCGACCCTCGCGACCTTCGCAGGGGTCAGCCCCGTCCGTTTTACTGTCGCGCCTTGTGAGTAGTTCAGCTCCATGCAACGCAGGACGGAGTCAAGTTCGACGTAGGTCAAGCCCAAGTCGCCCTCGTCGGTCTGCCCCTTGTACAATCCGGCCGACGGCGGCTTTGCGATGATCGGCTTCGGAATCTTCAGGTGTTTCGCCAGGGCACGGACTTGCGTCTTGTAGAGATCGCCGATTGGTTGCAAATCCACGCCGCCGTCGCCGTGCTTCGTGAAGTATCCCGTGAGGAGCTCCGATTTGTTGCCGGTCCCACACACGAGGAAGTTCCTTCGCTGCGCTTCCGCGTAAAGCAGGAGCATGCGCGACCGCGCCTTCGCGTTGCCGCGCACGCGCGCGTCCGGCGTCCAACCGAGAGCCTCCTCTAGACCCGTGACGATGGGGCCGATGTCAAGGCGCAGCGGCTTGATGCCGATGGCTTTGCAAGCGAGTTGTGCATGCTTCGCGTCCAACGCGTTGGAATCCGGCGCGGGCAGCATCAGGCAGACGACCCTCTTCTTGCCCAGGGCCCTGACGGCTAGCGCTGCGACCACTGCCGAGTCAAGCCCGCCAGAAACCCCAACGACGAGGCCGTCGGCTTGCGCCGCTTCGACGTGGCGCTGTAGGAACACGACGATGGTGGCCTCCCACTGGGCAGGGTCGTCGGGGAGTGCAAAGGCCACGACGAGGCGACCGGCCCGGGGGACTTGAAGCCCGCCGGCCGCGGAACAAATCTGGAAGCTGGCCGGCTTTGCAACCCACGAACCGGGGATTACGGAGATTTCGGGGACACTGGGTTACGGTTCGTTCCCCGTAATTCCCGGAATCCTCGGTCGGTGGCGAATGTGGCGCCACGGCAACTCTCGCAGGCACGCTTTTCCGGCCGAGCCGACGTTCCGGTGCGTCCATGCAGCCGACCCGCATCGCCCTCCACGCCGCCTCGTCGATGCTGGGCAACGTCGAGGCCAACGTGGCCACCGCGGCCAAGGCCGTCGCGCGAAAGGACGCGGACCTTGTAGTATTCCCCGAGATGTTTCTCTCCGGCTACAACATCGGCGACGACATCCAGCGCCTCGCCCTGCGCCTCGATGACGACCGCCTCGAGCCCCTCATCAACGCCTGCGCCAAGGCAAAGGTCCACGCCGTCGTCGGCGGCCCTCGCACCAGTCGGAAAGGCGTGACGCACAATTCTGCGTTCCTGATTACGTCCAGCGGCGCAGTCACGGCATACGACAAGCGGTGCCCGCCGAACTTCACGACCTTCGAGGAGGGCAAGTACTTCACGCCCGGCACGGCAAGCCCAGTGTGGGAAACGGAGATTGGCAACATTGGCGTCGGGATCTGCTACGACTTGTACTTCCCGGAGTTCACGAAGCGCCAAGCCCTCGACGGCGCCGACCTCTTGCTCAACATCAGTGCGAGTCCAACGACGAGTCGGCGCTTCTTCGAACTCCTGCTGCAAGCCCGCGCCGTGGAGAACGCTTGTTTTGCGGCGTACAGCAACGTCGTCGGAGCCCAGGACGGCATCGTGTTCTGGGGCGGCGCCCAAGCCATCGATCCACGTGGACAAATCATCGGCCGCGTCAATCCGCTCAAGGAAGGCCGCGTCGTGGTCAAGCTCGATTGGGATGACTTGACTCCCGCCCGCGAATTCCGTCCGACGTTGCGCGACACGCCGGACAAGCGACTCGCCCTAGACGACGGAGCGAAGGCGTGGCCCCCGCGGTCAAAGGATCACCGCAAAGCAGCCAAGGCGACGCGGGCAGTGGCGCTCTCCAAGGCGAAGCGATGAGGGCCAGATGAGAGTCCTCGCCTTGCTGTCTGGAGGGAAGGATTCCGTCTGCGCCGTCGAGACCGCCCGTGGATTCGGTTGGGACGTGGTGGCTGGCCTAGTCATCATTCCAGCGCAAGACGATGCGTGGATGTTCCACACGCCCAACCTTGCCGTCGTGCGCGGCGTCGCGGAGTGCCTTGAACTCCCCCTCGTTGAAGCGAAGTGCCGAAGCGGGAAGGAGGAGGAAGTGCAAGACCTCGAAGCGGCGATTGAGCACGCGAAGGAACAATTCGGTCTCCACAGTGTCGTGAGCGGCGCCCTCGCATCTGAATACCAGAAGACGCGCATCGACGCCATCGGTCACCGCCTCGGGCTCAAGACGTTCGCGCCGCTGTGGCACAAGGAGCCGCGCGGTTACGTCGAGAACCTCATCGCGCACGGGTGGGACCTCCGGTTCAGCAGAACTGCGGCCGAAGGAGTCGCCGATTCCTGGGCAGGCCAACCGCTTGACGCCGCAAAGGTGGACGCCATGGCTGCAAACCCTGCACGACCACACGTCGCGGGCGAGGGGGGCGAATACGAGACGTTGGTCCTGGATGCGCCAAGCTACCGGCGGCGAATCGTCGTGGACAAGGCCCACGTGGAATCGACGTCAAACCGCGCGACGTGGCGCGTCGAGGCGTGGCACACCGAAGCCAAGTCCTAGCGTGACTCTCGGCGGAGCTTGCCATCGAACGTCCACGCTTGAGCGCCGGTCGCCTTGCAGGTCAGCGCGACGATCCAGTCTTCATAGCTAAGGGGTCCGCCCCGCAGGACCTTTTGCACGGCGTCGTCAATCACGGATTGCCGGGTGGCCGCAATTCGGGCGTGAGGCATGCCAACCAAGACCGCGAGGGCCGTTCGAGATTCGTCCGGACCCATGCGGAGTCGAAGCAACGCCAGCGTCTCGGCAAGAATCTCTGTTGGGATCGAGAAAGGCCGGAGCCTCGCCGCCGCGGAGCGCGCCGCCTGGTGATGGGCATCCGCCGCGTCGAAGAAGGCGAACAGCGTTGAAGTATCAGCGACGAGCATGGCGTTGTTCCCATTCCAGTCCCCGCATGGCGCGCGCTTGCTTGAAGGTCAGGCCGTCCGTGGAGCGGAAAACGGGCACCTGCGAGATGTCCCATTCCGGGGCCTTGCCTGCCCGAACGATAATCTCGACGTCATCACCCTCGTGGAGCCCTAGGCGGTCGAGCTCCTTGCGGTTGAGCCGCACCGCTGCACTGTTGCCCCAGCGTCGAATCGTTGCCCGCATTGTATCTACATGCATGTAGATACATGAAGTATTTTGCTATTGTGGACAGGCCTTGGTGTGCGCTAGGTTTCGATGTAATCCCTGATTTTTCGTCGCGTAATGCCGTATTGCTGGAGGCGCCGGCCCCCTTCGGCGAGATGATAATCGCATCGGCGTCATCTGCGCAATCTGCGGAAACGGAGCCGGATTCTGCCGCGACTACGTCGGCAGCGGAATCGCCGGCAAGTCGACCATGCGGTCCACGATGAGCGCCAACAACAACAGTCCAAGGTATTGGATCGTGAAGAAGAAGAAGCCGCGGTAGGCGCGGTCGTTGTGCACGACGAGCAACCGCCACGAACGAGCAACTAGCCAAGCGCCCATGAGCACCGCGGCGCCAAGATAGACCCAACCAGCGTCCCCTGTGGCGACGAGGATGAGACTTACCAGGAACGTGAGGAGGCTATACCCGAAGATCTGGCGACGCGTCGAGGCCTCGCCCTTGACGTTCGGCATCATGGGGTAGTCGGCAGCGGCGTACTCGTCCTTGTAGAGGAGAGCCAGCGCCCAGAAGTGCGGCGGGGTCCACAGGAATACGAGCGCGCCGAGAATCAGGGCTGGGAGGGCGGCGGGCCATGCCAGCGTGCCGGTGATGGCGGTCCAACCGATGAGCGCTGGAAACGATCCGGCCAATCCGCCAATAACGATGTTCTGCGGCGTCGTGGGCTTCAAAACGACGGTGTAGACAATGACGTAGTATCCAATCGCGGTCGCCGTGAGTGCAGCGGCTAGGAGGTGGCCGTCGTAGGCGAGGACGACGATGGACAAAACGGCCATGACGACGGCGTATCCGACCGCGGCGGTGACCGACAAGCGGCCGGAAGCCACCGGGCGTGTCGCAGTGCGGCCCATCTTCGCGTCGCGGCGGCGTTCGAGAACATGGTTGAGGGCACCAGCCGCGGCAGTGCTGAACATGCCGGCTAGCGTGACGGCGAGCCAGGGTCGCCACGGCGGCGCGCCATCCGCAGCGACGAACATCGCGGCCCACGCCACGATGAGAAGCAGCAGGAGGATGCGTGGCTTCGAAATCTGGTAGTAGTCGGAGACGACCGAGCCGAAACCGCGGTCGACGCTAGTGGCTTCATCCATTGCGGCCGTCGCCTCGCGGGTAGGAGGAGGAGACGGGTTCGATTTCGGTTTCGGGGTAGACATAGGAGACCTGGCGGGGTCCTGCCGGGGGCTCCTGCTTCTTCGAGGGTGCAGGGCCACCGAGCGGTCGGAGGAACGCGAAGCAAGTGGCGACCGTGATGACGATCATGAGGCCCAAAGCGGTCGCCATGTGCGCCACGGTCGCCCAGGCTGGGTTGCCAGTGATCACGGTGACGTAGCCTAGGCCGGCTTGGAACAATGCCAACAGCAATGCCGCCGCGGGGAGCTTGCGCAGGGCAGGCGTGGCCTCCCGTGTCGTCGCTGCGACGTATGCGAAAGCCACGAGTGGAATCAACAATAGGCTCACGAAGAGGCGGTGGCTCCACTCGTAGAGTACCTGGGCGTTTGTGTACCCTTCCGCTGGGTCGTCGTTTGCTCCCTGGATGCCGGGAATCTCGCCTTCCGTCTCGCTGCTTGGGAACGGGGGAATCCATTTGCCGTAGCATTGCGGCCAATCCGGGCAGGCGAGGCCGGCGTCGTTCCCCTTGACCCAAGCGCCCGAGACCATGACGAGGAACGTCAGCGCCATGGCGGCGATGCCGAGGCGGCGCAGCCAGGAGAGGCGTTCGACGAGCATGGCTGGCCTTGGCACTCCGGCGTCGATATCAAACTTGGGGGTCCGCTGCGCCGGCCCGGGTTGACATGGGGCCCAGCGTGGCAAGCACGGCCGCGATAGCAGCGGCCACGACGAGGGCGAGGACCAGGAACGCCGCAGCGGGTCGGTTCGCTAACGCACCAGCGGCTACTCCGCCGGCGGCGGATCCGAGGTATCCGACGATGAGTTGAATGCCGTGCCCTCGCCCACCAGACCGACCCGCTATGCGGCTCACTTGGCTGGGCAACGTCGCAGAGAGGATGGCGTGCGCGGCGAAGAAGAGCAAGCCGCCGGCGTAGAGGACTGGGGCACCGTAGAGCGCAAAAAGCGGTGCCCCGGCCGCCAGCACGGCGAGCGCGATGGCAATGGGTTGCCAATTTGCGCCCGCCTTGTCGATGGCTTTGCTGGCGAGCACCATCGCGACGAAGGCGCCGAGCAAGATTAGGGCCAGCCCGCGCCGACCTACCTCGATGTCGGACAAGAAGAAGGCGACTTCATTCATGCCGAAGTTGATGGCGAACCCGGCGAGGGCGAGGGCGGCAACGGGCGGGGCAAGGCGTTGAGCGATGGCGCCAGCGGCGATTGGTTGCGGCGCTGGAATGGGGCGCAGCGTGAGGGGCAGGATAGCCACGATGCCGAGGGCAGCGGTGGCCCAGAACAATCCGCGGAACCCCACGATGGATTCTGCCCACGGTCCAAGCGCGAAGCCGAGGAAGAAGGCAAGGCCCGCGGGGATGCCAACCATCGCCATCGCCGTGGTGCGACGCGATTCGGGAACGGTTTCTCCGACGGCGGCCATCGCGACGGATGAGACGCCGCCGAGGCCCTGAATGAGGCGGGCCGCGATGAGCGTCTCGATTGAGTTGGCGGAAGCGGCCCACGCGGAGCCGAGGATGAAGAGGCACGTGCCGAGGATGATGACGGGTTTGCGGCCGACGCGGTCGGACAGACCGCCCCACGCGAGCTGAGTGATGGCGAGCGTGATGCCATAGGCCCCGAGGGCGACGCCGATGAGGAGGTCAGAGTCGGTGAGGGTTTCCCCGAAAGTGCGAAAGCCGGGAAGAACGAGGCTGAAGGCAAAGACGCGGGAGAAGACGATGGCCGCCGCGCCCGCGATGAGCGAAAGCTCAGGGCGAGTGAAGCCGGGGCGGGAGGCCACGCCGGGGTGGTTAGAGTGTTGGGAGAAAGGGGTTGCGGGAAGCGGAGGCAGCGATACCTCGCGCGGCACGCTCGGCAAATCCGGTATCCCCGCGACATGAGCCGCCGCGCGCCGCGGTTGAGCTTACAGTAAGCAGTAGGCCCTCGGAGCTTCGCTCTCGGGGCTTGCCCGCTCAAGAACTCGACTCACTCGCTTCGCTCGTTCGTCGAGCTCTTGAGCGGGAGATACCGGATTCGAACCGGTGAATGGCGGATTAAGAGTCCGCTGCCTTGGACCAGTCTCGGCTAATCTCCCAGGTCGGAAGGACGCGCTGCGCCGCTTCGGAAGCCGCCGACAAAGGGGCCGTAGATAAGCAAAACGGTGGGCGACACGACCGTTGCGGTTTGGTGGACGAGCGATTTTCACGACGAGGCCGGCGCTGGAAACCCGCTAGGCCTTCTTTTCAGCGAGTGTGATGAGCTCCTTTGCGAGTTGTATGCCCCGCAATGCCTCTTTGCCCGAAACTGGGTCATGGAAGCCGTAGATCCCACGCGTGTGGTCCCCAAGAAACTTCGAGAGACGTTTGAACGGCTCGCCGGGAGGCCAATGCTTGTCGTTGACGAGGGCGTCCGCGACGTTGTGTGTCTTCGGCGCCACGCCCGTCTTTGACAACAGATGCTTGGCCGCCAGTTCTGCGGCGGTGCGGGCGTTCTCGAAGGCTGGACCGTGGTTACCCGCCTCGAGGGCTTGCTCAGCGGTCTGGAGAAATGCCTTCGCTTGTGTGAGAAAGGTCGTCAGGTAGGCGCCTCCGCGATAAGCGATCGACTTGGGTCCGTGGAATAGACGGCCAAGCCCTCCTTCTGGATGTTGGCGCGCAACGTGGGTTCGGCCTTCTGCCAGTCTTTCAGGTTCATTGCGCGGATGTCCGGCGAACGGTTGGTGCCCAAGGAGGCCTCGTGCGCAGCGTCCACGAAGTGGTCCCCTTGTCGTTTCGTGATGGCTCCGATGACGAGCAGGTCGATGTCGCTGCGTGGTGTGGCGTCGCCGCGGGCGCAACTGCCGTAAACGACGAAATCCACGCGCGGCCCGCGTTGGGAATTCGTCTTGAGTTGCCGAGGCTGAAGGGCAGGCAGCTGTTCCTGGGTCAGCAACAGGTCGAACCAGCGCAGCAGGAATTCTTGGGCTGCCACATCGGGTACGCGGGAGACGAGGGGGAAACGCCAGTCCACAGGGTAGTTCGACGTCCACTTGAGGTTCGTCCGTGAGGCAGGGTCTTGCCATTCAATCTTGAGGAAAGGCAGGATGGCATATCGCGGGCCAAATTCGCTTTGGACCTTAGAAATGCGGCCCTCGTCTTCCAATCGCCGCAGGTGGGCCAGGGCAGTTGGGGGCTCGACTTGCGTGGCTTGCGCGATGTCCTTGAGCGAGGGGGGCGCGAGGTAGGCGCGGACGGCTTGCCGGCTTGACTTGACCTCGACGGTGAGCTGGTCGCCCGCAAGTGAACGCAGAAGGAAGTCCACCATCCGCTCACGGGGGCCACGGGAATGCCGCGTTCGCACATTAGCTAATATGCTAATCGCCTACTTCAAGGTGTCGCCGACTCGCCCTTGGCGCGCCGCGGGAGGTTCGACTACTCGTCTTCGTCGTCCTTCTTGGCGTCCGACTTCAGCTCGTCGTCGTAGCCGTCTTCGGCGGCGTCCTTGGGCTTCGCTTCCGGGGCGTCGTCGTCACCGCCGCCGCGCGAGGGGCGGTCCTCGTCCTTCGGGTCCGTGGCGGACTCGCCGAACTCGGCCTTCAACTGCGTCATGGCGTCCGCGTCCTCGAACTTGCTGAGGAATTGCGGTTCGACGGCTTCCGTGATGTACACGGTCTTCCCGGCGCGGAAGATGAAGTTGCCCGAATCCGTCGAGCCCTTCACGTCAATCTCCAACAGCAACGGGTCCGCGATGTGGACTCGTCCGGCGGAGTACGCCTTGTCTGGCGTTGCGCTCAGGTGGATCATGTTGCGGTCGGACGGGCGCAGGCCCGCTTCGAGCACCATGTCCTGCTCTTCCTCGGAGACGGGGAAGTACAGTTTGTCCACGTTGGCTTCCGGCAAGTCGTCGAGGTTGACGTTGACCGAGTGGGCGTACGTCGCCCGCACCATGCCGCCATCGACTTGGTAGCGGCCCTTCTCGTCGGTCTCGACGAGTGCAAGGATGTGGTGCGTCTTCAGCCAGCGCTCATATTGCGGCCGGGCGCGTCGGATGGCCTCGACGAATTGTTCGAGGTCCACCCAACCGCGGCCGTCCATCGTGAGGCCAAAGCGTTCCGGTTGGTGTCTCAGGATGAGGGCCATCATGCGACCGATGCGGTCGATTTCGTGGTCCTTCATCATGAACCGCCCTGCTTCATCGCAGAGCGGGCAGGTCTCTCCCCTGAAGTTTCCATGCGTTCGGCAGTTTGCGAGCATGAAGGGGAGAGAGGGAATCGAACCCCCGTGACAGGCTCTGCAGGCCCGTGCATAGCCACTTTGCTATCTCCCCGCGGCGGCTTACCCGGTCCGGGGCAATCGCGCCGACCGCAGCGGGGCTAATAACCTGTGGGTGGGCGCGATGGTCGGCGCCATGCGGCCTGGCTGCGCGGACCCTTACGGCGCCAACACTTCGTACGTGTTGATGTCCACTTCCGGCGCGCCGATGAAGACGCTCTGGATGACCTTGGCGCGGATGCCGACGTCGACGCCGGCGCCCCATAGTCCTGCCTCGTTCAGCTCGTTGTAGAATTCGCCGTGTGGGAACACGGTCGTCGTGAAGTCCGTCTTCGTCGGGTCCCACTTGAGGTTGCGATCCTGGACGTTGTGTTCTGTATTGACGGCACGCGCTTGGTTAACGACGCGAATGTAGTTCCCATCGATGATGGTGCCTTCAGCCCAGTAGTCGTCGAGGAAGTTGTCGCCGTCCACGTCCTTCGCGATGACGAAATCGTAGCCGCCGACTTGGTTGAACTTGGCTTCCGTGATCATGTACGTAATGTTGGAGTACATGGTGAGGTTCGTGTCGAATGCCGTGCGCTCTGAGTCGCCGGACAGGTCGAAGAAGCAGTTGAGCCCGTTCCCCGCCACGACGACCGCTTCCATCGTACAGGTCATGAAGATGCTGTACTCTTGCGTGATGATGCGCCCGCCTTCGCTCACGATGCGTCGCGCCATGAGCTCTAGTTCCGCGTATTCGTCCTCGGCCACTTCCACGTTCGTCGGCACTGCTTCGTGACCCTCAACTTGCACTGCGGCCAGGTAGGCACCGGGCTCCAGGTTGGTGAACGCGAATTCACCGTTGCCGTCGCTGGTCTGCGTCAAACCGATGGGGGTCAGCAGGATGGTGCCGCCGGGGATGGGGCGGAACCTGTCGTCGATGAGGAGGCCCGAGATGGCTCCCTTGCCCGCCTTGAGTGGACCGTCCGTCGGGTCGGCACCGCCGCCACCGTTGCCACCGCCGCCGGAGCAACCCGCCAAAAGCATCGTGCAGAGCAAGAGGGCTGCTAGTACGGGCTTTCCTGGGGGCCCGCGGCGCCGCAGGATGACCGTCGCGGCCCCGAGGGCCGCCACGGTCCAGAGAAATGCAAAACCCGGCGATCCCCGGTCTTGGCCGCTGTTCTCATCGACGGGTTCGACGACTTCGCCCTGGTCGCTGACGCCGAAGGCCTTCTTGCCTTGGAGTTCGAAGTAGCCGATCCCGGTGGCGTTCGCGTTGCCTGCAAGGTTCGGGACCTTCACCTCGATGGAGTAGTTGCCGTCGGGTGCTTGGTCTTCGCGGAAGCGCCACAAGTACGTGACTTCGGCGTTCTGGTCGTGGCGGCCGTGCACGTGGGCGTTCTGGCCGACGAACTGCTGGAGAGTGACGTCTACGGGGCTTCCCGATTCGTCCTTGATCTTGACCTGGATCTTGTTGACGTCGACGTCGTAGGTGCCCCAGGGGGAGTTGACGCCCGTGTGGATGAGGAGGATGCCGGCCGAGACTTGCGGGTGGATGAAATCGATGTAAATCGGGTTCATGATGGCCATCTCAAGCCGGGGCAAGTGGGTCGGGTCGGTGAGGAGGCGGACGTAGCCTTCGGCGGCCTTGTCATTGTTCGCCTCGTCGTCGCTCGGGTTCTGGTACCAGTCGATGCGGACGTGGAACCCGGACAACTTAGTGATGACGTCCTTGGGCCCGTCAGTCATGCGAATCGGGAATTCGATGACTCCCGCCTCGTCTGCCCGCAGGATGGGCGTTCCGTCCGGGGCGGTCTCCGGGAATGCCGAGTTGGCACCTAAGGCATGGGTATCGACGAGGTGCGCCGTGAACGAGCCTTCCATGATTAAGGCGCCAGCGTTCAGGTCGACGTCATCGGCGATGCGGTTTCCGGAACGCAGTTCGACATCGAACGTGAATTTCGGCAGGAACTGGGGGGCGCCTTGCCATTGTTGTAGAAGCGGGTTCACGACGTCGTCTGCTTCAGGCACGCAGTACACAATGCAGCTCAGGTTATCGGGGTGGGTGTCACTACTGAAGACGTCCCGCACGTCGATGTAGAGGTACACGATTGGTTCGACGCCTGAGTCAATCTCTACGTCTTGCGCGATACCGGGTTCGGGGTGGTAGCGCGGCCGGCCGTTCTCGATGAAGTCATACTCCACGGGCCCCGACGTCGAGAAGCCATAGATGGTGTTGAAGTCAAAATCGCCAAGCTGGTCGTTTGCAGGCGTCTGGCTCACAGAGGGGAAACTAGTTCCGCCCACTTCGAAGAACGAGACGTTCATCGGCTGCGTGTTGATCGGGAAGGGGTTGAACGTGTCGAAGATGTGAAAGTAGAGCTTCGTCGGCGTTGACACGTTCGGATGTTGCCCCTGGGCTTCTCCCGTCGGAACAACGGCGAGCATGAGGACGGCAATCGCCAGAACGGATACCCCGCGTTTGGACCACATGCGGATGCGTCAGACCCAGAATGCCTTATCTCTTGCGGTCACGTACGGCAAGTGTTTTGCGGAGCCATAAGAGGGGGCTTATGGTTGGGGCAGAACCCGCCATGGGCAGGCCGTCACGGGCGCCTCACCTCGCGGACGAATCCGACGGCCAGGGCAACGGTCTATCCTGACCATCCACCGCTCGCCGCTTCCATCGGCGCTTCCGTTGGCTGGGGCGTGGCAGGCGTCGGCGGCGTCCAGTCGAGGTGGTCGAGGAGGATTTCCGCGAGGTCGCGGGCCTCTATCTTGCCCTCCTGCCCGGTCAGGTTGAGCCCGTCCGTCATCATGGTCAGGCAGAAGGGGCATGCCGTCGCGACGGTGTCGGCGCCCGTGTCGGCTGCTTGCTTGGCGCGAATTACGTTGATGCGTGTCGTCTCCTGCTTGACTTCGTACCACATGTTGGCCCCGCCGGCGCCGCAGCAGAGCCCCTTCTCGCGGCTTTGCGCCATCTCGAGGACCGGCATGCCGTTGTTCGCCTTGCGCAGCACGTTGCGGGGCGCTTCGGATACGCCATTGTGGCGCATGAGGTAGCACGAGTCGTGGTACGTGACCTTGAGTTCCTTGCCGGCCTTGAGCGGGATGCGGCCTTGGTCAAGCAGGGTCTCGAGAAGTTGCGTGTGGTGCACGACTTCGAGTTTGGCACCGAATTCGGGGTACTCCTTGCCCAGCGTGTTGAAGCAGTGCGGGCACTGGGCAATGACTTTCGTGACGCCGTATTGGTTCAGCGTCGCCAAGTTTTCCATGACAGATTGCTGGAAGCGCCCTTCCTCGCCCAGTCGGCGCGCGGGGTCGCCGTTGCAGCGTTCCTCGGTGCCGAGGATGGCGAAGTCGACTTTCGCCGCGTTGAGCAGTGTCGCGATGGCCGTCGTGACCTTCTGGTTACGCGGGTCGAACGAGCCGGAGCAGCCGATCCACCATAGGTACTCGAAGGGGTGCCCGCCCGATTTCTTCTCCGCGGCCGTCGGGACTGTGACGCCAGGCGGCAGTTGTGCCGTCCAGTTCGCGCGGTCCGTGGCAGGGAAGCCGTACGGATTCCCGGCATTGGTGATGTTCACGAGGAGGCGCTGCTGGTTCTCGTCGAGCTTGGATTCGTTGACGAGGCCGCGCCGCATCTCCATAATCATGTCAACATGCTCGATGTCGACGGGACATGCCGTCACGCAGGCCCGGCACGTCGTGCAAGACCACAACGTGGCCTCCTGCAGCGCGCCCGCGACACCCGAATCAGCCGTGACCCTTGCCGGCTGATGGGTTGCACCTGCCTTCTTCCCGGCGCGGTAGTCCTCCCACATTTGCGTCTTCAGGTCCTGGATGAGTTTGCGTGGCGAGAGTGGGCGGCCAGCCGCCGTCGCGGGACATTCGGCTTCGCAGCGGCCGCAGTTCGTGCAGGCATCCAGGCTGAGCCGGTGCTTCCACGTGAAGTCACGAATGGTCGCGTAGCCGATGGGTGGCAAGTCGGCGCCGCCTGAATCCATGACTTTTTGCAAGTCGAACGGCTTCGAGAGCTGCGGCAGGCTTTGGCGCGTCGGGTCATGGAAGTAGAGGTTGAGGCTCGACGTCACGATGTGCTTGAGTTTCGTCCATGGCAGGATGGCCAACACGGACGTCCACAGCGCGAAGTGGGTCCACCACAGCACGGGGTAGATTGCAAGGAGACGCGACTCTGGCCAGTTCGAAATCGTGAGGCTCAGAACGTTGCCGACGAAACTCCACGACGCGTAAGTGATGCCGTCGTGCGATTCCTGGTATCGTAGGCGGATTCCCTCCAGCATGAAGCCCGTTACGCCGATGAGAAAAAGGGAGAGGAGAGCGTACCCGTCGCCCGCGAAGCGAGACGCGGTTCGCGGCGCGGACGCGGCGGCTGCATTTGTGGCGGACGCCGCCTTGTTGGCGTCGCCGACGGCGGGCCGCTCAGGGAACGTGGTTACGTGAAGTTGCGGGGGCTTCTCGGCGTAGCGCCGCCAGAACGCGAAGCCGACGCCGAATAGGAAGAGGACACCGAAGGCGTCGAGGACCGCCTCGAACACGAGGTATTGGTTGCCGTAGAGAAGTTTGCTGTCGAGGAAATGCTCGAACAGGTCAGCGTCGATGGCGACGATGGTCGTACCGATGAAGAGGACGACGAACCCGAAAAAGATCCATGCATGCATTGTTCCGGGTCGCTTGTCCTGCCGGAACTTGCGGTGTGTCGCGAGTCCCACGACGAGGCGCTTCATGCTGGTCTTCCAGTCGCCCGGCTTCCATGCGCGGCCCAGTCGCCAGACCTTCACCATTTCGTAGAACCCGTAGAGGAATACCGCGACGCCGACGGTCGTGAGGATATACATCCAAAGAGCGGTGCCCTCAGGCATGAGGTCGAGGTTGATGCGGCACGGCGTGTCTGGGTACGTCGGGCAGGTCTCGGCCATCGCTGCGACTCCGAGCAGTTGCGTCGTCTATAAGGTGTGCCCGTCGCTAGACACCGGATTCACGGATTCCTGAAATGGATTTGCCGGATTGTGCTGAGCCTCGTGAGGCTCCACCGGATCCGGCGAATCCGGTTCCATCCGGCGAATCCGCCTAGCACTTTCCGCCGGCTTGGCAGACATCGGCGCGGTCGTCGGCGTCGAACGTGGTGGGCGGTCCATTGGTGAGGATGTTGAGGACATCCGAGGTTTCGACGGCGTAGTACATGACAGAGTTCCTGTTGCTGCTGTGACCAGGATGGTCCGTGTCCTCGTGCGGGGTCTTCATCGCGATGCCGTGGTTGACGAGGCCGATGGCGTGGCCGAACTCGTGCACCATGACGGCCTGGAAGATCGACGAACTTCCCGAGAAGCACAGGTTCTGTGTGGTACAGACGTCGCGGATGACTTCCGAGAACAAAGCGACGGTGCCGTGGCCGATTGCAACGCCCAGCACATTCGGGTCGGAGAACTTTCCGTCCAAGAACAGGAGATGGGTCACGACCGTGTTGCCGTGGCTGCCTTGGTCAAGGTGGTCCTCGGCGTACTCGAGCACTTCGCGGCTACTCCACTCCCGGTTCGTGGCAGGCAGGGCTGCGCCAAATTCGAACGCAATGCCGTCTGGTTTGTTGGCCACGCCATCCATTCGCGTCTTCAACAAGTCGAAGGCGGATTGCTCCGGCTTCATGCCGTTGACAAAGTCGACCTCAATCACCCATTTCGTGTACGGGTCCGCCCGAAGGTAGTCGGTCGGTTCCGGCGCTCCTTGGAGTCCGCCGATGAGCTCCTTGAAGCACCCGCTCGACGACGCCGCGACCAGGACCAAGACCGCCAACGCGATGCGCATACGACACGGAAGGGACGGTCCGAGGTGATAGGCTTTCGCCCGGGGCCGTGCGCGCCGCCTGGTCGCAGAATCCACAGAACCCGCAGAATCCGGCGAATGCGGGCCCCAGTTCTGCGCGTTCTGCGATTTCTGTGACCATGGTTCCGGAGGAGCCGACCCGGGCGCGCGACGCGTGGCCTGCACCTACTTCTTCAGCGCCGCCACGAGTTTCGGGATGACCTGATACAAGTCCCCCACGACGCCGTAGTCGGCCACTTGGAAGATGGGCGCGTCCTTGTTCGTGTTGATGGCGATGATGAGCTTCGAGCCGCGGATGCCCGCGATGTGCTGGATTTGACCGGACACGCCGCAGGCGATGTAGGCCTTCGGCTTGATGGCGTGTCCCGACAGCCCTATCCAGTGCTCCTCTCCCAACCACTTGAGGTCTGCCGCGATGGGTCGGCTGCATCCCACGGCTCCGCCGGGGAAACTCTTGGCGAGGTCCTCGGCGAGTTTGAGGTCGGCCTGCTGCTTGAAGCCGCGACCGACCCCGATGACGATGGGGGCAGACGCGAGGTCGAATTCGGAGTGCTTCGCGCCCTTGCGTTCGAGGACCTTGACTTTGCTGTCGCCGACCTTGACGTCGGCGGCGGCACCCGTGCCCTTGCCTTCGAAGACCTTCGGACCCGAAGTGACCACGGCCTTGGGCCCCATGGTGTACGTTGCCTTCGAATTGCCCGAGAGCACCATGCGACCAACGGTCCAGCCGCCCGTTGCGTCGGCGCCTCCCGAGCCGGAGATCTCCAAACACTCTGCGGCGTAGGGCCAATCGAGATGACCGGCGACACGAGGCGCCACGTCCTTGCCTTTCTTGGTGTGGCCGATCATGACGAGGTCCACACTGAGCCGTGTGGCGGTTTCCTGTAGACCGGTCGCGATGGCGTCGCTGTTGCCTTCAGCCTTTGATTCGTGGACGGTTCCGAACGTGGCCGCCTTTGCGCAGAGTTGGCCGCGTACACCGGCGTCGTCGCTCCAGACGAGGACGATTGTCATCGATTTCCCCCGAGCAGGGCGAAGAATAGTCCGCCGAGGAAAAGCGACGCAAGGAACAGGGCGAGGACGCGCATTCTGCGTTCACGCGACCACGTCAAGCGACACCCTCCTTGCGCAGGGCTGCCACGAGTTGTTCCGCAGCATCAACGCCCGAGAACAAGATGTTCTTGCGGTCCTGCTTCGGCGCTTTGTTTGACGTCATCGCCATGCGGCGCGCCAGGTCCGCATCTTGAATCCCGAGGTCGACCGTCTTGACTTGACGAATCGGCTTCTTCCCGGCCGAAAGGATTTGCATCAGCGCGGGCAGGCGAGGCCGGTTCGCTTCGTCGTTGAACGTCGCCGCGCACGGCAGGGGCACTTCGACGACCTCGGGCGGTTCGCCGTCGCGCGTCGCGCGCAGGTGGCCGTTCTCGACGCCGAGGACTTCCTGCGTGTTGACGAGGCTGGGCATGCCGAGGAGAGCCGCGACGCGGGGGCCCACTTCGCCAGCAACGCGGTCGATGGAGACTTCGCCGGCGAAGACGAGGTCCGCGCCGTCCTTCTTGATGGCCTCAGCCAGTACGCGGGAGATTCCGCTGCCGTCCGTGTCGGGGCCCGTGATGACGACGGCTTCGTCGCATCCCATCGCGAGCGGCTCCTTGATGAGGTTCACGGCGTTGGGTCCGCCGTTGAAGGTGTACACCGTGACTTTCGAAGCCTGCCCCTTCTCCTTCAGCTTGACGGCGGCCTCGATGGCGTTCTTGTCGAAGTCGGATACCTTCCACGGCAGACCTTCCATCTTGGGGGATTGCGTGGCGGGATCAACTTTGAGTTGCGTCACGTCGGGCGCCATCTTCACGAGGACCGCGATTTTCGTCATGTGCACTGTGGCGATGGACGCGGGGTAGAAAACGGTGGGGGCGACCGTACAACAGGAGCCGGGGAGCCGAAGCCTTCATCCGAATCTCCCATCGTCCCGGTCCCGATGAGCCAAGTTGAAGCCCGCCTCACTGCCGCCGGCCACGCCGTTCCGCCCGCATCGAAGCCCGCCGCCGCCTACATTCCGTGGACGAAAACCGGGAACTTGATTTTCATCGCCGGACAGATCCCGATGCGCGACGGCAAACCCGCTCGCACCGGCCACGTCGGCAAGGACCTGACCCTCGCGGAGGGACAAGAGATGGCGCGCATCTGCGCCCTCAATGCCATTGCGGTCCTGAAGGAAGCGGCGGGCGGCGACCTCGACCGGCTTCGGCTCTTGAAGACCGTCAACTTCGTCGCCGTCGCGCCCGGATTCACCGACATCCACCTCGTTGCAAACGGCGCCTCCGAGTTGTTCGCATTGGCGTTCGGGGACAAGGGCAAGCACGCGCGCTCGGCTGTTGGGGTTCCGGCGCTGCCGCTCAACGTTCCGTTCGAGGTCGAGGTCATTGCGGAACTAGGCTAGGCAAGCAGGCCGTCAGTCGTCGGTCATGCCGTGGACCCATGTCAGGTTTCCCGGAGGCGGGACGTCGATGCCAGTCCCTCGCAAAGTGCGTACGAGTTCGTCGTAGGCCGCGGCGTCACCTTGCCGTTCGTCGGTCACCCAATGGAAGCTCACGATGTCGGTGGGCGAGACCCGGGCCGCGGCGCCATCGAACCATCGCTCGCCCAATTCTGCGACGTCGTAGGCGAACATGAACAGCCAGGTGCCCACGGGGCTGGCGTAGACGGGCTCGTCGTTCGCGAGGGTGTATCCATCGTCCCAGCCGTCGGTGGCCTGGGCGAGCCCGCCGATCCTGGTCCATACGGGCGCGAAATCGAAGTCCTCCGCCGCAAGGCCAAGGTCGTCCAGGCTGCAACCGCCCATCATGAGCCCCAACCCCTCCTGGCTGCAGGCGACGGCCACGAACCGGTCGGCCACGCTCGCGCGTTCGTCGGCGGAGAGCCGCGTCGTGTTCTCCAGGAAACGATGGATGGGAGCCCGGATGCTCTCCCGCCAGTGGCCCTGCCCGACATGCATGCTGTCGGCGTCGAGCGTGATGGTGATCGTCGTGTAGTTCTCGGGCGTGGACGCGGCCGGGTCGTACGTCCCCTTGAGGATGACGTTCCACTGGAGCTTCGTGAGCAGGTAGTGCCCTTCGCCCCAAGCCTCGTCGAGGTCGGCAGCCGCCAAGGACAGGCCGGGCCCATCCGCCTTGTCGACGTCTGCCCCCGCCGCAATGGCAGCCCGGAACGCGCCGGGGTCCTCGAAGTGGGTGCTCGCCATGTGGCGCTCCTCAAAGCATCCGGAGAGGCCGATGGCGAGGGCGACCGTGGCCGCGACCACCGCACGAAGCATGCGTGGTCAACGGGCGGCGACGCATGAAGTGTTCGCTAGGGGTGTCAACGGGCGAGGTTTGTGGGCATGTCTTGACGCCCCCGTGGGGCCGGATGGCGTCAGGCCTTGCCCTTGCCGTCGAAGGTCAGGCTGGCGCTGTTGATGCAATAGCGTTCGCCCGACGGGTTCGGCCCGTCGTCGAAGAGGTGGCCGAGGTGGGCGTCGCACTTGGCGCAGCGGACCTCCGTGCGCTCCATGCCGTATTCACGATCGACTACTTCCTTGACTTTGCTGCGGTCGACGGCCGCCCAAAAACTTGGCCAACCCGTGCCGGAGTCGAACTTCGTGTCGGACTTGAAAAGCGGCGTCCCGCACACGATGCATTGGTACATCCCGACGCCTTTGTGGTCCCAGTATTTCCCCGTGAATGGCCGCTCCGTGGCGGAGCATTGCGTAACCTGGTATTCCATGGGGCTGAGGCGCGCCTTGAGCTGGGCGTCGTCGGGCCGTTTGGTCTCGTCCACGCAGGGTCACAGGTCCGGCCGGTTTCAGGTTTTTGTCTTGTGCCGTTCCAATCCGATCGTGGTGTCGTCGGCGCAAGGCTCGGCTTCACGCGGAGAACGCGGAACGGCCGCGGAAACGGTTCCGCGAATCTCCGCGAGTTCCGCGTGAAAGGGGGACTAAGGTCGCCCGCCCCGGCCAAAGGCCTAAACCAGTCCGCCTCGATTGCGTCGCAGTCTGGTTGACCCCATGCCCTTTGCCCTTTCCGAGGACGAACAACTGATTCAGAAGGTCGTCGCCGAGTTCGCCCGCGACCGCGTCGGCCTTGACGCTGCATCCGATTTCGATCGCTTCGACCGCGTCCCGGAAGAGCCAATCAAGGCTGCCGCTGAATTGGGCCTCCTCGCGATGACGGCCCCCGCCGACATGGGCGGCTCCGGAACGACGCCGGCGTCATTCGCCTTGGCCATCTACGAATTGGCGCGCGTCTGCCCGAACACCGCAGCCATCTTCGCAGTGCACAACGGTCTCTCCGTGCGCGCCCTGACCTCGGCCGCCGAGCCGCTGCGGACGCAACTCCTCAGCCAAGCCGCGACCGGACAACCCATCGCCTTCCTCGCATCCGAAGAGGCGCACGGCTCCGATTCCTCCAAGCTCGGAACGCTCGCGGCCCACCACAATGGCGGGTTCCAAATCACGGGGCAGAAAGTGTGGGGCGTGGCTGCTGCCGTCGCGAAGGACTTCATCGTCCTCGCCGAAGTCGCCGCGACGAAGGATGCGCCCGGTGGCCCGACGTTGTTCCACGTCAAGGCCGACCAGGCAGGCGTCTCGCTTGGAGCAAACGAATCGCTCCTTGGCCTGCGCGGCGCGGGCATCCGCACCGTTTACTTCTCGAAGGTCGACGTCCCGGCAGCAGCAGTGATTGGCAAGGTGGGCGAGGGTCTTGCCACCTATGAGAAGGCGAAGCCTTGGCTGCAAGTCGGCGCCGCCGCGGCCCTCGCGGGCGCAGTCTCAGGCGCGCTTGCGGCGGCCGCCGCGTTCGCGCAGACGCGAGTCCAGTTCGGCTCGCCAATCGGAATGTATCAGGCCGTGTCAGACGGTGTCGCGACGATTGACGTGCAACTCCACGCCAGCCTCGCGTTGACGTTGGCCGCCGCTGGCCGCCTCGATTCCGAGGACGCCGCGTTGTGGGCGGCCCGCGCCAAGGCGTTCGCCGCCGAGATGGCGATTCCCATGACGAGGCAAGCCATCCGCATCCAGGGCGGCACCGGATTCATGCGCGAAGGCGGAACGGAGCGCTTTGCCCGCGACGTGCGGGCGCTGCAATTCCTCGGAGAGACCGTGCACATGCAGCGGGATTTGCTGAAGCGGGCGGCGATGCCGGATATTGAGTTCGCGGCGACGCCGTGAGTGATTTCAGGCCGCTAGGGGAAGGGTTATTGCAGTTCGGCTACAATAGCTATAGCAACCATGGCAGGAGCTTCGACCACGATTCAGGTAAGCCGCGACACGGCAGAACGGCTCAGCTCACTGAAGATTCCAGGATTGACGTACGACGACGTCATCCGGTTTGCATTGGACCGGTTGCCACCGAAGGAAATCCAGCGCTTGTTCAATGAGTGGCAGGAGGAAGCTTTCACTCGCCTCCTGGCAAACCCCAAGGTAGGCCGTCTCAACTGACGGGGCGTGCCTTGGCAAATTCTCTTCCTACGCGAGTTCAACGAGGACCTGGATGAGCTGGGGCGGTCGAGCGGCGTCGACATCGTGCGCTTCCGCGAGCACGTGCTAAGCGAGTTCACTGATCAATTCAAAGGTGCACGGCTTGACAAGTTCCTGACCTCAGCATGATGCCAGATTGCTGGAATACGTCGAGGGGTTGCACCAGTTTTTCGGGCGCAAAGGGCACGGTTGATAACTCGGGACAATCCCACACATTTAGGTAAGGCGAACTTCTTGCTCACACTCGTGCACGACGAGGTCACGGAGCAGATGCAGGAGTACCTCGAGACGATTTACCGCATGGAGGAGGACGGCGCTCCCGCCCGCACCGGAGAGATCGCGAAGCACCTGCACGTCGCGCCGCCGAGCGTGACCGACATGTTGCAAAGGCTGGAGAAGTCCGGCTTCGTCACGTACGAACCCTACAAGGGAGTCGAACTCACGCCGCGGGGACGCGCGATTGGGCGCCGGCAACTCGAGAAGCACCGCGTCATGCAGGCGTTCCTGCAGGAATTCTGCGGCATGAGCCACCGTGATGCGCACCAAGCGGCATGCGACATGGAGCACACGATGCCGGCGGCGCTCGAGAAGTGGATGACGGGACACCTGAAGGAACGGCTCGGACATCCCTTCGACACAAGGCGCAAAGTGAAGGAACAGATTCCGTCGCGCTAGACTTGTTCCGCGGCGCTGACCCAAATTAGTTCGGCCCAGTCCCGCCAGAGCGCTTATGAACCAGGACAACTCGGCTGGTTTGCTCCAGAAGCACACATGGTGAACTGAGCGGTCATCGGGGTTCGCATCCGCGAGCCTCACAGACGGCTCGGAATACCTGGAGCAAGAGTGAATCCCATGGCAACCACCTTCAAGATCGTCATCAACGACACGTCGAACGGCAAATCCTACAACTTCGAGGTCACCGGCCACCACGCCAACAACCTCGTCGGCAAGAAAATCGGCGACCAAATCGACGGCATCAACGTCAACCTGCCCGGCTACAAGCTGCAAATCACTGGCGGCTCCGACAAGTCCGGCTTCCCCATGCGCGGCGACTTCGAGGGATCTGCTCGCCGCCGCCTCCTCTTGACCGAGGGCATCGGCTTCCACCCCGGCGAATCCGGCAAACGCCAACGCGTCTCCGTGCGCGGCAACCGCATCTCCGCGGACATCCAGCAAATCAACATGAAGGTCGCGAAGGCCGGAACGAAGCCGGTCGGCGAACACTTCGCCAACATGCCGAAGCAGGAAAAGAAGTAGAGAAGCTGATTCGCCGGATTGAGGCGGATTTGCCGGATTTAGTTGATTCCTAGCGCAGGCTTCGCTGCCTACCTTTCCGCTAATCTCGCCGATTCCGCAGAACGACGCCCCACGGCCTACCGAGGATTCCGGGAATTACGGGGAACGGACTGTGAACCAGTGTCCCCGAAATCTCCGTAATCCCCGGTCGGTTGGTCGCAACGCTCGCGCCGTCATTCGTTTTCGAATCCCCGGCCACATGGCTTACCGCAGTCCGCCGACGGCGGCGACATCCATGGCTTCCGTCAACGCGAGACCAATCTGCCGCGCATCCAGCATGAGTCAGGCGCGGCGCGGGAGCCGCCGCGAGTGGATTCGGTGACCTGCGGCCTCTCCTGTTGGCCTAGCATGGGTGCGACGTTCGGTCCGTCCCCAACCACTCGCGACAGTACATCTTCCCGAGGCCAATCCGTCCGCATGCGCATGATGCTGCCATTCCCTGCCTTTGCGGCCTTGTTCCTCACGAGCATCCTCCTGACGCCGTCCGCCGCAGCAGATTCGTGTCCCCCTGATGACTGCCTTCCCGTCGTCCCCTTCCCCAACGTCAAGTACCTCAGCGGCCTGGTTGACTTCGAATCCTTCGGCGCGGTCGTTGCAATCCAAGACGGCATCGCCCGCACGGCCCTCACGCTGCAGATGTCGAACCCCGGCACCACCGCCACCGAGGCAATCGTCAACATCCCGTTGCCCGACGGCGCCGCGCTCCTCGCGTTCAACCTCACCATCGGCGAAAACCTGATTGAGGGACGCGTCACCGAGAAGCAACAGGCCAAGCAGGAATACAACCAAGCTCAGCAAGAGGGCCGCGACGCCGCCCTGCTCGAGCAAGCCGACAAGCGACTCGTCCGCCTCAGCATCAACGTCGGCCCCGGCGAGGACCGCGTGCTGCGTGCTTCCTACGTTGAGGTTGTCCCCCTCGCTGCCGGTGCGCGCGTCTACCGTTTGCCCCTCACGCAACTCGACCCGGTCCCCGCCGACGTGCAACTCTACGTGGACGTGCAGGACTCGCTCGGCGTCGAAGACTTGCGCGCGCCGCGCGAGGACCTGACTTTCGTCGATTTGCGCGGCGTGGCCAGCATCACTGATGGAAACCCGCTGGAGGACCTCGTCGTCGTCTGGGAACCAGCCGGCGCCATCCAATCCCGCCTCATCGCTGCCTCCAATCCGGCCGCCGGACCGACGGAATACCTTGCTACCTTCTGCCTGTCCGGGCTACCCCTTGGCCGCGACGTCGTCTTCGTCCTCGACCAGTCGGGGAGCATGGGCGGCCTCAAGATAGTGGAAGCGCGCGAAGCGCTCAGCGCGACGCTTGCGACGTTGACGCCGGCCGACCGGTTCTCCGTCGTCCTCTTCAACAGCGGAGTCGACCCCTTCGAATCGAAGCTAATCTCTGGTTCTGCCGCCCACGTCAAGGACCACCAGACCCAAGTGGCCGCCATCACAGCAGGCGGCGGCACCAATCTTGACGGTGGCCTGCAGGAGGGCCTCGCCCAACTCGCGTCTGCGACGGGTACGGGCCGGCTACCGATGCTCGTCTTGTTCAGCGACGGCCTCCCCTCGTCCGGCGTCACGGACCACCAGGAGATTATCAAGCGCGCCAAGGCCGCCAACACGCGGCACGCCCCAATCGTCGTAGTCCCAATCGGCCTCGATGCCGACTACACGTTTCTCGCTGATCTCGCCCTCAACTCGGGCGGCACGTACGTCGATGTCGGCACGCCCACCGATGCCACCAGCCACCACTTGACACGCCTCGCCGAAATCCTCGCTCACCCAGTCATGGCGGCACCCCGACTCACCGTTGACGGCATCGACGTGGAGTTGCTGCTGCCGCGAGTGCTGCCACCCGTTTTCGAAGAGGACTGCCACGACATCAGGCTCCGTGGCGACGCGACGGACGACATCACCCTCACCCTCGATGGAACTGGCGCGACCGGTCCTATGCACGCCACCGCGACGTTCAAACTCCAGGACATCGCCGTTGAACCCGCCGTCCGCTCGCTGTGGGGGCAAGCCTTCGTGGCAGACCTCCTCTCGCAGGAACGCGCGGACCCAGACAACGACAAGTTGCACGACCAAGTCGTGGACGCAGCCATCCTGTTCCGGCAGCTCTCACCCCACACGGCCTGGATCTTGACGGACGAACGTGCACAGCAAGAATCCGCTTCCGACGAGCAAGCGTCCACGAGCGCTGCAAGCTGCTCGGCGCAAGCGCAGCCTTCGGGCGCCCATTCGGCCTACGACATGGCCGCGTCGGCATCGACCCGCCAAGCCGTATCAGCTCCGGGCGGGACGGGGGCAAGCAACGCGCAAAGCACGGGTCAGTCGGCGCAGGACGCAGCCTTTGACAAGTCCGCGAAGACGCCGGCGCCGGGCGCCGTGCTAGTCCTTTTCGGCATAGCGTGCGCCCTCCTGGTGTCCCTCCGACGCATCAGGTAGGGTTTTCATTAGGACGTTCGTGCGCGCAACGTGGCCGCCAAGAAGGCAACGACCGAACTCGTCGCGAGCAAGAGCGAAGGCGGCGGCAAGTCGGGCGCCGGTGTCTTCGATCAACCCGAAGCCAACATCGGCCTCATCGGCCACGTCGACCACGGCAAGACCACGTTGACGAAGGCACTCTCCGGCAAGTGGACGGACGAACACTCCGAGGAAATCAAGCGCGGCATCAGTATCAAACTCGGCTACGCCGACACCGTGTTCTACAAGGGCACCGACAAGGAAGGTCGGCCGCTTTACACGACGCAATCGAACGACGCTCGGCTCACTGGACCCCCGACGAGGCTCCGCCGCGTGTCCTTCGTCGATGCCCCGGGCCACGAGACGCTCATGGCGACGATGCTGTCCGGCGCCGCCCTCATGGACGGAGCCCTCTTGCTGGTCGCTGCAAACGAGAAGTGTCCGCAGCCGCAGACGAAGGAGCACCTCATGGCCCTCGAGATTGCGGGCGCTAAGAACATCGTCATCGTCCAGAACAAGATCGATCTCGTCGACGAGAAGCGCGCCCTGGCCAATTACCAGGAGATTAGGGCGTTCGTGAAGGGCACCGTGGCGGAGAACGCGCCCGTCATCCCCATCTCGGCGCATCACGACGTCAACTTGAGCGCCCTCATCGAATCCATCGAGAAGGTCATCCCGACGCCCACCCACGACCCCCTGGCGGACCCTCTCCTGCTCGTGGCGCGCAGCTTCGACATCAACAAACCTGGCACTCGCCCGGAGAAATTGCGCGGTGGCGTCCTTGGTGGCTCCCTTGCCCGCGGCAGCCTCAGCATCGGCGACGAGATCGAGATTATTCCCGGCCTGCGCATCGAGAAGGACAACAAAGTCACGTACGTGCCGCTGCGCTCGAAGATTGTAAGTCTCTACTGCGGCAATGAACAAGTCACGACGGCGACGCCTGGTGGCCTCATCGCCATCGGCACCGACCTTGACCCAAGCGTCACGAAGGCGGACAACCTCGTCGGACGCGTCCTTGGCAAACCAGGAAAACTTCCTGCGTCCATGGAGCGCCTCAGCATGACCGTCAAGCTCCTCGACCGCGTCGTCGGCGCGGAGGATGAAGCCGCCGTGGAACCCATCAAGGTCAAGGAACCACTCATGCTCAACGCTGGAACGGCGACGACCGTTGGAATGGTCGTGAAATCCTCGAATGACCAAGTGGAAGCGGTCCTCAAACTCCCCGTCGCGATGGAACCAGGCCACCGCATCGCAGTGAGCCGCCGCGTCGGCGGCCGCTGGCGCCTCATCGGCTACGGTGTCGCGAAGTGACCGCGGCCAAGGCGCCGGAGCCGGTGGCCCACAGCATCGTGCCGGAGCCGGGGACTCGCGCCGTCGTCCTCGACACGAATGCGTTGTTCCTGCCATTCACCGAAGGCACCGACTTGGAGGGCCAACTGTTTGGCCTCCTCGGAGCAACGCAGTGGTTCATTCCGTCCAGCGTCCTCATAGAACTCGGAAGCCTCGTGCATAAGGGCGAAGGAACCCTCGCCCGCAACGCGAAGATGGCGCTCAAGTACGCGCAACGCTGCGCCGTCCAGGAGACGAAGCTTCCCGGCGACGATGGACTGCTTGAGGTAGCGCGGCGATTGAAGGCAGTCGTCGTGACGAACGACCGCAAATTGCAGGCCGAGGCCGCCCAATCAGGGCTCACAGTCATCGTTGCGCGCGAACACGGCCGGCTCGCGATGCGTGGTGGCGGCTCAAGCTAGTCGCGCGCGGACGGAACAAGGAGCGGACGGAGCCCACGGAAACGGAACGCCACCACAGTGCGTTCCGTGCGCTCCTTGTTTCGGAAGCCGCGCTACGGGTGGCCGGGCCGCTTGGCCGGCTGAGGACCGCGCCCGCGCAAACGCGTCGCAGCGCTGCGGCGAAGCTGCGAATCGATGAGCAAGGGCAGCACGGTCAGGACCGCGAAGATGGAGATGGCGGAGACGATAGGGCCCTGGAACTTGTACCACAAGGCGTAGCCGAGGGCAAGGAGCAGGATGAGGATGGCCGTCCGCGCCTGGCTGCGGGCGGATTCGAGGAGGATCTCGGAGTGGACCATGGGGTCCAATTCGGACTCCCCGTAGCGGAACCAGCCGGAGAAGATGCGTTCCGCCACGTCAGGCTGACAACGGTCTTGGCCATCAAGGTTCCGAAGAGCCAGGTGGAAGGCCAACGAGTGCGCGATTTCATTGACCTCCCCTGCAGGACTTTGCGTTGGCCAGTCTTCAGCACTCTGATGCAAACGACAATAAGCTTGCGAACCGTATACGACGTATACATGACGAAACTGGTGCAGCTGTCGGAAGAAGCGTACTCCCGCCTCAAACAGGCCAAGCGCGTGGGGGAGTCCTTTAGCCAGGCCGTGAACCGAATCCTGGGCACGATTCCTGGTCGGCTTCCCCTGGCCGATGCAATGGCCGAGATCGGGTCGTGGCGCACGGATGCCGACCGTGCAGAGCACTTGCGGCTTCTGAAAGAAATGGACGACCTTGACCTGGCAAGCCAGCGCCGCCAAGCCAAGGCCAGGAAGCGCTGACGATGGCCGTCATCGATGCAAACCTCCTCATCGCCCTTGAGGGGAGGAACGTCAACGCTGCCGCCCGCTTGTCAGAGTTGCTTCGGGTACGCCAGTCACTTCGACTCCCAGCTGCGGCGTGGATCGAGTACCTAGCCGGTGTGCCTCATAGGGTTCAGCCGATGGTCGAAGCTGACCTTGACGCAACAACTCGCTTCGAGCCATTCGATCGACCCATCGCGGCCGTCGCGCTCCGGCTTCAGTCCGACCTCCTGACAAAGGGCAAGCGACTTCCTTGGCACGATTTGCAGATTGCGGCGACCGCGATCCACCACGGCGAGCCCTTGGTCTCGAACGACACGGCATTTGACCGCGTTCCCGGGCTGACGCGGATTTCCTTCTAGCAACCATCATCATCCCTTGCCATCTCGCGCCATCGTGGGCTCCACCCGAGTCTGGTTCATCCGCCACGGCGAAGTCGAAGCGCCCTGGGTCGGGACTTTCCTCGGGACGAAGGACGTCGGCCTTTCACCCCTCGGACGCCACCAAGCGGAAGCCATCAAGGAATACCTCTCTGCCGCACCCATTGACGCCGTCGTGAGCAGCCCCCGCAAGCGTGCCCTCGACACCATCGCCCCGCTCGCCAAGCACTTGGGGAAGAAAATCGAGGTCCGCAAGGGGCTCGGAGAAATGGACTTCGGCGCGTGGGAGGGCCTAGCTTGGGAACAAATCGTCGCGAGAGACGCCGGGGAAGCGGCGGCGTGGGAACGAGACACTGCCCAGAGGCCTTGCCCAGACGGAGAATCTTGCCAATTGTTCCACGAACGGATCGGTTCGGTGTGGAAGGACGTCCTGCACGAATTCAAGGGACGAAGCATCGCCATCGGTGCCCACGCAGGCACAAACCGTTCTATCCTGGGACACGTTCTGGGAATCGGCTACATGGAGTGCATGGCTTTCGCGCAGGACTACGGTTGCGTGAACGCAGTCGGCTTCATGCCGCAGGGCTTCGCGCAGGTCGCGTTGCTGAACTTCGTGCCGGGGCCGAAGGCCGAGAAGCAGGGGGATTAGGCCTTCCTCTTCGTAGTGCCCTTGCGCTTTTTTGCAGACATCCGTTTCTTGACCTCTGACCAAGGAATCATAATGGAGGGGTCGCCACGAGCCTCATCCAGGCGCTTTTGGATCTCGTTGAGCGTGCTAAGCGAAATAAACTCCTCCTCCGCCAGAATGCGATTCCATCCGGGCTCGTACGCCTTCACGCCGGCCTCCCCCAAGAGCCGTTGGATTACTGCGCTGTAGGTCTCCCCTGGGGCCCTCATGCGGGAGAGCTCGGTCCGAGTTTGAGCAGAAATCGTGATCTTGACGCTTCGTGCCATGGGGCTCCACCGGGCATCGGCTGGGGCCGTGATTTGGCTTCCGGTGGCGACGACTAGAGAAATGGGAATTTCACTTGCGCGTCTCCAAGCACGCCGCATCCGTATGACCATCATCGCACACACCAACGCCTGTCCGATTTCACCCACCCCGCCGACGAGGGCTTCCGCATGCCAACGATTGACGAGTGATGGCAAGGCGCAGACCGCCCCGAAAACGCTGCGGGAACGTAGAAGTCCTGCGGACGGAGGTGCCGCTGGTCCTGGATCAAGACCACCTGGACCTGCGCCGCGTCCTGACAAACGGTCGGCTCGTCGAGTTCAGCGTCAACTATCGAAGCCGCGTGGACGGAAAATGGCGCGAAGTCGTCCGGTACGACAATTGTCACGGGACCGCGCACGTCCACCTGTTCTTCGAAGATTCCAGTCCCGTCGAGCTGGCCTCCTCCGGAGCCTTACTTAATCTCCTCGACGCCGCGGAAAGGGACCTCCTACAAAACTGGCGTCGCTATCGCGCTCTAATGGTTGGCCGAATTCGCCAACTTCAAGAGGCCGGCGAGCCTAAGGAGGACGCATGACCACCGACCAGGCCATCCGGCGCGCATTCGACGTCTTCCGCGACGTCGCAAAGAATCCGGACCATTACCGCGGCGACGTCCTGGTCCTGCCGCTTGAAACCCTGCTCGCCGAGGCGGGATCCCCGTTCACGAAGCAGCGCCTCAGGCTCCTCATGGAAATCCGACGGCGGGCCCCCAGCAGCCTCGATCAACTCGCCGCCCGCGTCCACCGAGAAAAGACGCGCGTCAGTAAGGACGTCAAGTTCCTCGAGGGTTTGGGCCTCATCAAGTCGAGCCAGGTCGGAAGGACCAAGCGGCTGGAATCGACGGGGCACCTAATCATCCTTGAATGAAGCCGAAGTCCGCTACTTCTTCTGGTAGCCGCTTTGCCGACTGTATGTTTTGTGGTCCCAGAGATAGAGGACCACGGCTCGGACACCTCCGGGCTCGCCAATCAACGAATAGTAGCCGCGCCATCGGTCGGCTAGCTCGAACCGGAACAGATTCTGGATGTGGCCGTAGTCCGCCCTGAGGCATTTTGGCCAGCGATTGTGTTGCATCGTGTCTCCAGCTGTGAACACGTTGGTGGCAATACGTGCTTCCAGCGTCTTCAGGCTCTTCAGTTTGGCTTCGGCGGCCTTCCTCGATTCCACAGAAGTGCCATTGGCATCGTGGTTCCACGTTTGCCTCACAGCCTCGGCTAGGCGCGCGTAGCGGATGCCAAGAAGCTTGGGCTTCGCCATCGTGTCGCCTTAGGAGTAGAGTTTGGCGTGCACGTCGGCAGGTGCGTGAATCCACAGGACCTTGCCGCCGGGTCCTTCGTCGTAGACCAAGTCGTGGTCGGCGAGGTAGTCGAGGGCTTCGTCGAGCGTAGTTTGGTTGATGCTGTTGCCGAGCTGCTTGCGAATGTGGTACCGCGTTACAGGCGCTCGGGCGTCTCTGAGGACTCGCTCAATGGTCCGCAGCGTGGTCGTGGTGGGGCCTTTGCGAACCGCGGCCGCAGCTGGTGACATGAGGATAGACTTGGCATCGGTAGTATATGACTTCATTGCTCAATCAACTCGTATAGCATTCCGCTAGGAGGTTCCCCACGCGCGACGCCCGCAAGGCCACCCTCGCACACACCAACGCCTGCCCGATTTCACCCACCCCGCCGACGCGGACTTCCCCTTGTCGATGCATTGGGGGACCATGGCAAGGCAGCAAACGGACGTCATCCCCCTCGACGAGCAGGGACCCATGGACTACAAGTTCCGGGTTGGAGAACGGGAGTACCGCATCCGGTTCGAGCAGGGGGTGTGGGTGTTGGCCGAACTGGGCGAGGAGGAGAGCCAGGACAAGTTGAGCAATGTGCGGCTGGACAGCATGGCCGAAGGCGTACACCTTGCGTTGGCGGTGGAGGAGAGGACGGTTGTGTTTGAGTGATGAAGTTTTTCCCAATGAAACGGGAAATTCACTTACCCCACCCGAGAGAATGTAGCCTTTGAGCGCCATTCTAGTCTCATGCCCGAGCTTCCCTTCCGGACGAGCCCGCACGGCGAGCACCAAGTCGAATTGGTCGAGGACCATGAGAAGTTCGACAATCGCATCTACCGCGTCAAGACCACAACGGGCGGCAAGGTCGGGATTCTCGGCAGCGAATTGGACAGCCTGCTCGGTTGGTGGCTTAACGAGCGGCAAAGGCCCGGACAAACGCCATTGGAGGTCTAAACGTGGCCACTCACCGCATTGTTCACGGAGTCGATTTGAGAGAAACAGAACCAAACGGTTACGATTTTGTCGTGGGTCAATATGACTTCCACCTGCGCCTCGAAAAAATCGGGGAAGAATTCAGGTGGGCCCTCGACCAATTTCTTCTGGATGTCAAAGATGCCGATAAAGCGAATGTCAATTCGACGGAAGTGGAGTCTCTCAGCGACGGAGTGCTCTACGCAATTGCAGAAGGCGAATAGTTGGGCGAAAAGCAATGCGTGAAGTAACCGGTCTTGACTTGGCGAGGGCGCGAACCAGTTCTGAATTCGTCCGTATCGCGGGTAAGGCGATTCATCTGCGCTCCAAGTATCGTGAGAATCGCGCGCCAAATCCTTATCCGTTGCAACGATCGACTGTTTGGAGCTTTCCCGAAAGAGGGGATTGGGCGACTCATGATCCGTCGTACCGGGGGAACTGGTCACCGCATGTACCGCGAAACTTGATTCTCCACTACACGCGACCCGGCGAAACCGTGCTTGACCCCATGTGTGGCTCAGGGACGTCCCTGGTCGAGGCACGACTCCTGGGACGGAACGCCATCGGCGTGGATGTCAATCCCGACGCGACGCTTGTTGCTCAAAGCAGGTTGGAGCCGGTTCCACCGACCGCGGGCTCCCTCCAGAGGGTTTTCCTCGGCGACGCACGGTGCCTCACGCAAGTGCGCGACGGCTCAATCGACCTGGTCGTCCTGCATCCACCCTATGCCAACATCATTCGATACACGGATGGTGAGAATCGCAATGATCTATCCAGTTTGCACGACGCGGGATTTTTCGCTGCCATGACCGGTGTGGCGGCCGAGGCCTGCCGTGTTCTTCGAGCTGATGGGCATTGCGCGGTCTTGATGGGCGACACGCGGAAACGGAGCCACGTCGTTCCGCTCTCCTTCGAGATTCTAAACAATTTTCTCCGAGCGGGGATGGTCCTACGCGAACACATCATCAAGTTGCAGCACAATACGTACTCCGCAGCGAGCTGGACTGCCCGATACGACTTCCTTCTGCTGGCACACGAGAACCTCTTCGTCTTGCGCAAGCCACCGCCTAGCGAGGTGGCCTCGATCCCATATTAGCTTTTTTCGGATCGCATGGGACCGCCCTATGTCAGTTCGATTGAGCCTCGTGGCGTTGTCGATGGCGGTTCGCATTTCCGGTAACATGGCAAACGTGTACAAGGGGTCAGTGAGGGTTTCAGCAGCTCTGGAAGTGCGGTATGGATAATTCCGCTTTCAAACCGTTGCCTCGACCTACGGCGTAGCCGTGGCAAGCATGTCTACGCCATGAGCGCGGAGCAGACCATGTCCCGGGACCTGTCGCACGTCGCAGGCAAGTCCATCTTCTCCATTGAAGACTATCAGGATCTCTTGGCCAGAACCGAAAGGACGCCAGCGTAAGCCCCCTAGGTGAGCCCCTGTTTGATCAGCCTCGCCGGTGAGAGCGTCCTCCTGATCACGTTCGCCCGGGTGATCGCTACCGCTATAACCTATCCCCCAGGATGGGTGCTCATTCGCGATGAGTCCGATGGTGTCGTGCGTAGTGTGGCTGCTCGGCGGGCGGCAAGCTTCGCACGCTTCGCGCCGGGCGTTCGGCATCCTGGTCCGGCACTATTCGGTCACGTGGGCTCTAACTTGCTTAGGCTTCCCGGGTTTGACGACGGTTCCGAGGAGCAGGCCACACTCGTGACGGATCTCACGCTCGGGCTTTCACAGGCCGCTGAAGTGGATCTTGAGGTGCTGGACGGCGACGCACGAGAGATCTGGCGGGCCGTCGAAGGCGGATCCATTCCGAGTCTTCGCGGTTTGAATCCGAAGGCCGTCTGCGTGCTCGGCCTCCAGGGCGCGGCCGCTGACATGCGTCAGTTTGGAGCGACTCTGCGTCTCGCTGGGATCACGAGCCATGAGACGCTCGCTGAGTACCTTACCAATGCAATTGCAGGCGCAGGCGGCGCCACCGGCCCACTGGCCACAGATCACCCAGTACCGATTCCCGGAGCGGCGCGGGCGCCGCCTTCCAAGCCAGCCAAGAAGGCGCCGATCAAGGTGGCTCCGAAACCGAGGGCCTCTATCAAGAAGGCAAAGGCCCGCCAGATGGCCCACCCAGCGGGGCCGCTTGGGCAAGATCGGCGGGCCAGGATGCAGCGCAGCACCCGCGCACCCGAACCAAAGAAGGCGGAGGTCCAGCCAGTTTCCTCGTACACCGCCCTAGCGCCGCCGGACGCGACGGCTGGGCCCGTGCCCGCTGTTGCTGGCTTGCAGACGGCACCGCCCGCGACCCCTCTACGCGGCCCCATTCAGCCAACCGCGCCGAGTCTCCCCCCACCATTGCTTCGGCCGGTCGGCACGAATCCACGAGCGATGCCGCCGACATCAGCCGCCCGTGCCCCGGGCGCAACGCCCCCTCGGCCGGCTTCAACTCAGGCGGCGGTTGAATTCATCGCCATCGAGGCGCCACGTTCCCCTCAAACAGAGTTGAAACTTGGTAAGCCGACAACCTATGAGAAAGCGCTCAGGTTCCTGAAGCGTCTAGGAAAGTGAAACCATGGACATCACGAAAACAGAAATTCGCCGAATCCCGCTTGAAAAACTCCACCTGGACCCGCACAACCCCCGCTTCCTGCACCTGGAACTCAAGGGCCAGAAGACGCTCACCCAGGCCTTGATGGAAGCCGAGATTGCCAAGGACGACGCCACCATGACGTTGAGCAAGGCAATCCACCGCGAGGGTGTCCTGAATCCCGTAGTCGTCCAGGAAAGGAAAGACGGCACGTTCCTGGTCGTCGACGGCAACCGGCGTACTGTTACGCTCAAGCTCCTCGCTCGCGAGAACGCTAAGGCACCCAAGGGAATCAGCTTCAAGGAGGTCCCCGCCCGCGTCATTCCCGCCGGCGTCGATGCGGCGGACGTAGAGGTGCTCAAGGGCGTGCTCCAAGAAGGCCAGAAGTCGTGGGGCGCGTTCAATGACGCCGCTTACGTCCACCGTCTCCGCTATACGTACAAGATGGAGCTCGACGACATCGCTGATCGCTTGCAGCTATCAGTCAAGAAAGTCAAGGACCGGCTCCGCGACTTCGAATATTACCGGCAGTACTCCTCCGCAACGAAGGACACTGACCCTGACCGTTACAGCTACTTCCATGAGGCGCCGCCCAAGGTGCGTAAATGGTTCGAAGGCTCAGATGACAACCTCCACACCTACTTCGGCCTGATCACCCCCGGTGCGCCCACCAACAAGATTCGCTCCGTAGCCACCACCGGCGGCTTGCGTGACTTCGCCAAGGTGCTGGAAGACGAGGAGGCCACGAAGGCCTTCATCACGAACAAGAAGATCGGCATGGAGCAGGCCATGGAAATCGCCCGTGAGAACAACCTCAAGCTCGCGGCACCCTTCCTCGGCAGAATCGGCACCTGGTCAGCGCAGCTCTCAAGCATAGACGACACGCAGCTTGCCATGATCCAGCACGAGCCCCGCCTGAAAATTGAGCTCGTGCAACTGCAGGAAGCAGTCGAGCGGCTGTTGAAGAAGCTGGAGAAGTAGCGTGGAAGCGTTTGCTGAAATCATCAAGCACCTCCTGGGCGAAACGCCGACCGATACGCAGCGCCAGCTCGACAAGTCCGAGATCCTGGTGGCCTACGCCAAGGTCCATGGCGTCGACCGAGCAGAAGCGGCAGTGGCGTTTGAGGCCGAAGAGGCTCATTTCCGGCAGCCACTTGTCATCGGCGCCTGGCGCACTGTTTACAGTCCCCTCTCGACAACGTTCAGCTGTGAGCGCATTCCCAGCCCCGACCAACTCGAGCGTTGGATCGAACTCAGTAACGCTCGCATCATGGAGGAACTTCGTAGCCGCCTTGGTGGCATGGACGGCTATGATTTCGAGCGACTGATTGCAGAAACTCTCCGCGCCATCCCCGGAGTGGTTAGCGTTCAGCATACCAATCTTGCCGGCGATGGCGGAGTTGATTTCACCCTCCTCGCCGAAACCGACTTCGGGCAGCACCTTGCTGTCGGCCAGGTGAAGAGATGGGGGTCCAAAGTGGGGGGGCCTGAGATGCAGAAGTTCGTCGGCGTGCTAGAGACCCATTCCCCTCGGCCTGACATGGGGATCTACATCGCAACGTCTGGCTTCACGGCGCCGGCTGAACAGGTCGCAAGCCAATCCCGCACACGGATCCACCGCTACACGCTCGACGATGTCGTCCGGTGGCATCTTGATAGTCAGCGCGGTGTGAAAGCCGAGAGATTTGACCTGCTCCGGCTCGACCGCGACTTTTGGAAGGAGCTCGGCGATGCCTAGCATCCGGCCAGCCCCATACCAGCTGGTCGCCCTTTCCAAGATGCTCCTCACCCGCGGCGCTCCCCTGCTCATCACCGACGGCGTCGGTGTCGGTAAAACCATCTCGGCAGGCTACTGTATCTACTGGTCGGTGGCACGCGAAGGCCATACCGCTTTGGTCGTGTGCCCCGTCAGCCTCGTAGACAAATGGGTGAACGAACTGCGGAGCAAGTTCGACCTGGAAGCCCACCCCATTCGCTCTGCAGAGGAGATGCGTACCGCAGAGCGCGAGAGCGAGTTGTCCCGACAAGGCAGAGTCTACGTCCTACCCTTCTCGCGGATCGACCTTCCAATGGAACTCGACTATAACCTCCTGGTCGTGGACGAGATTCATAACTTCCGCAACAACGAAACCAAGTCCTGGGGCTCGATGAGGGCCCTCGCCGCCCGGGCAACGCAACGCATCGGCCTGACGGCCACACCCGTCAACAACTCGGTCGACGATCTCTTCCACGAATACGCCATTCTTTGCCCGGATTCGCCGGGCATCGTCGTCGACGCTGCGCTCGGCCACCTTTGGGGCCAGCGCGAAAACAGCGTCCTCAACGCGTTGATCACTCGCTTTCTAAAGGAGAAACTCAAGATCCACTTTGCGCGGCGCGAAATCCGCCAAGTCATCGTAGACTACCCAGAGTCATACTCTGATCACGTGAACAAAACCGTTCACGAATTGACCGGCCGCCGCGGCGGACGCGGCCGCTTCCCGCTTGAAACCATCACCTACTACAGAACGGCCTCCAGTTCACCAGCTGCATTTGCTAAATCGACAGCCACCGATCCGCTGAACATTCCTGACCCGAAGCGAGCCGCGCTCGTGGAGCTGGTGGGCGAACTCCAGCGCCAGGCCATCGTGTTCTGTCAGTACCGGGAAACCATCAGCTACCTCACAAACGCCTTGCCGGACCTGCCCTGCTACGTCGTCACGGGCGACGTCCCTGGCCCCAATCGCATGGAGGTCCTCGAACGTTTCCGCAAGGACCCGCGCGGCATCCTCTTCCTCACGGCAGTAGGCAGCGAAGGACTAGACCTCCAGTTCTGCGACGTCGTCATCAACTACGACCTTCACTGGAATCCGATGGTCCTTGAGCAACGCATCGGCCGCATCGACCGCGTTGGGCAGACCAAGACTGAGATCTTGGTCTACAACTTCCACGTTGCCGGCAGCATCGATGAAAAACTCCTGGAGGTAATCTCCGACAAGCTCAGCAAGTTGGAGGGATCGCCATTTTCAGCGGCGCCCATCACATCGTCACGCTCGCAACTCTATGATACACAAGCACTGGAGCGCGAGCGGCTCGAGGCCGTCGCCGCGCTCCGCGGACTAGAGGAGAGCCGCGCCCTGGCATCCGCAGACTTGCGCATTCTCCCCTCCATCAATGCCAAGTATTGCGACCCGAAGGCGCTCCTCAAGGCCAAGCCGCTCCAATGGCTGCATACGGACGCGACCACGCAGGCATGGCAGGCATCCACTACCAAGGCTTTCCAGACCCTGGCGGCCAAGCTAAAGCAGTACAGCGAGGCGGCGGCATGATCGCCGTCGACGATGTCGCAGCCATCTCCCCGCCAATGGCTGGGACTCTCCTCTGGTTGGCCACCGATGAAAACGTTCCACGAAAGCACGAAGTGATCCAGTTCTTCGCAAAGGCACTGGAGGACAAATTCGGACGACGTTATGCTGAACGCTACTTTGAACTGGTACCCGACAAGCCGTTCTCATTCAAGCCGGCAACTGTGGGGGGCAAGCACGCGCTCAACGATTGTCTCCTATCAATCGAAGCTTACCTGCGACGTTTTGCTCTCGCTGACTTGGGCATCCCCCGCACTACGCCTTCGTTGGCCTTCAAGGAGCACCCAAAATTCCAGGCCGCCCTGGCTATTCTCCCCGCATATGCCGACTACGCTGTCGCGCTATCCCACATGCCGATCACGACGTGCTCCCAGTGCCACCTTGTCGGCCAAGTGGACAATTGGTTTGGCTGGAACAGGGGCTTGGATCCTCCGCAGCCGCAATCGCGCTGTCGCATCTGCCAGGCGCCCGGCGCCTTGAAGGCGGCCCGCGACGACTAGGCAAAGATCAAAGATCAAGAACAACTCACACACCTTGGTGCCGCCAGCGAAGCAGCGACGAATCGACGGGCTGGAATGCCTAGACGGCGAGGGCCTCGAGTGGCAGTGGAAGGTGGCGCCATGGGACTTCCACTGCGGGTTCGACGCCGAGCTTCGAAGCTGGTTCCTAGAACAATTTGAATCCCGCGTGAAGGACGCCGAGAAGGCCCACCGGGAGGAGTTCGAATGCGAATCCCTGCAAGACGCCCTGCTGTGCTCCCTTGACTGCTAAGCGAAAGGCCCGAAATGCCCCTGCGAAACGCAGGACCGTAGCGAACCCGCAAGTTTCGGAGAAGGCATCGCTGCAGTCTCCGCCGCTTGCACCCCCGCTCAAGTGGGCTGGCGGCAAGCGGTGGCTCGCGCCCAGGATCAGCATCCTCTACGAGCCTTACCGGCACCGGCGCCTTGTCGAGCCGTTCTGCGGCGGTCTCGGCATCAGCCTTCAGCTGCGTCCGGAGCGCGCGCTGCTCAACGACTTCAATGAGCACCTGATCAACTTCTACAAGCACGTCCGAAAAGGCTGGGATTGGGAGGGCTGGGACATCAAGAGGAGAAACTCGAAAGACCAGTACTACAGAAACCGGACCCGCTTCAACGCCCTCGTCAAGGAGGAGGACACCGCGAGCGCAGAAGCCGCCCAGCTGTTCTACTACCTCAACAGAACGTGCTTCAACGGGCTTTGCAGATTCAGCAAGTCAGGTTTCTTCAACGTCCCGTATGGATTCTACAAGACCGTGCAGATGCTTGACGATCTCAGCGCCTACAAGCGGGCTTTCGCGAAATGGCAGTTCACCAACGTTTCCTTCGGGAAGGTTCCCCTCAAGAGGACGGACTTCGTGTACGCCGACCCGCCCTACGACACGGAATTCCGACACTACTCTCCCGACGGCTTCACATGGGAGCAGCAACAAGACCTGGCCCGCTTCCTCGCAAATCACCATGGCCCGGTGGTGCTCTCGAATGCCTTCACGAAACGCGTTCGCCAACTGTATGCCAGGTATGGTTTCGACCTTGAGTTTCGCCAAGCTCCTCGCCGCATCAGTGCAGACGGCGACCGGTCACAGGCGTGGGAGATCGTTGCCGGACGGAATCTAGGCGGGCGCCTTTTTTCCGCCCCGACACTCCCGGCACCATGATTGGGGCTGGTTCTTGCCGCCCAGAAGACGGAAACCGAACATCGACTCGATCTCGTCGTAGCCGTCGGCCACCTTCCCGCACTTTGGACAGCTGGCCTCCAGGATGTGAGGCATGACTCGTCCGATCCAGGCGGCTTTCAAGGCTATTGCGATCGGCTTGGGTGATCGGCATCCTAACCTAGGTGTCCTTTGCTGAGCGGATAGGGGGATGCAACTGACCGCCTTCGACTTCACCCACATGGCGGGCCCCGAGCAATCCAGACGGGACAATTTCAGTAGCATGTGCAGCCGTCTCGTAATGAAGCTTCACCCCGATGCGAAGCCTGTTCAAGGATCAGGTGGCGACGACGGTGTGGACACCTTCTTGGGCGTGTTCCATGCCAAAGTGGACGTCTTTCAACACAAGTTTTTCCTCGAAACCCTGGGCAAAGGACAACGCCAGCAAGTCAAGCGGTCGCTGGACGCTGCCCTTCTCTCACACCACGTGGGTGCCTGGACCCTGATGTTGCCGAAGGACCTGACACCCGCCGAATTGACGTGGTTTGACGAATTGCGCAAAGCTCACCCGGGCGTCAAGCTCGACTGGTGGGGGAAGACCAAGATCCAGCAACTCCTCGCCGAATCTCCAGAAATCGCAGCCGATTACAGAGCCCCACCGACGGTAGCCGTAATCATAACCGGCACCAGTCTGGGCTCAGGCGCAAGGCCAGAAGACATTGCACTGGCTGTACGGGATGCCCTCGGGTCAACCAATGCGCCCGACCCCGTCCTTCTGGCGCTGGCCCGGGAAATCCACCTTCGGTCGACGCTCCGAATTCTGGTGTGGGGGCCTTCAGCCTCCGGTGGCGACCTGTACGAAAAGCGTGTCCAAATCAAACAGCGTTTGGAGCTACTTGGTCACACGGTACATTTCAGCGAAGACGTTTGGACCAGCGAACACCTAAAACGGAGCGGCCTCAACATTACGGTTGCAGAATACATTCAGGCCAGTTGTTACGACTTCATCGTATGTCTAATGGCCAGCGCTGGTTCGATTGCTGAGGTCCATGACTTTGCCAAAGAACGAGCATTCGCAGGGAAGATGATGATTTGCGCGGACGCATCCCACAAGTCGGGCTACTCAGCCAATGGAGCCCTAACAATTTTTGAAGGCATGAACGGAAAGCTCGATTGGTTCACCAATCCCACTGACCTCATTGAATGTCACCTCACGGGCCGGGTTTTGGAGCATGTTGAGAAAGTTCGGAGCGCCAAGCAATGGGAACAGCGAGGTCGGATTCCATGACGGGATCACTTGAGCTTCGAGACGCCAATCTGGCAGTGTCGAGCCAATATGCGCTCCTTTCTTGGCTGGGCGATGCTCGCGGTTTGTTAATCCTCCATCTCCTGGTTCGTCAGGCGGGACTATCCATCGAGGAAATTGCGGGGCGCTTGAAACTCCCTGTCGAGGTCGTTAGGGATGCTTGCAAGGCATTCTTGGAAGCTGGCCTGCTCCAACGGTCTGGCGGCAAGCTGGAGCTCACGGAATTGGGTCGCCAACGAACCGTATCCAGCAGCACGAACTATGAGGATCTTCTTGGCAGTACAATTGGCGGCGGTTCGTTTGCCGATGCGCTGCCCGGTCGTTACAAACTTCTGCGCGTGAT
Source organism: uncultured Halobacteriales archaeon (assembly GCA_964643795.1). Lineage (GTDB taxonomy): Archaea > Thermoplasmatota > E2 > JACPAO01 > JAHFTW01 > JAHFTW01. The sequence continues at coordinate 28,899 of CAZXUC010000015.1, read as the reverse complement.
TGGGCGCGGCGTTTCGTCCATTACCTTCGAAGCCGAACAACAGGGAACGTACAAGCGTCGAACAGTCAAGATCTTCCTGCCTTTCAGCGTCGGATTCAATGCCTTGTCGCAGGCTCTGGCCAAGCGCGCGCAAGTAGAAGCCACCGGAATCCCGGATGTCGTCGATTCAGGAGTCATCCACGTCCATGTTACGGATGGCAATGTTACAGTTCCATGCGTCGTCCTTTCCTACGTAGATGCGCGGGCCAAGACCTTTGCAGATTTCTTGGCCACCCATGCGAATCTTGGCCCCGCGGTTTTTGACCGGTTCATTGAGAGGGTGGGAGGCGCACTTGCTGCGGTGGAGAATGCTGGCCTGCAGCATGGTGACCTCCACGAAGGAAATATCCTGGTATTGCCCGAGGCTGGGCCGGACCGTCGCGCTGAGTTTTGGTTGATCGATTTTGTAGGGGTTTCCGAGCGTCCTACCGCACTACTGTCGGGGAAGACGGATCTTGAGAACTTTCGTGACCATTTGCTGCGAGCAACCGTCATCGCGTGCCGCGGTTACCCGGGAGGCATTGCGCGCTACATCATCGGTGACAAGGCCTTCAAAATCCTCGAAGGACTTCGACTGGGGTCATATGGGTCATTTGCCGCAGTAATGGCTGATTACGCCAGTCCCCAACGAGAGGCACCTGAAGGTTACTTCAAACCGCCCGCCGCAGAGCCGTTTGATTGGCTCCGTGCGGAATGGATCCCTCACGCCGAGGATCTCTATCGCCTCTTCACGCCCGTCAAGTCGCGCTTCAATACAATCGCTCGGTTTGGCAACACTTGGATATCGGGACCCCGCGGCTGTGGCAAATCCCATTATCTCCGGGTGCTTGCATTCGAGCCCCGCGCGATCGCTAGCGCTGAAAACGACTCCGCCCTTAAGGAGCGAATGAAGGACATTGGGTATGATTTCCGGAAGGCATTCGGCGTTCTCTTCCCTTGCCGCCTCGGCGAATTCAAGTTTTTCTCCCCCGAGTTCATGGGAGCAGAGTCGTTCGACGCTGCCACCCAACTTCATCTCCGGCACATTCTGATTCTAAAGATCGTTAATCGCACCCTGGAAACCATCAATGAGGGGCTCAAGGTCCAGTTATCCAATGGAAGGGGGCCAGTTCTCAGGGAACCTCGGTCGTTCGAGCCGCTGGTCGCATTCTTAGAGCAGCGTCTGGGCTCCTTCGCCGTGGTAGGTGAAGAAACCGGCCGGAGGTTACTAGTGCAGTGTCTGGCCGCAACAACCTCGCTGGAAAACAGCGCTGTTGCGACATGGCATCAACTGCAGGTAACGCCTGGCAAGCCTCTGCTGAGTGAACGAGACCTTGACACCTTCTTTGGCTTGCTCAAGGGAATCATGCCGGACCTTCAGCATTGTCAATTTTTCATCCTGATTGATGATGCCAGCTATGGTCATGTTCACTTGGAATTGCAGAAGATCCTGAACTCTTTGGTGCGCGCTGCCCAGGCTAACCACTGCTTCAAGATCACATGTGAGAAGTTCATGTACACTCTTGATTCAGCGGATGGCCGTGCACTGGACTCGCGGCATGAGCTGACTTACGTCGACCTTGGAGAGGTTTCCAGTACAACCGCTCGCCAGACGGCCTTCCGGCTCTCCGATTATATGGCCGACGTCGTGGACCTGCGTCTGCGCGCTGCTGGATATCGGCGGGGCATACGTGACCTTCTTGGCCGCTCACAGGACCCCAATGAGTTCCTAGCCGCACTTGCGAGGGGAAGGGATGAGCCCGGCAGCGAAGGACCTGATCTGTATGCGTTCTACGGTGGCTGGGCGATCCTCACGAGTCTGGCACACGGTAGCATTCGCACATTATTGGAAATGATTGAGCAGATCTTCAAGGTCAACAACGTGGGGACGGACACCGAGTTCATCCCGCTCAAGGCCCAGGATTCCGCCATCCGAGCTTACAGTAAGCGCCAATTGAAGGCGCTAGGCCAGTTGCCGGGAACATTAGCCGGCAAACCGCTCGGCCGGAGGCTCCAAGAAGTGATTAGCGCGGTCGGGAAAATTTCCCGCGATTACCTAACGCGCTACGAAACAGGCCAGCACGACCGGTGGTACGAAACCATCACCTTTGAGCGCGCCGACCAAAAGCCACTATCGCCAGAAGCACAGCAACTACTGGAAGAACTCATCAAGTTTGGTTTGCTCTTGGACGATGGTTTCAATTTCTCGCGTAAGCAGTTTGGGCTATCGCACCGCTATGATCTGAACAAGGCCTTTTCGCCCGCATTCCGCATTACCTACCGTGTTAGAAACCACATCTTCTTGACGCAGCGTCGACTCGAAGAAATGCTCCTGGAACCGGATAGTTTCATCAGGCACCACGTTGACCGTCTCGATGAGTTGGCTCCCAACGGCAAAGGGCAGCGCGGATTGGGGGAGTTTCCGTGAAACTGATGGAATTGACTTCTCCGGAAACGACCGACGTCGCCGGCGACCTTCTCATCGTGGCCGCTGGTTTTGAAGACCGGGCCATTGCGGGTGCCGTTCGACTAGGAAAATCCCTCGCGCGCTTTTCCGGGGTAGTCCTTGTTCAGTATACCGCGGGACTCCCGGGGAACGATGCCCATTACGATCAACTCAATCGACTCCTTAAGGAGCAAGGCGCGGCCGTTGAAGGTACAATCGTAATTGACCGGAGCAAACCTGTTCTTGCTCATCGACAATTGCGTGAAGGTATCGCGAATGTCGTTGCACGGAAGCAACCTCGGCGTGCTTGGCTGGATATTTCCGGCCTGAGCTCCCTCCTGATCGTTACTGGACTGCACGAATTGCGACGGCTTCACGTCCCCGTTTCCATTCTCTACAGTGAGGCTGACGAATACCTTCCAAAGCAGTCCGAATATGAACGCGTAAAGACGGACAGCGATCAACACTTCGAACTATCAGAAGCGCTCCTGCAGTCGGCGACCCTTTCGGGGCTATACATTCTACCAGATTTTGCGGGCAGCACACGGGCCAACAAGCCGGCATGTCTTTTCGAGTTTGCTGGCTTTGAGCCTCACCGGGCAACGGGGCTGATCGATGACTATGCTCCTGCAGCGGTCGTCGTTTTCTACGGTCGCTCACCATACGAGGACCTGGCGTGGCGAACGAAGATGTCACGTGATCTGCACCGTGGGTTGTTTTCTCGGTGGCACGTCCGTGAAGCAGAGACCAGCACCTTGCAAGTAGAGCAGATTCTGAGCGACTTGGAAGCCCAATTCGCAGTTTTGCGGGCTTCCTACGACATTGCAATTGCACCGCAGTGCAGCAAGATGCAAGTTGTTGCCACCTACTTGTTTTGGCTTCGACACCCGGAAGTCCAGTTGATTTTCACAAGCCCGGCCGCCTATACGCGGCACCCGGCCGGCTTCAGGCGGACGTATCAGCTCGACCTGGCGTGAGGTGTTGAACGCGGACACGGGTCTCGCGCGGGTCCCACGCCGCGTCATGCCTATCGACCCCGGCAGCTTCATGGTCCCCGCCCCCAATCAGCTCGGCGCCAATGGACCTTGTCGTCTCTTTGTCGTCTCCCAGGACCAAACTCACTACAAGGTTGGGTGAAGGGGAAGAAGTTCAAATTCAGGACCACACCGGTGGTGTCACCTGCTGCTTTATCTGTTGGGGGAACGCCGCTCAAGTCGATTTCCCGCAGTCAACATCATCTTGCCAGCTCTTGATCTTATCGGGGAAATTTGGTGGGACGGTAGGAGGTTTGCGAGAAGAACGTTAACGCGCCCGCAGGGCGCTCTCGGCGGTTGCGTCGCAACGCAACCGCCATGGGGGTGTTGTGGGCGAAGCCCCTAACGCCGACGCCAGGATTTGAACCTGGAAGCGCTTGCGCGCGGCGGTTTTCAAGACCGCTACCATACCGGATTAGGTGACGTCGGCTTTGGGAGGAAAGGGGCTGGGTCACGCTCGAAGTGGCGTGACCCTACGCTGATGATTCTCTGGCGTCTTCGCCCAAGCCGTTCATCGTACCGTCGACTAGCGGGGAGGCACTTGAACGTACCCGTTGGCAAACTGTAGGTTGCCACCACGCCCCATCAGTGGTAACGCGCGCAGCGTGCTCGTCAAACACACCTGCCAATTTCACTCCTCGAAATTGCAGGGTTCCTGAAGCAAAACAGGAGCCCGCCTGCCAACAATCCAGAGGTTGCCAACGGCGCGCCCTGATGGTTCGGCCATGGCTGGGTTGCGTTTCGGTCTAATAGCGAATTGTGGGGAACTCCGACGCCAACAATTCCTTGTCAGCGGTATGCAATCTCTCGCCTCGGAGCAAGGCCTCCGCCGCATGGTAGGCATCAAACGGAGTCCCGATGAGGCCCTCGTCAAGAGCACGGGCCGCAGTCTCGAGGACCGCTTGCTGCTCGATGTCGAAGCGCTTGGCAAGATCTGCAATGAGGGCCTGTTGGCTTCCGCCCTTTCGTCGCACGGCGATGAATGCTTCCAGCACGGCGGGAACCGTGGCGCGCAGTCGATCGACTCGCTGCAGGTGGGCCGTTGCGCGTGTGTGCAGGGCATCGTCTGCGTAAACGGAGGCGACAAGCAGGTTTGCGTCAGCGCTTCCGGCCACGTTTGCCCTCGTTGATGGTGCGGTATTCGTCCATGACTTCCTTCTCCATATCGCGCAGGTTCAACCGTTTCCTCTGCTCGTGGGACTCGGGTTTCCCCCCCAACTTCAGAGGGCCCTTCGGTACGGGAAAGAGATGGATGCCGTCCGGCATGAGGATCGGGACGTACTCGTTGCCGTGGCGTTGCCTCATGCTGGGTGGTAGCGTGACGCGCCCCCGTTCGTCGGCAATCAGGTGGGCCATGACTAGAGAATTGGTCACGCCACCCAATAAGTCTTACCCACGTTTCGTCGTTTTGGTGGGTAAGGTGAATTCGGGCAGTGGTTGGTGTGGGCGTCGGTCCCTTCACCTTACTTCAGGGGAACGCGTCGTTCGTTCCACACTTCATCGGAAGCTAGCACCCACATGACGCCCTTCGATCCTTCGGCGACTAACCCGAAGCGCCCCAAGTGGTTGACCGCCGCCTTCACCGTCGCCGGTCTCGTCTTGGCGGCGGGAAGTCGGCGCGCGATTTCTGCGTGGGATAGTGGAGGTTCATCATTTTCGGCCGCATCGCGTAGGATGTTCTCGATGCGGTGCACCGTCGTCAACGTCGGGCTCGGACCCTTGGTCGGCTTCGGGCGTTCGAGGACCATGGCCACATCTTTGTGGTACCCCATATTTGTGGCTTGCGGAAGGTTGGCCATAGAACGGTCAGCCCCAGGCGGAACAAGAGCGTCGTCGCACAACGGCTGGCCTGGCGCCGCCGGCTCGGGCGGCCTCCGACCAGATTCATATCTGGCCCTCTGGTCCTTGCGTCGTGAAGAAGTCCACCCCCTCCACCCCCTCGTCCCAGTCCACCGCCTCTAGTAGGTCAATTCCCGACCTCATCGCCTCCGCCCACCGCGTCGACCACTCCCAGCTGCATGGCGACGTCCTGCCGCGCTTCGACCTTGGCGTGGACGGCATCGGCGACCTGCTCGAAGTGCGGGCGCGCGAAGCCCCAGACAAGCCGTTTCTGGTTTTCTATGACGACGATGCCCGCACGCGTTCCGCTTGGACGCGGCAGGAATTCGTCGTCGAAGTTCGACGCGCTGCTAAGGTCATGGCCGACCTGGGGCTTTCCCCTGGCGACGCAATCGCCACTGCGGACGAATTCAATCACAGCGACACGCTCATCGTGCTCTGCGCGGCGTGGGCCTCCGGTCTTCTCGCGGTGCCTCTGAACCTGAAGGAGGACGACGCCCGACTCAAGTTCATCATGGAGCACGCGGGGGTGTCGGCACTCTTCGTGCGCGACGCCTATGCAATGCGGGTGGCGCCCATCGCGCGTGGGGTCGGAGCCAAGACCGTCGTGTCGTTCGGCGAGGGGTGCGAACGAGGATCCTACGACGCGGAGTGGGGCGAGATGATGTTCACCGTCGCCGAGGAGGCCGATCTGCCGCCGCAGCTGCTCGACACTCCGGCACTGAACGTCTACACCTCGGGCACCACCGGGAACCCCAAGGGCGTCATCCTCACGCATGAGATGCTGTACGACGCGCACGGCATCGCGGCGCATCATCGCTTCAGCGACTCGGACGTCTTCATGACGGCGATGCCGCTCTTCCACGTCAACGCCATCGTCACGTCCTTCCTGACGGCGTTGTGGTGCGGCGCGAAACTCGTGTTGAACCGCAAGTGGAAGCCCGTCCTGTTCTGGGAGCGTGTGTCAGCCGAAAAGGTCTCGGCGACGAGTGTCGTTCCCGCGATGCTCAAGACGCTCACCGATGTCGGCGCAGACCTCGACAAGTTCCCTGGAATCAGAGAGCGCTTTCGCACCGTCATCTGTGGGGCTGGACAACTCTACGTTGACGTCGCCGAGGCCTTCGCGGCAAAGTTCGGGATCCGCATCGCGCACGGGTGGGGAATGTCCGAGACGACGTGCTATTCCTGCTTCCTCCCGCCGGATCTGATGGATGCCGATTATCGGGTCGCCATCGGTTTCCATGGATTTCCTTCCATCGGAGTTCCCATCGTCCACAATCAGATGGGCATCGTTGACCCCGAATCCGGCAAGTCAAGGTCGCCAGGAACATTCGGCCAGGCCGTTGCGAAAGAATGCTGGGGCGAGATCGTCGTCTCCGGCCGCAACGTCATGAAGGAATACTTCCACAACGACGACGCCAACCGCAAGACGTTCCAATACGGCGTCCTACAGACCGGCGACGAGGGGTTCATGGCCGTGGACGGCAAGGGTCGGCCGTTTTTCTTCATCGTGGGCCGGATCAAGGAGCTCATCGAGCGCGGCGGCGAGAAGTACTCCACCTTCGAGATTGACCAACTGTTGCGCAGCATCCCCGGCGTCGAGAACGCCCTCGCGTACGGCTTCAAGTCGCAGAAGCTGGGACAAGAGATTGGCGCCGTCATCGAACGCAAAAAGGACGCGAACGGTAGGGAGACGCCGGAGGGCACCGCGTTGTCCGAGGCAACCGTGGTTGCCTGGTTCAGAGCGAAAGGCGTGCCCTGGGAAAAGATGCCAAAAGTCGTCAAGTTCGCCGACGCCATCCCGAAGACTGCGACGGGGAAGGACCAGCGCTTGAAGTTCGCGCCGCTGTTCGAGGCGTACTACGAGACGCAATTCAAACAGGTGCGATAGGGTTCGCGGCGCGGCAGCGATTGGGTTGTCGACACGTCGTGGCGCAGTGGACCAAGTGTTTTCGGCCACCCCAAAGAAACCGACGTAGCCTTTCACCGCCATTCGTCGCATGGATGCAAGAGCCCCTGGCCACAGCACAAGCATTATACAGCAAAAGCAACAAATCACCAGCTATGCCAAAAGTGACCTTCGAAATCACTCCGGTGCAACGAAAAGTCATGGACCGCTACCCGCAAGTGAACTGGAGCGAAACGTTCCGACAAGCCATCGCGAAGGAAGAGCGGCGCCAAGAGCTAATCCGCCACATGGAGGCGGAGGCCAACGACCCGCTGGTTAAGGAATTCGCCGCCCGGGTTGAACAGGGCATGCGCCAACGGTGGGAAAAACTTGAGAAGAAATCCCGTCGTCGTTGATGCGAACATCCTAATCGCGGCCATGATCCGTCCTCAGGGTTGGACGGCCCAACAGGTGCGGGAGCTCGGAGTTCGTTGCGTGGTACCCGCCTGGGCCCGGGCTGTCGATCCAAACGACGTGCCGTACTTTGCCGCGGTCGCCTTCCTCGAGGGGGCGTACCTTTGGACCTTTGACAAGCGGCTGCAAGAGGCTTTCCCAGGCATCGCCGTCCCCGTTGTACCGGAGGAATGACGCCTGCTCCACGAACTCCAACCCGCCGCCGAGACGAGGTGGGCCAAGTCGGACAAAGTGCTCCATCGCCTCAGCAGGACCAATCCCATCCCGCCGGAACCACCCATTCCAGTCACCGACGGATTTGCTACTCTCGTCATCTCCATCGTGCACCAACAAGTCAGCATGGCTGCCGCGCGGACCATCCAAGCCCGTGTCGTGAAGCTCCTGGGCGGCAAGATCACGCCGCGTCGAATCCTCAACCGGAGCCCCGACCAATTACGGTCCGCTGGACTCTCCCGCATGAAGTCCGCCTTCGTCCTGGACCTTGCCGACAAGACGCAGCGGGGCGAGGTGGAGTTCGCGAAGTTTAGCAAGATGAGGGATGGAGCCATTCTGGAGGAACTCACTGCCGTCAAGGGCATCGGCGATTGGACGGCGAAAATGTTCCTCATGTTCCACCTCCACCGACCCGACGTGCTCCCCTTCGAGGACCTTGGCCTGCGCCTCGCCGTCGCGGACGTCTATTCGATTCCAATGGCAAAGTCCGCCGCGTTCATGCAAGAACGACAGGCCGCATGGTCGCCTTATTGCTCAGTGGCGTCGCGCGTCCTCTGGCAATCCCGTCGCAGCGACAAGACATGACGCCCAACCCGCCGCCCACGCCCCACTCCCCGTCCACGCCCTAGCTCCCGCCCCCGTGCCGCCGCTGAATCATTCCGGCACCCTTTTGGTGCTCCTCAATGAGTGTAGGTCCATGAACGGGGGCATGGGCGGCATCGGCACGCTAGGAACGGGGAACGCGACATCACCACGCTACGACTGGGGATCCTTCAACTGGTGGGGACTTTTCCTCCTCATGATCGGCGTCGCGTGGCTCGGCGACGAGATGGGCTGGTTCGCCTTCGACTGGTCCATGATGGGTCCCTTGGCCCTCGTCTTCGCGGGCGCCATGGCAATCTTCACGCGCCGTCGTTAGGCGACGACCTCGAGCCGCGGAATCAAGGAATCCAGGGAAATCGTTCCCCATGATTCCGCGGTTTCCGCGGCCCGTGCCCTTATGAACGACCGGTTGCGTCCGGTCGCCGTGGCGTACATCAAGGTCCTCGGCGAAGACGAGGCCGAAGGCAAGCTCTTCGACGTGTACGACGAGATCCAACGCAACCGCGGCCGCGTGTCGAACGTCCTGCGCATCCAGAGCCTCAACCCGAAGGCCCTGCGCGCCCACCTCGACCTCTACATGGCTACGGTCTTCGGAAAAGGCGGCCTGTCGCGTCGTGAAGCGGAACTCATTGCGGTCGTCGTCTCAGCCACCAACGAATGCACCTACTGCGTCGTCCACCACTCCGAGGCCCTTGAGCGCTACGCGAAGGACCCGGCCTGGGTCAAGCAGGTCGCTGCGGACCCGAAGAAGGCGAAAATGAGCGACCGCGAAGCCCTGCTCGTGGACTACGCCATCGGGCTTACCAAGGAGCCGGCGAAGAACCGCAAGAAGGCAATCGACACCCTGAAGGCCGCGGGCTTCACGGATGAACAGATGCTGCAAGCGACCGACATCATCGGCTACTTCAATTTCGTCAACCGCCTCGCCCTGGGTCTCGGCGTCGACCTCGAGGCCGACGGCGAACGCGACTACCATTACTGATGAACCGGATAGGCAGAGACTTGCCGGATTAGGTGGAAGGGGCTCGGTGTGAGGACCTGAACCGTGGTTGAATCGATTGGTGCCATCTTACTCGGCTTGGGCCTGGGTCTCAGCCTGGCCGCGCCGCCCGGCCCCGTCAATGCACTCATCGCCCGGGAAGCCAGTCGCCACGGCGCGTTTGGCGGCATCCGCGCCGGCCTCCCGGCGCCAATCGTCGACACCGCATACATGCTGCTGGTCCTCTTCGGCATCGCGCGACTAATTGATCTCGAAGTCGCCACGCCTTGGCTTGCCGGGATTGGCGCTTTGCTCATGGTCTACCTTGCCGTCGACACGGCGCTCCACCGGTCAGCCGCGGCGCCCGAGATTCCGGGTGCATGGAAGGTCTGGGCAGTGACGCTAAGCAACCCGTTTCAGTACGCGTGGTGGCTTTCCGCAGGCACCGCGTTCCTCGCTGCGCAGGGTCCGTGGGGAATCGTTGGCTTCCTATGCGCCATCTTCGGTTGGGTGTTCGCGTTCAGCAACCTCGTCGCCCACGGCGCTTCGCGGTGGCCTTGGTTCGAGCCGCTCATCACCGTCGCGGCGGCGGACCTGTTGCTGGCTTTCGCATTGTTGATGGCGCAAGCGGCGGTGGCCTAGGGCATGGCCGCCATGGCCTAAGGCATGCTTTTCACGCGGAACGCGCGGAATGCGCGGAACCGTTTCCGTGGTTTCCGCGTTCTCCGCGTGAAACATTGGCGGTTGCGGGCACGACCAGCGTTTTCAAGGCCACGCCATTGGCCGAGCCGTGAGCCTCTCGGAATCCGTGCGCGCCGTACTCGACGGCCTCGGATTGCCGCCCTGGCTCGTCGTGGCCTTGCTCGCCATCACGCCCATCCTCGAAGTGCGCGCCAGCATCCCGGTCGCCATCCTAGTCTACGAATGGGGGTGGTTCAGCGCCTTCATCGTCTCGTTCCTCGCGAGCCTCATCATCGTGCCGCTCGCGTACGGAGTCCTCGTCGCGTTCGAGGCTCTCGCCCGCAAATCGGTCCGCCTGGCCCGTGTGCTCGATTGGCTTTGGCTGCGCACGCGACGCAAGAGCCTGAAGGCAGAGCGCGCCGGCCATGCGGGTTTGTTCGCGATTGTCGCCTTGCCGCTGCCGGGTGCGGGGACGTGGACCGCTGTGCTCACGGCGTATGTTCTTGGCATGCCGTGGAAGAAGGCGTTGCCAACAATTGTCCTGGGCGCCGTCGTCGAGTGCGTCATCCTCGTGGTCGTCGTGCTCTTCTTCGATAGTGCGTTGCACTACTTCGGTTAGAAGCCGGCGAGCCGGGTGTGGGAGGCTTGGGATTTCACAGACATCCACAGATTCGTGATGGCGACGAGGAATCGGTTCTGTGTGAATCCGTGCAATCCCAGGCCTCCGGTACCCAGGGTCGAGGTGCACCAGTGACATCTGGGGTATCTGCGGAACGAATGGGGCTTCATGCTCTCCCAGGCGTCACCGGCCTGGTACATCGCCCCACACAAGTTTGTGCAACTGTACGCCGACGTGGACTTGCAGCGCATCCTTCTCGGCAAGAAGCCACTCGGTGATGGCCTTCGCGTCCGTGCCGCCGACGGGGTTGAAGAAGACCGGGCAGGGAAATGGGCCGTTCGTGCGCACAATGTCCACGGCGAAATCGAAATCGGCGCGGTCGGCTAAGACGAACTTGAGCTGATCCATTGGGCGCAGGTCCGCAAGGAGCGCGAGATCGTTCTTGTCCGCCATCTTGGAACCGGGGCACTTCACGTCCATGCTTATGCAGAGGCGGGCGCGCGCGTCGGGCGGGAATTGGTTCGCCTTCGCGAAGCTGATGTTGCCGCTCGTCTCGATGAGCACGGCGAATCCTTCTCCGAGGAGGCGGCCGACGAATTCCCAGGCGTCCTTCTGCAGGAGGGGCTCGCCGCCCGTGAAACAGACCTCCGTCGTGGGGTTGGCTCGGACCTTCGCCATGAGTTCGTCCAGGCTGTTCTTTTCCCCGCCGTAGAATGCGTAGGCGGCATCGCACCAGACACAACGCAAATGGCATCCGGTCGCGCGTACGAACGTCGTGGGGAGGCCTTGGTGGCGGCCCTCGCCTTGGATGGAGTAGAAAACCTCCGTGACCTGCACGATGCCCCCTCCAGGGCGACTCGGCTTAAGGGAAATGGCGTGGGTCGCCGCACATCCGAGCCGCAGAATCAAGGAATCAGGGGAAGCCGGGTCGTTCCCCTGGTTCCGCGGTTTCCGCGGCCAGGTCGGCGTAGTGGCGTGGCCCCGTCAGCCCGGCTATGGCTTGGCCTGGATTCCCGGCGTGTGCGGGGCCGGTGCGCCTGGTTCCTGGTAGGCGCTATGCAGCTCCACCGGTGGGGCGACTTTGCGCAGACGCATGTTGAGCATCTCCACGCCGAGGGCGAATGCCATCGCGAAGTAGACGTAACCGTGCGGGATGTGCTGGCCGAAGCCTTCCGCCACGAGCAAGCCGCCGATCATGAGGAGGAAGCTCAAGGCGAGAATCTTGACGGTGGGGTGGCGGGACACGAACGAGCCGATAGGCCCCGCAGCGAGCATCATGACGGCGACGGCGACGACCACAGCGGCCACCATGACCGGGACGAGGTCCGTCAGGCCGACGGCCGTGATGACAGAATCAATCGAGAACACGACGTCGAGGAGTAGGATCTGCACGATGACCGCGGCGAACGACGCGGCGACGCGGGCGGAGGCGACGCCGTGCGCGCCTTCCAAGCTGCCGTGGATCTCGTGCGTCGCCTTGGCCAGCAGGAAGAGGCCCCCGACGATTAGCACCAGGTCGCGCACGGAGATGCCGTGGCGGAAAAGCGTGAAGAGCGGTTCCGTGAGGCCCACAATCCAGGCGACCGATGCTACTAGGGCGATGCGCATGAACATGGCAAGCCCGAGGCCAACACGTCGGGCCTTGGCGCGCTGCTCGCGGGGCAGCTTGTCCGCGAGGATGGAGATGAACACGACGTTGTCGATGCCCAGCACAATCTCCAAGGACGTCAGTGTCAGGAAGGCCACCCACACAGCGGGGTCGGACAGGAGGTCCAGCATCGGAGGTCGCAACGAAATGCCGGCTTAATGGCCTCGTCGATGTGCAAGCGCTTCGTCGCCGCGCAGCCCTACGGTCCGCCAGGTGGTTCGGTGGGGGGCTGCGGCGGTCCAGGTGGCCGGGGCGGCTGACGCACGCCGTCGATGTCGCGCGGAGCGTCCTTGACGTCCCGGTTTGCCGCGCCCAACTGCGAAATATCCGGCTGCGAGCTGGCCGGTTCGGACGTCGCGGCGGCCATGTGCATGCCGACAGGGAGGCTCTTGGGGACGTTGAAGATGAGCTTGATGAGGACGGGCACGACGAACAACAGCAGGGTGATGGTGATGCTGATGGGCGTCGGGATGTGTACGCCGTGGCCGTCGTTGATGAACGGCATCTCGTAGAGGAGAATGAGTTTCACACCGACGTACGTGACGGCGACATACGCCATGTGCTCCAAGAGGGGTAGCCAGTCCATGACGCGGGCAATCATGGCAGCCGCCAGGCGGAGGAACAGGATGCCGATGAAGCTCGCCATGACAATCAGGTAGACCTTAGGCGTGAAGGCCACGGCCACCACGACTTGGTCGATGGCGAAGGCAAGATCCACGAGCTCGATCTGGATGATGACGGCCACGAGCGCGGGGATGCCGAGTTTCCGCAGGAAGCCGGCATTCATGGCGTGTTCCTTGTGCTCGTGCGGTTTGTGCCGCCACATGCCATGGAAATGCTTCACGCCAATCAGAAGCAGGTACCCTCCGCCTAGGATCTTGAAGACGGGGTTGGCGATGAGAAAGGACGCTAGCAGGATGGCGGCGAAGCGCAGCGCATACGCGCCTGCGAGGCCGTACAACAGGGCTTTCTTGCGGTCGCGCACGGGGAGCTTGCGAACCATCGCGGCGAGGATCGCGGCGTTGTCGAAGGACAGCACCGCCTCCAGCAAAAGCAGCGCGAACACGATGGCGGCGTCCTCGACGATGAGGTCGGTCCAGGTCACCTACGCCGCCCCCCGCACAGGGTCGCTTACCCCTGCCTGTTGAAACCCCTTACGGCGGAGCACGCATGATTCACAGCGGCCGCACGGTCGCGCGCCGCCGCGATAGCAGCTCCACGTCAAGTGCAGCGGCGCCCCGAGACGCGTGCCCAGCCGGACGATGTCGGCCTTGCCCATTTCCAGCAAGGGAGCCAGGATGCGCACGCCACGACCTTCGACTCCGGCCTTCGTGGCCAGGTTTGCCATCGCCTCGAACGCGGAAAGGTACTCGGGGCGGCAGTCCGGGTAGCCGGAGTAGTCGAGGGCATTGGCGCCGATGACGATGGCGGACGCGCCGCCCACTTCCGCGCAGGCGAGGCCGAAGCTGAGGAAAATCGTGTTGCGCGCTGGGACGTAGGTCGCCGGAATCTTAGCGCCGATGGTGCCCTTGGCGGGCGCGTCCGCGACCGGGATGGTCTTGTCGGTTAGGGCGGAGGCGCCTAACTGGCCGATGGGGAGCTTGAGGACGCGATGTGAGCGGACATGCAGCGCCTTCGCGACGGCACGGGCCGCGGTGAGTTCGCGCCGGTGGCGCTGGCCGTAGTCGAACGAGACTGCATCGATCGCGTAACCCTGCGATTTGGCCCAGGCCGCCGCCGTGCAGGAATCCAACCCCCCGGAGAGGAGCACGACGACCGCCGCCGGGGGCGACTCGTTCTTGCGCCGAGCTTTGGGCCCGGCGGGGCGGGCGGCTGACCTCGACACGCGGCGACGACGGGGGAACCCATCAAAAAGCAGACTCCGGCCGGGGCGCGCCGGATGCTGACGCGTCTGGGTACCTAGCGCGTCGGTCGTGTTGCGGCCTGCTTGGCCTTGGCGTCCCGCTTTGCCTTGGTGGCTCGTTTGGTCCTCGGCGACGTTGGTTCTGGCACCGAGAACCAGGCGCCCTTGCCGTAACCCTCGTCCACCCCCACCTCGACGAAGGCGGTCTTCGTGGTGAACTTCGTGCGCCGCATGAATTCGCGATACACGTACTTCGCCAAGTCCTCCGCCGTCGTGGAAGGGATGGGCAGCAGCGCGCAATCCTGGCGGGGGAAACTGAAACGCTTCGGTTCACGCGTGTACGGGTCGGTGACGCGGAATTGCACCGTCGACTTCGTCACCTTCAGGTCAGAGTAGTGGTTGGATTCCGTCGGGACGAGGATGAGGTGGTCAATCTCATCACCAATCTGCTTAAGCGTGTCCGTAATGACGCCGAAGTCGAGGACGATGCCCCATTCGTCTTGGTCGCCGCGCAGGCGCAGATGGATGGCATACGTGTGGCCATGCAGGCGTCCACATTTCTTGTGCTCAGGCGTGATGTGGGCCGAACTGAAGCGCAGTCCCTTGCGCCAGCCGTCAATGCGCAATTCGAGCACGAGGACTCCCCACTAGGAGCCCCATCAAAAGCGGGTGGGGTGGACGGGGTGGACGGGGCACGAGTCCGTTAAGGGTCGCCGCTAAAACGTTGCCGTGCATCGGCCGCGCTCGCCGGTAGGTTCCACGGGTTCCTCGAATCTCGGGGAACTATGTCCCCGGTGCGCCCGAGGCGCACCGGGGCGCCTGCTTCAAGACAAGCCGCCGCGTGCCCAACGCGTGCCCGCCCGCCCGAAGAAACCAGCCGCCCGCCACGGCAAGGCGGCGCAAGCCAGGGCCGAACGGGCGGTCCAGGCGTCGTCTTCGCCGGACGTGCAAGCTGCCTCCGCTATCCACCCTTATTCGTTGACGCGCGTCGGAGTGCGAGGCGTCAAGAAGCCCGTGACGGTCCATCGCCCCGGCCAAAAACCGCACGGCGTCGTCGCGCTCTTCGACATGTTCGTCGACTTGCCGAAGACGCAGAAGGGGACCCACATGAGCCGCAACCTCGAGGCGTTGGCGGACATCCTAGACGAAGAGATCACTGCGGAGGCGCCTAGCCTGGAGAACCTGTGCCGGCGGCTTGCCGTTCGACTGCTCGTGAAACATGATTACGCGAACCACGCTTCCATCAAGGCCGAAGCCGATTACTTCCTGACGCGCACCAACCCGGGCGGCAAGCCCAGCGTCGAGTCTTATCGACTCTTGGCGGAAGCCGAAGCATGGCGGAGTCCCGGAGGCAAGAAGCCACGGACGCAACGACGCGTCGGCGTCGAGGTCATAGGGATGTCCGCGTGTCCCTGCGCGATGGAGACCGTGCGCCACAAACTGGGCGCGCAGGGCCACAAACTCTCTGCCACCCTTCCCTTCATCACGCACAACCAACGCAACCGCGTCCACCTCGTCTTGGACCTGCCCGGCGACGCGGACGTGGAGGCCGCCGATCTTGTGACCCTGTGCGAGCAAGGCCTGTCGGCACCCACGTTCGAACTCCTCAAGCGCGGCGATGAAGGCGACCTCGTATTGCAAGCCCACCACAATCCCCGTTTCGTGGAGGATGTCGTACGCGAAGTCCTGCACCGGACGAAGGCGCGATATGCCAAGCTCGGGCCGGCCGTGAGCGTGTTCGTCTCGAGCGAAGCGGAGGAATCCATCCACAAGCACAACGCGTACGCCGAGCGACGGGCCACCCTCGGTGAACTAAAGTGACCCCTCCATCCTCCGTGTTCACGGTTTTCCTGGACCGCGACGGCGTGTTCAACGTCAATCCCCGGATTGGAATCCGCCTCTATCGCAACCTGCGCTGGCTTCCCGGGGCCAGGGAGGCCTTCGCGCGCTTGAATCGACCGGGAATCCAGACCTGCCTCGCAACGAACCAGCCCTGGGTCGGACTCGGGACGGCCACGCCCGGCATGATGCGGCGCCTGCACGATCGATTCCGCGCCGAACTGGAACACCACGGCGGCCGATTGGACAACATCGAGATTGCGTACGGACCGTTCGGCCCGCTGCACTTGCTCACGTTGGCCGGAGTCCATCGCGGTCCAGGATTCAGGCGCCTCAAGCCTGCTCCCGGGATGTTGGAGGACGGAGCCGCCGCCCTCGCAGCCGCCGGTCATCCCGTGGACAAGACCCGCGCAGTCATGATTGGAGACAAGCTAAAGGACGCCCAAGCCGCGGCTGCATACGGAATCCCCTGCATCCTGCTTGCTACGACGTACGACGCCGCGATGTTGGAAAAGCACGCATCCCGCCGCGGGGTCCCCTACGCCGCCATCGCAGCGGACCTCGCCGCCGCAGTTGACCTCATTCTTTCCTGGGCAGAAGCACCCAGGCGCAAGCAGGCGCGCCGAGCGCGCAACCCTTAAGCCTGCGCAGCCGTGAGGGTAGCGAATGCGCGTCTTGCACATCGAAGATGATGCAGGCGAGTCGATTCTCCTTCAGGAGGCTCTGCGCGACGCCGGCTCTGCCGTGAAGATCGAGTACGTGCGCGCCCAGAGCCTGGGGACGGGTCTGGCTCATCTGCGTGGCAGCCGCCGGTTCGACGTGGTGCTACTGGACTTGGGGCTTGCAGACAGCACTGGACTCGCCACCTTGCACGCGGTACGCGAGGCGTATCCTGACCTGCCCACGGTCGTGCTTACGGGGCTGGATGACGAGCCGTCCGCGCTGGCTGCGTTGCGCGATGGGGCCCAGGACTACTTGGTCAAGAGTCGGATCGACGGAGTCGCGCTGCACCGCGTGCTGGTCAACAGCATCGAGCGCGCCGGCATCCAGGCGCGCTTGCGCAACGAACGCCGCCGCAGCCGTAGGCCCGACGGCGCAGGGCGTGTGCGCCTTGTACATACGGACCCGCACGAGCACTCGGCTGCGCTGGCAGATCACGTTCGCCGTTTGGCGGCAGGTGGCGGCATGATTGTCTTGGTCTGCTTCGAACGCGGCCACGAGGTCTTGCGCGAGGAGTTGCACCGCAGCGGCGTGAAGACGTCATGCATAGTGTTCCTCGATATCGCCGGGCCCCGTTCAGAGCACGCAGCGTCCGGCGTGTTCCAACTTGGACCGGCCAAGTCGCCGGAGCGCCTCGACGACGTAGGGATGCAGATCGAATCGGCTTGCGGCCAACTCGGCAGCGAAAGCCAGGTAATCATAGACTCGCTCAACCCCATCATGCGCGTCACGAACCCAACCGCCGCCCTGCGCTTCCTGCAGTTCGTCGGGAACCGCATGCGGGCCCTAGGCATCGGCATCGACTTCATCGTGCAAGACGACGCCGCCGGTCGAGGCTTAGCGACGGCGGCAACCGGCATGGTCGATTCCGTAATGACCGCGGCCGCGCCCCCGGGCTCTCTCGGCGGTCGCGTCGTGCCGAAATCAAGGTGACTCTTCGTGCGGCCACGACCATGCGCGCGGGGGAGCAGAGGAGACCGCGTTGCGGCGCGGACGGCCGGCGTCGGCGTCGCACGGATGGCCTTTGCATGCCTTGTCGCCACTCTAGGCATCACCGCGACTTTCGCCCCACTCGCCGATGGGCAAACGCCGACGCCATCGACGAGCCATTCCATCACCATCCGGGGCGCGTCCATGGACGTGGAGATTCGGCCGGACCTCAGTCAACTCGAGGAGCGCTACGATTTCGGGGGGCCTCCGGATCCAGGGACCGGGGAACGAGCCTGCGGGGACGACGAGGACATCATCACGGCCGATGCGGACGCAGGAACGTTTCTCTTCGACGACCCGCGCGATGACACGTCGTGCGGTGAAGCACGCCTGACCTTTCCAATCCCCGCCGGCGCCCTGACACTCGGCGTCATGTTCACCGCGAGCCGGGAAACGTCGGAAGTGGCGGCGGAGAACCAGCCCAATTCGATGCCGCAGGAATTGCGCGTCTACGACGGCACGAGCCTGCGGGACAGCATCTCGTATTTCGATGATACCGAGGGCCCGTCGCCGGCCACGCCGTTCTCCTACTCGTTCACAGTGCCCGCGGGGGACTCGAACCTGACGGTCGCTTGGTACTTCGAGGATGAAGGCCTCGTCGCCGGGCAAGCCCTCCCCATCGGCAGCTTCCAAAGCTTCGAGGCGGCGGTATCCAACATCACCATTTCTTGGTCCGACGTTTCCATCGACGTCCCGGCCCCGACGCAGAGCAAGGAAGACATCCAAGAAACGGACCGGATTGGCACGGCCCACCTCTTCGTGACGGTTCCCCTGCCGGCACTTGCAGCGCAACCGAACGCGCGCTCAAGACTGGCCTTGGATGTCAGTGCCGGCCCCCAGTTGCACAACGTCACGGGCCCCACGGGGCCGCTCACGTCCGACGATTACTCCGTCACGCAAGAGCAAGGGCGCAACATCATCACGATCGGCAACGCGACCGTGGCCGTTCAAGGCCCCGGCAACTACACGTTTGATTTCCTTTCCGTCCGCGCCCTTGCGGCCGTCCCCGAGCCCCCCGCGCCGACCACGGTCTACCCGTTTTACTACGTGATGCTCGTGCTTCCGGCCTTTGCAGCCGCGTTGGCGCTCTACAATGCCGTCACCTATCGCCGCGAAGCAAGCGGCCCATACGTCCGCCCAGCCCAAGTGTTCCTCGGCGCCGTCATCGTCCTCGTGGTCTACTATCTCCTCGTCGCCATCTACTCGTGGGTCGGCTTGGGCCCGCGCGAGATGTCGACACTAGGTCTCTCGGCCGCCGCGGTCCTGATCTATGTGCAGCTCGCCATCGCGTTCGTCATGTTGCTGACCATGGCATTCATGGAAGCGCGGTCTTTAGGCGTCATCATGCGCCGCGACCTTGACGAACGGCGCCGGCAAGAAGAACAGCTGCGCCGCTCCAACGAGGAACTTGAACGCTTCGCATATGTAGCCAGCCACGACCTGCAGGAGCCGCTGCGGAAAGTCGCCGGATTCACGCAGCTTTTGCAGCGCCGCTACCAGGGCCGCCTCGACAAGGACGCGGACGAAATGATCCAGTACGCGGTGGACGGGGCCCAACGGATGCAGGCCCTCATCCGGGACATCCTTGCCTACTCGCGCGTGGGGTCGAGCGAGCTCAAGCCCCAAGCCGTCGACACGGGGGCCATCATGGAGCTCGTCGTCGCCGACCTGGGTGAACTCGTGCGTGACAACGACGCCATCGTGACATGGAAGGGCCTGCCCACCATCGAGGCCGACGCCGGCCAGATTCGACAGGTCCTGCAAAACCTCGTGGAGAACGCCATCAAGTATCGCAGTCCGGAGCGCAAACCGCGTATCCGCCTCGTCGCGGAACGCGACGACGTGGGCTGGCGCTTTACGGTCAAGGACAATGGCGTTGGCATTCCCGCCGACAAGCAGCATGAAATCTTCGGCATCTTCCGGCGCCTGCATGGCGCCGACGTGCCCGGGACGGGCATCGGTCTGGCGCTTGCCAAGAAGGCCATCGAGCGCCACGGCGGCCGCATGTGGGTCGAATCGCAGGAAGGCCGCGGGTCCACGTTCATGTTTACCTTGCCGGCGTGATGGGCCGTCGCCCGTTTCGTCGGCGCGCCTCGGGCCGACGTGAGCCGTTCATCTCTTGTCTAAACCCTTATCATCCCCGCGGAACTGGTCAACCTCGACTTGAAGAAATCAAGCTCCTCTGCTCGCACGAGGGCCATCGAAATCCTCCTGGTGGACGACGACGTCGGCGACTGCCGCTTGGTGCAGGAATCCCTGAAGATCGGCAAGCTCGTCAAGCACGTCCACGTCTGCAACGATGGCGACGACGCGTTGGCGTTCCTGCGGCAAGAAGGCAAACACGCGAAGGCCCCGAAGGCCGATCTGGTGCTGCTTGACCTCAACATGCCGCGCAAGGACGGCTTCTCGACGCTCAAGGACATCCGGTCCGACGCCAAACTCACGAACACGCCGGTGGTCATCCTCACGACCTCGACGGCGGAGCGCGACGTGGACGAGTCCTACCGGCTGCATGCCAATGCCTTCGTGAGCAAGCCCGGCGACCTCGACGACTTCATGGGCGTCATGAAGCGCATCGAGGAGTTTTGGGCTGACACGGCACGGTTGCCGCGGGCCTAAAGCTGTCCAACCGCTGGTTTGCGCGGTTCGTGCTGCAAACAAGTCCACGCCAACGCCTGTGCTAGGCACGCCATGACGCATCGCTCGCTTGACGATGCCCATGGCTCGTCGCAACGATGACCCACCAAAGCGTATAATAGACACGAATACAAATACGTCATACATGGGACTTGTCAGTGCCCGGTTAGACGACGCGGACGAGGCCATCCTCAAGGCCGCGAAGGTGAACATGAGCGAACTCTTGCGAAAGGCGGCCCACGAGGAGGCACGCAAGCTGCAGCGGCTCGATGCGCTGCGGACGCTCGGGCGGCTTGCCGTGAAGCCCGCCCGCACACGCAGCGAAGACCTGGTGCGCGAGGATCGCGATGCCCACTGATGCAGTCCTCGATGCGTCGGCCGCGGTCAAGCTGTTCCGGCCCGAGCCTGAATCCGAGGCATTGCGTGCGTGGGTGGATGGGCACGCCGGGACGGGCGGTCGGCTCGTGGTCCCGCCAATTTTTTCCTTCGAGCTGCGCAACAGCGCCGCCAGAGCCGTCAAGGAAGGCGTCCTCGCGTCGGTGGCAACGGCCCACCAGGCATGGAGTGCGATCATGCTCCTGGTCGATGAGGTACCTGTGGCCGCGGCCGACGAGCTCGAACTGGCCGTGAGGGCGAGACTCACGACCTACGACGCTGCGTATCTTGCTCTGGCCGAAGGCCGGCAGCTCGTTACGTACGACGGACCCCTGGCCAAGGTGGCACGCGCCCTCTACGGCGTCACCAGCGTCGTCGCACCCACTTGACCGCATCTTCCGTTGCCAAGGGCTAAGACCTCAGCCCCGGCTCTTCGATTCGAGGGATGCAGTCATGGACGTGATGGACGCTGGTGTCTACGTCAGCAAGTGGCAAGCGAAGGCGCCCAAGTCGCTCAAGGTCACGCTGTGGGGCCCGCTTCAGGCAAAGGAAATGGGCCTTGATGGGTGGGAGACGCAGGACGGCGGGGAGACCGGCTTCGTCTTGCACAATCCCGGCGTCAAACTCACGATGGGCCGCGCGACTTCTACGCTAATCTTTGTGCGTCGGTTGCAGATGGCGTTCCTCACCGTCTATTTCGGCGGCTACCCCGCAGACGCGCCGGCGGGCCAACGCAAGCTCGACATGCAGAAGGTCGTCGCGGCAAGCGAGATCTTCCTCACGAGGCTCGCCAAGACGCCCGTGAAGTTCGAATTCCAAGGCGAACTTTGCCTCGTTGACAACACGAACGACGCACAGACGGTCAAACCCGGAACAACCGGACGCCTCAGCAAATCTGGAGACATCATCGACGCCGACGATGAAATCGCGCGGGCGGCGGGCTACCTGCCAGCCAAGCCACTTGCAAACTCGAAGGCACCGTCGGCCGCAACCAAGGGCAAGCCCAAACGCGAGGGTGAAGACAAGGACGACGAGGACGACGACGTGGAAGGCGAAGCCGAGCACGTCGAAGGCGCCCCGTCGTGGGTCCGCGTGCCGAAGTCGTCGAAGGGAAAGCCCCGCAAGGGCGAAGTCATCGAAGCCGACGCCGTAGCGCGCAAGGTCGGCGGGAAAGGCAAGAGCGAAGTGTGGGAAGTCTAACAGATTCCCAGGCTTGACCGCAAGCCCGCCACCTAGGCATCCGAATCGCGGCGACCGTGGAGTCGTGCCGGCCGCGTCCCGGTTCATACTTCTTTCCCCCACCGCCTATAAGCAGGGAATAAGCCAAGGAACAGCATGAAGGACCCCATTCGAGGTCGTTTTGGCGGTGCCCGCGAGGCGGTCAGTGAGGTGGTGGGCGTCACCATGCTGATTGCCATCGCAGTGGCGCTCTCCGTGGCAGTCTTCGTGGCAGTTCGCATCCTGGCAGACTACCAAGCCACCGAGCAGCCTATGTTCGGCATGGTCGACGCTGACGCCGACGACCAGATTGTCGTGGTAAGCGGTAGCGGGGATTCGTCGTGGGGCCAGCTTGAATTGTCCACGAACAAGCCGCTGCGCTTTGCCCTGGGAGGGCCGGCTGGGCCGCTGAGCCCGCAGTTGGCGCCTGGATCGTGGGCCACTGCCGGCGCTGCGTTAGACGAAATTGGCGGCGGCGACTACCTGGAATTTTGCGGGGACGGCGCGCCCCAAACCGGTGTGAACATCACGCTGCGCTACGCCGGCTCAGCTGGGGACAGCCAACTCCTGCGCCAGGTGACGTTTGCCGACGTGGCCCCGTGCGCGTAGAGCCAGCCGCGGCCGCATTAGCCTTGGACGGTGACTACGCCCGTTCGCGATCCATTAACTAGACGCGTTAGGCCCGGCCAAACCCCCCCCCCCCCCCCCCCCCCATTGCGTGGCGGCAGGGGTTTGGCGTCATTCCAAAGTCGTTCGAAGACCTGGAGGTAGAACTTCGTCTCCGTTGGGTCCACGGAGGCGTGGACGAAGGTGCCGGTGTCCGCATCGCCGACGGCCAGGAATACTTGGCGCTCGTCGATGATGGACGCCAATGCGGGCATCCATCGCCCCACGCGGATCTCATCCATGATTTCGGTGAAGTTCGAGTCGTGCATGAAGACGAGTTCCACGGCGTCGTTGTTCAAAAGCAGTCGGCTGTGGACGCCGCGCGCCTTGGCTTTCTTGTAAACCTCGCGCAGTTCCCGTGCTTGTTCTGGTGTGCGCATTTGGCTCCAGCCGGAGCCCACCATCATCTTCACCTCAACTTCGGCCGCGGACAAGGCTTGCAAGTAGGCGCTGTAGCCGTCGGTTTGCGATGGCTGCAAAGGGGAGGCCAACATGGGATGCAACAATTGCCGGATGGCTCTGCGCATGAATTCCGGGAGCGGGGAACCACGGATGCGGACGCCCACGACCTTGTCGCTGGTTCCCGGCGCGGGTTGTGATGTGGCGAAGACGAACAGGACAGCGTGATCCGTGGTCACGGAGCCCATGTTCGGCAGTTCTGCCTCATGGTAAGGAACGACGCGGCCCATGCCGACCGCTTCAACCAAGTCTTTGGCAATCGGGTTCTCCGCTTCCACCGAGGTCATGTAGAGGCGGACGTCGACGCCGCGCAGCAAGGCGTCGCGGACGCCGGCCAGGATTCCCAGGTCGGCTTTCTGGGCCCGCATGGGGTATCCGGTCACGACGATGGACGCGGAGGCCTCCGCGAGGAGTCGGCTGGTTTCCCGCTCGATGCCAGGGACGCCAGAGAAGAGAGCCACTGAACTAGGCTCCAGGGCTTCTCCCAACTTGGGGGCCGAGTGGTCGCGCTCTACCGTGCTGCTGGCTTGGCGCAATTGCGCGACCAAGGTCTCCAATTGGCCTTGCCTGTCGGCCAGGGCGTCCCAAATGGGTCGTGGATGGTACGTCCGGGGCCGACCGGGATGTTCGGTGAGCAGGCCTTCCTCGACGAGGCCCCGCAGCAGGGCGTAGGCATGGCTGCGCGGCTTGCCCAGGAGACTTGCCACGCCGGGGCCCGTGAGCGAGCCGTGGGCGAAGGCCGTGGCAAAGACCCGGGCCTGTTCCTCCGTGAGCCCGAGAAGGGAACGCAGTTGTGCAATGTCAAGGTCTGGCATGCGCAGGCAAAGAGACGTGCCAGAATTTGAGGAGTGTTAGTGAGAAGGGGGCAGGAACGGCGGAAAAGAGGGGGAAGGGACGGCTTGGGGGCGCTTACTCGGCGGTGACCTTGACCACGTAGGCGGCGTTGGCCGGGAGGGTTGCGCCCAGGTCCCACTTGAAGGCGACTCCTTCAATCGCGGAAGCATCGGCACTGACCTGGGTCATGTGGAGCGCGCCCATGGAGACTCCGTCCTGGAAGAGCTCGACCTGGAAGGCGCCGCTGACGACGACGGCAACCGAGGCCTCCTGCACTTGCACGCTGTCATGTTGTCACTACATCCAACTGGACGCGGCAGGCCTTAGGGCGCGAGGGCGCAAGGCTAACCATTGCCGAGGGGCGCATGTAGTCGGTGACACGACTACAATCCAGGGAGGAGGACGAGGCAAGGGCTCGCTGGCCTTGTTGTTGGCAATCGACCAACAAGAAAACGACCGCACCCGATAAGCAATGCCCACGTCCCCTATGAGCCGAAACGCCCCATGGACAAGCATGAGCCAAATTCTCATGCCACCACAAATGGCCAGCCAGGACGCCGTGCTCGACAAGCCCTTCCCAGCGCCGACCCGCTTGTCCCGCCTGCTGATCGTGGACAACGACCACGACACCCTCGAATCATTGCAGGATTTCCTGCAACTCTGCCTGCCGCGAGTCGAAGTGGTCTCTGCGTCATCGGCTCGCGAGGGCTTGCGCATGCTGGCGACCCATTCGGTCGATGCGGTGCTTTGCGAGTTCCGGTTACCCGGCATGAACGGAGTGCAGTTCCTCAAAGAGTGCCGACGCATCCAGCCCGCAGCCGTCCGCATGCTCTGCACCTCGTTTCCTACCATGGTCATGGCAATCCAGGCCGTCAACGAAGCCAAGATTGACCACCTCTTCCGCAAGCCCCTGGAGCCGACCGCTCTGACGGCGGTCCTTACACGGGCTCTCGACGCGACGCGTTCGGCCACCACGCGCCAATTGGCCTTCAGCGGCGTCCTTCGCGTGCTTCAAGACTGGCCAGGCCTGCACGTCTTGCCTGCCCCCAAGACGACGCTGGCCACAACCAAGCTGGCTTCGGCGCCTAAACGGGTCGCGCTGTGACGGTAGCCACGGTCTGTGCACTAGTGGGCGTGGTGTCATGTGGAACTGCGCTCGCGGTGCTTGCTCCATCATCGGCCGAATCACCGATCGTTCTTCGCACGGGACCGGGGTTCGAGGAAGCCGAGAACCAAGGGTTCGCAACCGTCAAGCACGCGGCCGGCGGAACCATGATGGAACTGGACTTGGCCGGCATCCCGGGGGCAGCCATCACTTACGGGGACCTCCTCATCGTGGCCAACCGCGGTGATACGGCGAAGAGGGTGACGCTCGGACTCGACGCCACCGAATCCGAACTCAACTGGTCCTTCCAGGTAGGAGAAGGAGACTGGCAAGCGGCCGACGCGGAGTACGTGCTGGATTTGCCTGCGCAGCAAAGCGCCACCGTCTCCCTGACGCTCCAATGGCCCGACGGCGCGGCGCCGACGCCCATTACAATCTACGTGACCGGCTAAAGTGTGAGATGGCCTTGAAGGCGAAGCCGAGCACGTCGAAGGCGCCCCGTCGTGGATCCGCGTGCCGAAGTCCTCGAAGGGAAAACCCCGCAAGGGGGGCGGCGCACTCCCGGGAGGGCAGAGCCTCGCGTCAGCGCGATTCACGGCGTGGCCGAGGCCCACTCGGCCCCTCGATCTCGTGACGGATCTCAGCTGCCCGGCGGGGGCCGAGGCCCAATTGTTCGGCAAGGTCCGCCAGGGCCAACTCCTCCCCCTGCGTGAAGCGGCGGTCCTTGTAGGCCAGCGTGACAGCACTACGGAACGCAGCCTCTCCAAGCGCAGGGGCGCTGCGGCGCGGGACATCGGCCTTTCCTTCACCCATCCGCTCGAATGCCTTCTGCAAAGGACTTGCGGCGAAGAGGATCGCGCCGGCGATGACGCCGCCCGTCAGGAGTCCGTATTCTGCGCTGTAGAAGTTCTGCATGACCTGGGCGACAATGAACACGACGGCGAGCGCGCCGCTTGCCACGACGCTGCGGCGCACCACCAGCTTGGGCAGCGGCACTCCGAGCACGTCGTGCTTGACCACCGCCACGACGAGAAGGACGGCGCCCACTGTGCGGATGACGCCGTACGCACCGAACTCGTCCCATTCTGTGTCCACGAGAGCCTGTTGCAGGCAGCCCAAGAGTCCGAAGGTGACGACGGCCGCGAACGCCCATCTTGCGGCCGGAGAGGCGCGCGGTCCACCGCGTAGGACAAAGATGGCTGTCGCTGCGACCATGACGCCGAGGAGGAGGCTGGCGGCATCAAGGAGGTCGCCTTGCCAGCCGGGGTCAAGGCTCTTCGACGTGGCGGACACCATGTTGATGTACACGCCGAACAGGCCCACCGCGAGCCCAACAAGCAGCCTCCCGCTCGACCACGAGGGGTTCGCTGCTTTCGCCGCCACGCCGCTTGCCGCCAGCGGAAGGAGGAGCAGCGGCGCCACGAACCATGTGAGCGGGAATAACGCGAGGCTTTGGCGCGCGCCATCCACGCCGACCACGAGGCCGGGATCCTCCACCTGGCGGACCACGAAGACCGCCGCCGCTGCAGCAATCGCGACGGTCAGCCCGCCCGCGAGTCCGAGCAGGGCCCGCTGGCGGGCCGGCGGCACGTCGCGCACCAGCTCAATCGTCAACCCGACCAGCAAGGCGGTGGCCGCCGTCGCCGGCACAAGGACCAGCGCGGCAGAGACAGGGTCATGCTCGTAGTCGACAAGGTTCTCGATGACGTAGGCCAAGCCGAAGCAGGAGGCGAAGGCGCCTAGGCGGACGGCGAGCCGGCGTCGCCTTGCCATCGCCAGGATGCCGATTCCGACGAGGCAGAAGAGCAGCGCGCCGCCAGCGTTGACGAGAGCCGTGGTCGAGAAGTCAAGGTCCATCAGGTTAATCCCCAAGCCGCGTCGCGGCGATGACGTGAGTGCGTTGACGGTGGGTCAGGTTTAAATATGTCCCCCTTGTCGGCCTTGATACCGCAACCCGTCCCAACTCTGGGCGGCCTCCTGCGGAAGGTGATTCCTATCGCCGAAAAAACCACGATTGACGCTGTCGCCAAGGCTCTTTCCGAGTCGAAGGCGCAGGAGCGCAAGTTCACGCAGACCGTGGACCTTGCCATCATGCTGAAGAACGTCGACTTGTCGATTCCCAAGAATCGCATCGACGAAGACATTATCCTCCCCAAGGGACGCGGCAAGCCCGCGAAGGTTGGCATCTTCGCTCAAGGTGAAGGTGCCGCCAAAGCCAAGAAAGTGGCCGACCTCGTCATCCAACCCGACGAGTTCGAGTCCATGCAGAAGGACAAGCGCAAGTTCAAGCGCGCCGTCAACGACATGACGTACTTCCTCGCCGAAGCCCCGCTCATGGCCACGATCGGTAAGTCCCTCGGTGTCGTCTTGGGTCCCCGCGGCAAGATGCCCCGCCCCGTTCCCCCCGGCGCCGACCCGGCCCCGCAAGTGGCGAACCTGCGCAACACCATCAAGGTCCGCTCCAAGGACAAGAAAGTCTTCCACTGCGTCGTCGGCTCCGAGTCGATGAACGCCGAAGATGTCGCCGACAACATCGAAGCGGTCCTCAAGCGTGTCGAAGGCAAGCTCGAGCACGGCAAGATGAACCTCGCGGCCGTCTACGTCAAGACCACCATGGGCCCCTCTGTGAGGCTGGTCTGATGTCGAAGGGAACGACCGAGGGCCACGCTCACGTCGCCCCGTGGAAGAAGGACGAAGTCGCCCGCCTAGTCAAGATCATCAACGACAATTCCGTCGTCGCCGTCGCGGAGGTCTCCGGCATTCCGGGGCCTCAGATGCAGGCGATGCGCGGATCGCTACGCGGCAAAGTCCAGGTGCTCGGTTCCAAGAACCGCCTCCTCGCCATCGCGCTCAAAGAAGCCGGCAAGACGCGCCCAGGCGTCGAAGGCCTCGCCGCGAAACTGCACGGCCAGTCCGTCATCCTCGCGACGAAGCAGAACCCGTTCAAGTTGTTCAAGTCCCTGAAGGCCGGCGCCTCGATGGCGCCGCTCAAGGGCGGCCAAGTCTCGCCGCAGGATGTCTTCATTCCGAAAGGACCGACGCCGTTCGGCCCCGGCCCCATCGTCGGTGAACTGCAGAAGGTCGGCATCCCTGCGAAGATTGAGGCCGGCAAGGTCGTCATCTCCAAGGACGCCACACCGGTCAAGGCCGGCGCCGTCGTTTCGGCTGAACTGGCCAGCATGCTCGCCAAGCTCGAGATTCGCCCCGTCGAACTCAAGATCGACCTCAAGGCCGCCTTCGAGAACGACACGCTGTTCCTGCCGGACGCCCTCGCCGTCGACGACACCGTCGTCCTGGCGCAGTTGGCCCTCGCGGTCCGCACGGCCCGCGAAGTGTCGCTCCAGACCGGTTGGATTACGGCGGACACCGCCGACGCCCTCTTGGGACGCGCCTACAAGCAGGCAATCTCCCTCATCATGGAGAAGAACCTCTCCGTGGACGAAGCCGTCGAAGCGACCGTAACGTCGGCGTATGCCAACTTGCTCGCCTCAATCGGCAAGAAGGAGTCCGACCTCTCCGAGGAACTGAAGAAGCGCCTCGGCGACTCGATAAAGATTCTGAGTCAAGTGGCCGTGGCGGCTCCCGCCTCGGCCGGCGGCTCGACGGCTGCGGCCGAAGAGAAGCCCGAAGAGAAGGGAGTCAGCGAAGAAGAAGCGGCCGCCGGCCTCGGCGCGCTGTTTGGGTAAAGGAGGAATGAACACCATGGAATACGTCTACAGCGCGCTGCTCCTACACAGCGCCAAGAAAGAA
>CAZXUC010000014.1:0-71687 GCA_964643795.1 uncultured Halobacteriales archaeon | reverse complement strand
GGATCCAAGACCGCCACGCCGTCATCCCGCGCCAACAAGACCGGAATCCAGGCCACGAGCACTGCGGCCAACGCGACGAGGCTCCACGTCGCCAAAACCCCCACACCGCGGTGACGCGGCGCATCCATGGCCGGCACGTGAAGACCGGCCACCAGCGCCGCCACGCCCACCACGATCAAGACCACCGCAAGCAGCGATGCCCTTGGCGTACCGAGGGCCACAAACCCCACTGCGGCCGCCAGCCAAGACGTGGCGTCGCTCCATGGCCGCCCCTTGCCGCCGTGGGCGATGCCTGCGGCAGCCACGGCGATTCCGCTGGCGACGCCTGCGACCAAGAGTCGCGCGCCGCTTGACGGCTCCGTGGCCAAGTATAGCACTCCAACGCCGACCAGCAACAGCACATAGCGCAGCAATTTGTTCACGCAATGGCCCCCACGGCCGTCGGCTTCTCCGCCATCACGGCCTGGTTGTGCTGCCAATCAACGACGACGGCTCCCACATCACGCACCGCGTCCAAGATCGCTTTCCTTGACTCACGCCGAGGCACATCGACTTCCCATGCGGCCCCCGTTGGCGCCGGACTGAACAGCGTCACTGGATGGCCACGACCGGCCATGTCTGCCACCGCGCCGCGAAGACTCGAATCCCCCTCGCCGCTGGACAGGATGATTACGGGGCCGTGGCTCTTCATGTCCGTACGGATGTCCTGCCACGCCTCCATCGCCGAGGCCTCCCCAGCCGCACCCACGCGGGCCAGCAGATTCTCCATGGACACCACCCGATCGGTCGTGCCGGGAGGCAACTGCGTCAACCCGTCGCCGTAGAACAGGAAGCGCACCGTATCGCGACTCGCCACCGCGTCCGCGTAGAGACCCAACGCTACGCGGCATGCCCGGTCAAGCGGCGTGCGCCCGGCCGGGCCCACCCCCGAGACCACCCGCGCGTCAAGGAGAATCAAGATTTCGCTGTGGGTCTCCATTTGCCGCTGGTTGACAATGAGCTCCTCGTCCTTGCGCGCCGAGGCCTTCCAGTTCACATCCCGCATCGTGTCGCCGGTCTGGTAGTGGCGCAGCGTGAAGAAATCAAAGCCCGTTCCAGGACGGTTCACCGTGAAGCGGCCCTGCATGGGCTTGACCACGCGGCTAAAGAGCCCAAATTTCTTGACGGCCTCGGCCCGCGGCACGACCTCCACGATCGACTCCTGGTCAAGCACGTGATCGCGGACCCAGAGGCGCGTGGGACTCCAATTGCGAATCGTGGCAGGACCCACGCGCTGCGGACCCCGCACCTTGGCATCCAAGACGAATGCATACTCCATGCCATCATGAGGGGTCCAAACATTGCTGCCCTGGCTCAAATGCACGCCAGGCGAAAGAGGCACATGCACCTGATGGCGATCATCCAGGCCGTGGCCCTGCAATTGGACGTGCACGCGCCCTTCCTCCGGCACCCGGCGAGGCTCCACGAGCATCGTCACCGATGGGATGCGCATCTGCAACCGCAATGCATCCCAAGCCACCACCAACGCCAAGACCCCTCCAAGGACCACCAAGAGTGCCGCATCAACGATGGCACCAACGATGAGGAAAACCAATCCCATGACACTGTAGGTGGCCGCGTGGGCAGTCCATTGTACGCCTTGTTTGTCAACCATGGATCCTCAAGCAGACTTGGTTCGGGGCACCGGGACTTGAGCGAGGATCTCCTTGATGACGTCTTCCTGGCGGCGGCCACGCACCCGAGCGTCCGTCGACAGGATCGTGCGGTGCGCCAAGACAGAAACCGCCAATCCCCGCACGTCGTCTGGGATGACGTAGGACCGTCCCTTGACTGCCGCGTAGGAACGCGCCATCTTGACCAGCATCAACGAACCGCGCGGGCTTGCGCCGGCCACGAGGTCCTGGTGGTGGCGCGTGGCGTCGATGATGCGGGCAATGTAATCCACGATGCCAGCATCCACGTGCACCTTCTCCACGAATGCTTGCAAGCGCAGCAACGTTTCGCGCGTCACGACGGCCTTGACGTCGAAGGAGTCGTGGCCGCGACCGAGGCGGCGGTTCATGATCTCGCGCTCCTCGTCCTTGCTTGGATACCCCATGCTGAGTCGCATCGCGAAGCGGTCCATCTGCGCCTCAGGCAACGGATACGTGCCTTCCTGTTCGACCGGGTTCTGCGTCGCCAACACCAAAAACGGTGGTTCCAGGGGATGCGTGACGCCCTCCACCGAGACTTGCTTCTCCGCCATGGCCTCCAGCAATGCGGATTGGGTCTTGGGGCTGGCACGGTTGATCTCATCAGCCAACAGGAAATTCGTGAAGAGGGGACCGCGGCGGAACTCGAATTCATTCGACTTGCGATTGAAGATGTGGCCCCCAGAGATATCAGTGGGGAGCAGGTCGGGGGTGAATTGGATGCGGTTGAACTTGCAGCCGGCTGCCTTGGAGTACGTAGCTGCAAGGACCGACTTGGCCAAGCCGGGCATGTCCTCGAATAAGATGTGGGCTCCCTCGGTCAGGGAGGCCACGACGAGTTTCTCGATGACCTCCTGCTTGCCGACGATGACCTTCTCCGTCTCGCGACGCAGGATCAGGATGGCCTGCATGATCTCGTTGGTTCCCTTCGGGGCGTGCGTATTGGTTTGCAGTGGTTGGGTGGGCATGGAGGTCCTTCTTGGTCGTCAGGGGGCTGGGTTGTTTCTTGCTTCGAGGTACGCCATGGCTGCACGCTCGATTTCGGCGTCGACTGCATCCTCGGGGGGATCGTGGCGCAGCAACGGCTTGGCCCGGGGCGCCATGGCGGTCCCGAGAGCGGCTATCGCCACCAGGGCCACGAGTGCTGCCGCTTCCCACGCGCCGGGAGCGGAGAGAAGGCGGTAGCCGGGGTTCAGTGTCCGGCTGGTGAGCGTGTCTTGGCGGCCGGAGCTGTCAACGTAGACTGTGTCGCCGCTGGCAAGAGCGCCGGCCAGGGCGAGGTTGCCGCTGCCCTCGTGGCTGCGCAGGAAGCCGTTGCGCCACAGGTCCGCATCGGCGATGGCCACGACGCGTCCGCGTCCCAGCCGCCACTCCAGTGCCACCGGGGACGAGACGGGTCCCTGGTCGCCGAGGCTCAGGTTGCCATCTAGGTCCGTGTCCAGGAAGACCGGCACGTCAGACAAGGCGATCTGCGTGAAGCCCGCGTGGTCGTCCAGTCGCGTGAGGTTCGGGAACGTGGTGGGCGAAGGCAGACAGACCTTGTACACAGCGGCCTCGACGGACACTGTGACCGGCACGCACCCGGTGTCATGGCCAGGTGGAAGGATCGCAGGTAGGCCTTGGTACTTGACGCTCAAGGACTCCGACCAGACGGCGGCGTTCTGGCCATCGGCCGCGATCACGACGTGGCCACCGTCGGCCACGAACCGTCGCACGCGATCCACCTCCGCCTCGGCGGCGGGCCGATGCGTAGGAAACAGGAAGAGCGTGTCACCCTCGCCGGCGCTCTCCGGCAGCAACGCAAGCGAGCTCTCCACGGCACGGACCCGGGTTTCCCGAGCCAACCGGTCAATGAGCATGCTGTGGCCGTTGTCGGAATCGTCGTCCCACGCCGCCCCGCCACCCTCGGGCGAGAACAAGGCCAGGCTGGCCAAGGCAGCGCCGATGATGATGGCGATGGCGGCGATGGCAAGTTTCACTTCTGGGCCCCCCACGTGCGCAGCAGCCGCACCTTCGTCAAGACCTGCGCCCCCGCCGGGCCTGAGAAGGCGAAGGGACTCCAGGCAAGTCGGTCCTCCCCTGGAATGGGAAAAGATGCCCCGACCGGCGCCTGGCGTGGTTGTGGTGCCATGCGGGTGTGGGTGGTGTTTTGCACCGGTCGGGGCGCGCCCCCCGAATCAATGTGGGGGCGCCTCCGTGGCCCGATTGGGTTTGGAGTGGGATGTGGCGGCGCCCGCTTGCGCGGGGTGATGCCGAAGGAGTCTTCCTGTGATGCCGTTGCATCGGTTGGGGGGCGCAGTCGTGCGTATTGGCGCCAGTGGTGGCGAGCTTCATGGGCGGACTCCCAGTGTGCAGCAGTCGAACCTCGGAAACGAGCAGCAAGGCCCAGACGGTGAGGCGAATCTGCGCATCTTCGACCAGTCCACCATGCGGTCACGTTCATGCACCGGCACACGAAGGCGCTGATGCCAGCCTCTCCTAGGGCGTCATATTCAAAGCCATGACCCGAATGAGTCGAGATTCCACGCCCAGCGGACGGTCCGCGGGGCTGCCTGACGGTTGGCTTAAAGAGATGACCAATGGGTTGGTCACTTTTAGCCGAAGATGACCAGTTCGGTGGCCATTCACCTCCCGGCGGGAACAAGCCCCCACCACGATTCTCGGGCTTCGGGAAGACGACGGGAGAGGCGGGGGGAAAAGAGGAAGGCAACGCCAGTGTCCCCGCGCTCTTCTCGGCGGCAAGGGCCTGTCTGGTGTCGGGGGGTTCCCGTAGCAGCCAGGGCGCCCCGGCCGGAGCCGATCCTACGAGCCTGGACCTTCCCAGGACCCCGTCGACGGGTCTGCGATGGGGAAAGGGGGAGGAGGGTGCACGACCTCAGTACACGATGGCCACCGTGCACAGGTCCGCCCACGGCAGCGTCGGCGTCACGACGGGTGTGTTCTCGTCGGGCCTTTGCACGGCGGCGATCTCCTCGGACGGCATGCAACCGTCGTTATAGATAACGCTGCGGCCTTGACAGGCCGCCGCGCTTGCCCGACTCGGAGGCAAACGCATGCGCTACGTCGGCATTGACCTCGGCAAGAAAACTTGCAGCGTGACCCTGGTCAACGAGAAGGGCAAGGCCGTTGGCCAATTGGAAATCGAGAACGCCAAACCCAGCTGGGCCAAACTCGGCCACCTGCTGAAGCCCGGCGATCGTCCACCAAAACCTAGTTCAGGAGACAGGCAAGATGGCCTTCGGCCTCCGCCGGGTCGTCGCGGTTCAGCATGCAATAGAGGCCGTCGTTGGCCTCAGTAATGACTGGATGAGGCTCCCAACATCGCCCGCTGCCCGTCGCACCGTCCACACTGGTCACTCTGCAGGTGATTGTCCCCGACTTCGTGGTGGAAGCACTGTTTGACGTTTCCGTTGAGTCGGCAGTGGAGTCCGTCGTCGTAACGGAGCCACCAGAAATGCAGGAGCCGATGGCCTCTGTCCTGATGTAGCCGTAGCTGGGTCCACCCTGCTTGTTGGCGTAAACGATGATGGATCCAGACGAGGTCTGCGAATCACTGGTACAGCGCACAATGCAAGTTGTTCCCGCCTGTGCCGTGCACTCCAGAGGCGGCTCGCCGCCACCAGATCCGCCACCAGATCCGCCACCAGATCCGCCAACCAATCCGCCCACTCCGCAACTAGATTGTTCAGTAGCGAAGGTTAAGCCCTCCGTGCGGACTACTTCTGCAGGGTAGCAAAAGTATCCGTTGTAGTAGTAGCCTGGGTCTGTGCTGTAGACCCCTTGAGCCTCGGCGGGCCCCACGGCCAGTACGCTCACGATCAGCAGCAGCGGCATCGCCGCGGCCAGGTATCCTCGCTTGTTGTCTTGTGTCATGGTGTTCTTCCTTCCGCCGGGCGCGGACCCCGAGGTGTGCCGGGTTCCGTCCACCGCAAACGGTTGAATCATCACATCCGGGCAGGGAATATAACCCCTGGTTTCCCGTAGTCCGATTGCAGATTCTGAGGCGGGGCAGGTCAGTCGTTACTGGGTCCCGCTTCGCCCAGGAGTTCCCGGGCCAATGGGTGGGCGGGCAGGTAGCGGTACGTGACGCAGCGGTGGTCGCGGGGGTCGATGACCGCCTGCACGAGGCCTGCCTCCTCCAGGCAGCGCAGCCGCCACCGCGTGATCTCCTCGCCCCAAGTCCACGCCGCGGCGGCGTGCGCGACGACGATGCGGTGGGGGCACAACTCGTGCTCACCCAGGAAGTCGTGGACCCTGCGGACGCGGGCGTCCCACAGGGCCTTGACCTGCTCCACGCACGCCCCGACGCCGGGCCGGTCCGGCAGCAGCAGGACGCCGCGCCCCGTGGCGACGCGGTGCACGAGTCCCACCTCCACGAGGCCTTCCAGGGCGGCCTCGAAGACGTGCCGCCCCAGTCCCGCGCGCTGCCTGGCCTCGGTGAGGTTGCAGGGCCCGTCCCGGAGCGCGTCCAGCAACGCAGCGGCCTCCGCCGTCAGGGGGACTGCCTGCGTCTGTTGTCCTCGTGCCTCCACGTCAGTGCTCCGAGGAATCAGCCGGCACGGCCTGGGTGGGGTGCGCGCTTCTCGCGTCGCATCCTGCCCCGGTATGCGAGGGCGGCCACGGCCCCACCCGCCAGGACGACGGCCAGTGCCACCGCGATCCAGATCCACGTCCCGGTGGCCGGACCGGACGCCTCACTTTGCGGGCCGTGTACAAGGCTGGATGCGTGCAGGGGGCTGCTGCCTTGCAGGAGGACCTCGGAGCGGTCGTTGGACCCGTCCCCGTCCGTGTCCCTCTTGCCGGGATTGGAGCCGATGGCCTGTTCCAGCGCGTCGCAGAGGCCATCGCGGTCCGTGTCCACGGCGCCTGCGGGGCACAACACGGTGATTGCGTCCGGGGACAGTGCGAGGGCAGGCGTCGATGCTGCCGACGCGTTGTAGGTCCCGTCCTCGTGCCAGAGCACCGGCTGCACCGCGTAGTGGTGGACCGGTCCGCTCAAGTCCTGCTGGAGGGAGTACTCCGTCCTGCCCTCCTGGAACGGCACCTCGGCCACCTTGGTGGGGGTGCTGAAGCGCCACACGATGAACCGGTCGATGCGGTCGTCGTCGGGGGAGGTCCAGGCGAGCTGCACGCGGGTCCCCGTCACCTCCACGGTGACGTTGTCGGGACGCCACTCGGGGTCGAACCGGTCGGAGGGCAGCGTGCCCGCCGCGATTTCCTCCGTGTCGGAGAGGCCGTCCCCGTCCGTGTCCACGTCGTCGTCGGCCGTGCGCACCTGCAAGCGCACCGATGCGTTCGCGAACACTGAATCGCTCCGGTCGGCCACGGCGGCGATGAGGACCTCGGCCTGCTGGTCCCCGTCCAGGTGGATGTCGTCCACGCCCGTGATGGCCACGTTCTGGATTGTGTCCCAGTCCAGGGGGGTGAACATGAGTGTTGCGGGGGCCGCGGTCGCGACGGTGGTGTCGGAACTCGTCACGGAAAGTTTCACCGGGGAGGCCGGCCGGGCCGACAGCGACACGCCGACGGCGTGCACCGATCCGTCCTCGGACAGCAGCAGCGGGCCGGCGGCCTGGCCGGATTCGACTACGATGCCGGCTGCGTCGTTGTCGCTCACCGTGAACGGGACCACCGCATCCGCGACGCCGAGGTACTCGGGACTGCTGGCTGCGTCATCGACGCGGATATGGATGGAAGACCCGTGGCCTGCACCGACCACCGAGTCGTCCACTGCATGGACGGTCACGGTGCGCGGGACCGACCAGTTCCCCGGGCCAATCACCATGCGCGCGGGGGAGACCGTCGCCTCCGCGGCGTCGAGGCTCGCCAGGTCCAGCACCACGTTCTGCTGGGGGCGGCTGTCGAGGCGGATGGTGAACGAGGCCGAGCCGCCCTCCGTCAAGGGGAGTTCCGTGACGGACGCCGTGACGCCGGCCGCGTCGTCTTCGATGCGGAGGACCGGCAGCGCGCGGCTCGGCGTGGCTCCTGCGTCACTCGATTCCGAGGACAGGTGGTGGAGCAGCGTGGCGGCCCTGTCGCCTGCGTCGATTGCATCCGACGCGGTGGTGACCGTCACGGTGGCG
This sequence comes from uncultured Halobacteriales archaeon, assembly GCA_964643795.1. GTDB lineage: Archaea > Thermoplasmatota > E2 > JACPAO01 > JAHFTW01 > JAHFTW01. The sequence goes on along the minus strand of CAZXUC010000014.1, from coordinate 63,913 downwards.
CCGGTGGCCCAGTTCCCGGAATGGAGGACCAGGCGGGAGGGCGTGACGGTGAAGGCGTCGCCCGCCTCGCCCTGCAACGAAAGGTCCCACCTCATCACGCGTCCGCCGGGGTCGTGGTCCAGTGTGGCAGTGTAGGTCCCTGACGCGCCCTCCCGGATCTCCAGCTGGGTCGCGTTCAACACGAGGCCGAGCATTCGCGGGGTGGTCGCCAAGACCCCCCCGGGGATTGGGGCCCCCTCGTTGCCTGAGGAATCCACGGTCGTGACGTTGAAGTGGTATTCGGTGCCCGAGTCCAACCCGGTGATCTGCAGGGATTCCTCTCCGATGGAGATGGCGTTGACCACCCGGTGGAGGTGGCGTGGGGCGGGGGAGAACGGCTGGGTGTTCATGTACACCCGGTACGCGACCAGATCCCCGTCGGCGGGTCCGGTCCACCTCAACTGCACGGCCGTGACGCCCTTGGCCTCGGCGCCCAGGTTCGTGACGGGCCCCGGGGGCGTGAGGTCGGCCGTCTTTTCCTGCGCCGCGGCGCTGGGTTCGCCGGCGTTGCCAGAACCGTCCACGGCGACGACGATGTAATGGTATTGCGTGCCCTGCAGGAGGCCCGTGTCCGCGTAGGAGGTGACGGTGGCGTTGCCGGTGAGGGTGCTCCAGCCGCTGCGGTCGGGTTCGAGGCCCGCCGCGGTGGAGCGGTGCACCTCGTAGTGGTCCACGCCGGTGTTGTCGCTGGCCGCGCCCCACGTGAGGTCGATGGCGGCGGCGTGGTCCCGTCCCACCGCGACGAGGGCGGGCGTCTTCGAGGGAGCAGTGGTGTCCACCACGGTGATGGTGAGGGAGTCGTCCCAGCCAGCGTTGCCCGACGTGTCCGCCACGGTGAGGTTCAACGTGTAGGACCCGACCTGGGAGTACGTGTGCTGACGCGTCTGGTCGAAGAAACCCAGTCCAGAGTGCTCGGTGCCGTCGCCCACGTCGAGCGACCACGCGTTCAGGGCCACGTCGTCCGTGGCGTTCAACCAGAGCGTGACGGTGAGGGGAGCCTCCCCTGACGTGGCGTTTGCCTCCACCGTCACGGCGGGGGGCGTGGTGTCCGGGTCCGTGGTCGCTTCCGCAGGGTTGCTCTCGTCTCCGGCGTTGCCTGCCAAGTCCACGGCCACCAGCGTGTAGTTGTACGAGGTGTCCGGGTCGAGTCCCGAATCAACGTACGAGGCGCCCGTGGCGTTGCTGGCGAGAGTGCTCCAGCCGGCGCGGTCGGGCGTGACGCTTGTGCCTCGCGCGCGATGCACCTCGTAGTGGTGCACACCCACGTCGTCGTCGTCCTCCGCCACCGACCAGGTGAGACGGATGGATGTGGGACCCAGGTGGGTGGCCGACCCGATTGTGGCCTGCCCGGGGGGCGTGGTGTCCCGCGTCTTCACCGACAACCCCGCGTCGAACGGGTCCCCTTCATTGCGGGACGTGTCGATTGCGGTGACGTTGATGGCGTAGGTCACGTCGTAGTCGAGGTCTTCGATCTTGTACGAGGTCTGGGTAGGGTCCTCGACGGTGAAGCTGTTGACGGACCCGTCTGACACGTCGAGGGAGTCGCCTTCGGCCCAGTACACCTCGAACGCAGTCAGGTCCGTGTCCACCGGGGGACTCCAGGTGACGTTGATCCAGGACGAGCCGACGTCGTCCGCCTTCAACGCGGACACCTTGCCGGGCGATTGTACATCGGACTCCTCGGTGGTGGCGCTGGCGGCGTCACTCAGTTCCCCCGCGTTGCCGGCCGTGTCCACGGCGCGGACGGTGAAGTGGTACTCGGTGCCCGGCCACAGGTCCGCGACGGTGGAGGACGTCCCGGTCGCGTTGGCGGTGTGGTTCTCCGGCGTCGCGGTGGGGACGCCGGAGGCGTTGACGTACACCTCGTAATGGTCTACGCCCACGTTGTCCGTGGCGTCCGTCCACTCCAGCTCGATGCTGTCGGGTCCGGTCCCGGTGGCGGCGAGGTCCTCCACCTGCCCCGGGGCGATCGTGTCCGACGGGGTCGTCGCGGTGTGGGGCAAACCGGTTCCCACGTTGCCCGCTTCATCGACGGCGGAAACGTCGAACGTGTACGAAGTGCTGGGCGTGAGGCCGGTGAAGTTGTGGTACCACATGCCGGGGGAGGACGCCGACTCGGTGCCCGAGCCTCCCGGCCCGGGGGAACCGACCACGAAAGCATGGTATCCCACCACGTCGTCTTCCTCAGTGTCCGGGGTCCAGGTGAGGTTGATCCAGCCGGCGTCCACCTGCGCGTCGAACGTCACATCCGCTGTGGGTGCCGTGGTGTCCACGGGGGCGATCGTGACGGTGCGGATTCGCTCCCGGTCCCCGTCGCCGCTGAAGCTGAAGAAGTGGAGCCAACGCTCGTCGTCGCTGTCCGAGGGGATGGTGATATCGCTCTGGTATGCGGAGTAGCCGGCAGCAGCGGGGTCCGTCCCAGGCTCCGGCGCCTCGGTGTCCTTGGCGGTAACTGCGTGCCAGGTGGTTGCACACCCGCCCGCTCCTCCGGTGCAGGCGAGTTCCGCTGTGGGGAGATTGGTGGCGTTGTGCCAACCGTTGTGGAGGGTGCCGTTCATCCATTCGACCTGCGTGACGGGTGGGTCGATGACCGTGACGTTGTGCGGACCCGAGGACGCGTGGGTGCCGTTCTCGTCCTCGGCGTGGAACGTGACGGCGTAGACGCCGCGCGGGGAGGTGCCTTTGAAATGAGTCTCGTTGAACAACCAGGGGTACTCGCCGGTGCCACGCTGCGTCTCCACCGCATCCGCCTGGACGGTGCTGCGGGTGACGTCGTGGCGCACGGGGGTTCCGCTGTTGTGGGAGACGTTGACCCACACCGCGACCCGCGCGCGGCGCAGATCTTTGGTCTCGTTGCCGCCCGCGTCCGCGGTGACGCCGTCGTCGTTGGGCAGCACAAGCGTTTCGTTCTTCCAGACGTGGAACGTGAATTCCACGCCGTCCTCTCGTTCCTCCTGGTTGCTGGCGTCGAGGACGGTGTCACCACAGCCGGAGTCGGAGAGGCGGTCGCTCTGCGCGGTGCAGGCAACCGTCACGTTGCCGGGCTCTCCCGGTCCGGGGATTGTACGGGGGGCGTCCCCGCCGTTCTCGCTGCCGCCCCCCGCGTCGCCGCCGCCCTCCTCGTCGTCGGCGTACACGTAGTTCTCGTTGGTGGTGTTGACCTGCGCCACGCGGTCGCCGCCGCACGGCTGCGGCGAGTCGTCCACGTCGCTGCACGCCGGGACCTTCGGGACCTCGGTGTCGTCCAGCATCGCCAATACGCCCTGGTCGCCGTCGCCGAGGTTGACGCCCACGTCCTCGAGGTCGCCCTCCCCGGTCTGGTTGATGTAGAGGTACATTCCCAGGGTGAGGTTCAGTTGCAGGTACCGGTTTCCCGCCCCGCCGCAGGGGCCGAGGCCGCCGGTCTGCGGCGTGGGGTCGTCGCTGCATAGGAACGCGCTCACGTCCACGTCCTCGACGCCTTCGGGGGGTTCGTCGAGGAAGAGTCCCTCGTAGCCGTCGTCGTCGGGGTTGTCCACTACGTTGCCGTCGTCGTAGACGTGGGAGCCATTCCAGATGTTGTAGAAGCGGAGGTCGACCGTCGAGTCGTCGCCGGTGCACTTGGGCAAGCGTGAGTCGATTTTTCCGCACACGAGGGGGATGTCGGTCTCCCCGTCGCTGCTTACGCCTATCTGCGTGGCACCGTGGTTGTAATAGACGTGGTGGTACGGATGATCCTCCGGGAGGTTGACCTGGTAGGAGTGGCCGTTGTGCTTCCCGCACCCAGGGCCTGTCAGAAGGCCGGGTTGTAGCTTCGGGGCGGTGTAGGCAACCGATAGCGGGGTGCAGACGAGGTGCGATTCGTTTCCCCCTTCCCTTTCGGACAAGGAGGCATGTGATTTGATGGCCATTTGCTCATCATCGTCACCGAACGGCTTGGTGGGGTTGGTCAGGTTCACCAGCACATCGTACCCAAGCTGACCGCTGCCCTGTTGCGTCGGCGCCGCGGGCATTGCGTGCGGGGCCTGCCCGTCACCGGACTGCCATGCGGCGCCTGCGGCGAGAGCCCCGAGGGCGAGGACGGCCACCGTGAAGGCTGCTGCGAGTCTCTTGTTGCGGGTGTGGGGTTGCATGGACGGTCCTCGGGGGGTTGGGATGAAGAATCTAAGTCGCGGCGGCAGCGGCGGGGGGCGGGCGTTCTGCGGTCTCGTCCGGCTCACGGCGACCGACCTCCCTCAAGGGGCGCCCCCAACGCGTGGGTGAGCCGCCGCAGGGCCGTCAGGGCGCTGGAGCGGTCCCCCTGCGACAGTTCCTGCTGTGAGTACACGGCCCGCTCGAAGAGAACGGTCATCTCCTGCATGGGCGCCGCAGGCAGGCGGAACGCCCGCGTGACCCGCCCGCTGATGGTGCGCGCCGTGTCGGTCTCATTGACGGGGTCGCCGGCGTCAGCCAAGATACGCAGCAGATGGTGGTAGAGGCGCTCGACCACCTGTGAGGGGGACATGTTGGGGTCGATGAGGAGGCGGTGCGCGCTGTCGAAGGCCTCCTGGAGGGACCGGCGCTGGCGGCGTCGCCAGAGCACGAACGACGCGGCCAAGACCACCGCGCCAAGAACGGCCCCCACCGCGGCAACCGTCATCCACCACGGCGTCCCCCCGCTGGGCAGCGGGGCGATGCCGGCCTGGAAGGACGTGCTCTCGAGGCGCCGGTCGGCGTCGCGCAGGGCGGCCACGGTGAGGTTCCCCGCCTGCGCCGCGTCTAGGACCAGGATGGCGGTCCCGGTCTCGTCCGTGGTCACGCTCTGGGTCCCCACGAGTCTGCCGTCCTGCATGCGCAGGAGGACCATCTCCAGGCCGCCGACGGGGGCGCCGCCCGCGTGGTCGAGGGCGGTGATCTGCACGCGGCGGGCCCCCTCGGCGTCGAGGAGGGTCTCGTTGATGGCCACGTCGATGCCGGAGACCACGCGGACGGTCGCCTCGGCTTCCAGGATCCGGACGCCGTCGGGGTACGCGTGGGCGGAGGCGCGCAGGACCGTCGGGCCGTGCGAGAGGACTGGGACCGCGAAGCGGATTTGCCAGGATTCGCCGGGGAGGGTCGTTGCCTCGCCGACCGGGACGTTCCCCATGAACAGGCGGATGGTGATGGCGTCGAGTTGTTCGGCTGCGGTCCGCGCGTGGCCGTGCACGATCACGGCTTCTCCGGGTCGCGCCTCGGACGGGGCGCGGGTGATCGTCAACTCCACTTGGTGGTACACCTCGGAGACGACGGAGCTGTCGGCGGTAGCCTCGAGGGGGCCGCCGGCGTAGTGTGCGTGGAACGACCAGTTCCCGGGCAGGTTGGGTTCCACGTCGTCCGCCGTGACACGCAGCGACCCATCGGACGCCGTGGGCAGTTCAAGCACCGCGGCGGTGGCATTGGACGGGTCGGTGACCGTCACCAGGACGATGCGCTGCACGAGCGGGGTGCCGTTGCCGTCGGTGAGCCGGGCATCCATCAGGGTCGTCGGCGTGGCGGTGCCGTCGCTGGAGACGATGACGGTCCGGGGTTCCGCGATCAGACGCGTCGGTTCGAGGACGCGGGCGGTCGTTTCGCTCTGGCTTGGGCGTTCCACGAGCGTCCCGTTGGATTCCAGGTGGATGACGTGCACCCCCACCGGGCGGGATTCAAGCACGGCCCGGAAGCGGCCGTCGGGCGAGGCGGTCACCTGGACCGGCACCGCCTGCGCGTCGCCCCAGGAGACGGCCACGTTCCCCGACGCGGGGTTGCCGTCGCTGCGCAGGAGCCGGCCGGTCACGTTCAACGCCTCCCCGCGCAGTCCCGTCGCCGGGTCCACCTCGATGCGGGTGGCGATGGTGTGGGTGGTGGCCGCAGTGGCCTGGGAGGCGGTGAGGAGGCCACCGGGCTCCGGAATGAAGCGCACCGTCCACTCCCGGTGGACCGGCGCCCCGCCTGCCACGTGGACCAGGAACCCTCCCGTCGCGTTGGTCCCGACGGACTGCAGGGTCTCTTCGCCCCCGGCCACCTCGATGGTGGCGGCGGGGTCCGAGACGGGGGTGCCGTCGCTGCGCAGGAGTCGGCCCGCGATGACGGCGGTGTCGGCGGTGTCGGCGGTCCCGTTGGCGGTGATGAGCACCTGGGTCGCGTACAGGGGCTTCAGGATGATCTCCAGGGAATCCACGCCGTCTGCCGAAGTCGTCGGTTCCTGCTCGATGGTGAGCCGGAGGCGGTCCAGGGGCAGGCCGGGCGGCAACGTCCCGAGATTGGCGTCCAGGGTCCCGTCGGGTGCGGTCGGAAGGTCCGTCGGGCCGATGACCGTGCCGAGGCCGGCCAATCCCGCGACGTCGATGGTCGCCGTGCTTGCGACGCCGTTGCCGAGGTGGTCGACGAGGCGCGCCCGGACCCGGAGGGGGGCGTCAGCGGGGAGGACTGCCTCGCCGCCGTCGGGGACCGCAACGGCGCCGACCAGGATGTCCTTCCAGGTCGTGTCCCTGCGAAGGACGACGGAGGCCTCGACGCCGGTCGGCTCGGTGAGGTACTCGTCGTCGGGGTCGTCCGGGTCGAGGTCGGCCCCCACGGTGAGCTCCAGCACACCCGAATCGAGGTCCAGGGTGGGGAAGGTGACCGAGAAGCGCCCTGCTTCGTCGGTGGTCGCGACCGCCTCCAGGGGCTCAGTTGCTCCGCTCGGGTCCACGCGGATGAGGATGGTCCGGTCGGGCAGGGGAGTGGAGCTGGCGAGGTCAGCGAACGTCCCCGCGACGAGGAGGTCGTCCCCCACCAGGATGCTGGAGGACAAGGGGTCGAGGGCGATGCGGGTGGTGGCGTGCAGACTCAAGGCCCCACTGACGGACGCGGAGCTTGCGGGGAAGATGGCTTCTGCGGCGTGGCGCACGGGCCCGGCCTTCGAGTCGGGTAATCCGGTTGTGGTGTTGAGGGCGACGCGCGCCACGTCCACGCCGGAGCCGGGGGCGGTCCCGTCGGGGATGCGGAAGAACGGGGCGGCGTCCTTGTGCGCCACGGCCAACGGCGACGGGTCGGTGGCTCCGAACGCGATGGGTTGCAGGCGGGGGTCGTTGGCCTCCACCTCGACGCGGAGCGAGAGGGGGCCCGGCTGCAGCCCCAATGCATTGGTGCCCACGGGCCCGACGGTCCCGCCGGGGGGACACACCTTGCCTGCCACGGTGGCCCCGGACGGGGGGCAGGGGGGCACGATGACGGATCCACTGACGCGGACCGTCGCCTCGAACGCCCCGGTGGCGTTGGTGAACCCGACGCCGGCGAGAGCTTCGCGGCCCGTGCTGTCGCGCAGGTACACCTGGACCGTGGCGTTGGCCACAGCCGATCCGTCGTCGGCCGCCCCGGATGAGTCGAATCCGGGAGCGTCCGTGTACGTCTCACCGGCGTCCGGTTCATCGACCGAGACGGTGCCGCGGACGATTACGGAGGTGGTGTTCTTCTGGAGTGCGGTGGAGGGGACGACCACGGTGGCGCCGACCCGAACGCGGTCGAGGAACGTGGGCACGAGGTCCTCGTCGGGGTCCTGCAGCGACGAGTCCGGGCGGTCGTCGAGGGCGGCCCACAGGAGGGTGTAGTTGGTGACGAACCGGCCTTCCGTTTCATTCCATTGCACGATGCCGGTGTTGTCCGTGTCGATGGCAGGGTACGGGTCGTAGCGGTCGGGGATGCCGTCGTTGTCCAGGTCCGGGTCTGCGAGGTCGTCCGCCGAGCCGCGGGAATCGTACCAGACGGCGTCTGCGTCGGTGTCGTCGGTGGTGGGGGCCATGCCGCCCCACCAGGTCCCGTCGCGCTCCTCGTCCCAGTCCGCCGGCGCCCCCCACGCGAAGGCGCCCGGGTCTGCGGCCAGGGGGCCGCCGTGTTCGTCCGGCGTGCCCCGCAGGTCGTCGTCGGGGTCGGAAACCGACAGGAGCCGGGTGTCCGTGGACGGGTCCAACGGGACGACGAACCTGGGATCGCCGCTGCGGTCCCTCCAATACACCAGCCAGCCATCGGGCACGCCATCGCCCGAGGTGTCCCGCAACAGGGAGTCGGAACTGGCGCCGGAACCGACGAGGATGCCATTGTCGCGGTCCGCGATCGCTTCCCGCTTGAAGAGGTAATGGCCGTCCGGGCATGCTTCCGGGTCCGGGTCGTGGACGATTCCGAGGTCTTGGAAGTACCAAGCGAACAGTTCCCCGTGGGTCAATGGTCCGCCGAGCTTGGCGGGACGATTCGGCATGCTCGGAATCTCTTCGTCGATGATGTCGGCGAATCGGTCGTCGTCGGGGTCGGCGAGGCAGAGGTCGCCGTCCCCCAGCGTGGTTGCCATGAAGGGGAGACCCCCAGGGGGGTCCTCCGGGCGCGCACCGTGCAGGTCGCCGTCGAGGAGGCCGTCACCGTCGCTGTCGGGATCCAGCAGGTCGGTCCCCACAGCAATCTCGGCGAGGTTGGACAAGCCGTCGCCGTCCCAGTCCTCCTCGCCGTGGTCGTCGGAGGGATTGAGGGGGTCGAGGCCGAGGAAGACCTCCAACCAGTCGGCCAATCCACCATCGTCCGTGTCGTGGATGCTGGGGTCGATGCCGAGAGCGTAGGCCTGGGCGTGGGTCAGGCAGGCCGCACCCGCGGGGCCTAAGGCGCACCCGCTTTGCAGACTTGACGAGAGGACGGTCTCGGCCGAGACCGAGGGTTGCACGTCGTAGGCGGCCTCCCACGCGTCGGGCAGCCCGTCGTCGTCCGTGTCGTGGCGCCAGGGGCTCGTGCCTTGCCGGATGTCCTCGGAGAGGGGGTGGTGGTGCCACGTCCAGCATGCACCACTGATGGGTGCGAGGGCCTTCAGGTCATTGCGTGCGGGGAGCATCCCGCCGTCCGGCTCGCCCGACGCGCGGGCGTGGGCGGCCTCCGACCGCTGGCCGCCGTCGGGGAGGTCCATGTGGCCGCCGTCGCATCCGGCAGTGTAGGTCCACGTGCCCTTCTGGCGTCCCGTGAAGATTCCCAGGAGGTCCGTGGCGTTGGTGATTCCGGTCGGGCCGGTGTCGGCGCGGGCGGGGTCGATGACGACGACCGCCTGACCCCCCTCGATGTGGTCCTGCTGGATCACGCGGTCCCGCTTGGCCAGGTCGCTGGCGAGGACGTTGGCCTTGTCGAGGGTCCAGGCGAGGGATGCGTCGGCAACCAGGTCCGGGACCTGCTCCACCCCCCAGTGGATGGCGAACATGTCCGGAATGCCATCGGAGGGAGAGGAGTCAGCCGCGTACGGATCAAGATCGTAGGTGTACGCCAGGCCGTTGCTGAATTCCCTCGGGGGCCCGTCGTTGACGCGCACGCGGTCGTTGGCCAGGTTCACCTGGGCGTCCGTACCCTCCAGATTGACGCCGTCCACCGTGCTTCGCAGGGAGAGGGCGAGGACCGGGTTGAGCGGCCATCCGCTCACGACCTCGGTGCCCTGCGGCAAGCGGCAGGGCAGCCCGCACTGGTGGGCCTTGGATGTGGACCAGCGCACCTCCCACTCGTCCGGCAGGCCGTCGCCGTCGCTGTCGGCGCGGGCGGGGTCGGTCGCGGGGCGCTCGTGGGCGGAGCCCTGGGCAAGGAAACGGTTCGGCAACAGTTCCTGGCCGTCTTTGAGGCCGTCGTCGTCGCTGTCGGGGTCAAGGATGTTCGACACGCCGTCCCCATCGACGTCGCCGCCTGGGGCCAGTGCGCTGGCGGGGAGGCCGGAGGGGTCCAGGCCGAACGATGCGCGGTCACTGCGCATCGTCCACAAGTCGAATTTCTGGCCATCGGTGAGGAAACTGCCTGAGGAGTCGCGGCGCAGGGGGTGGGTGCCAAGGTTGGCGGGACCGACCTCCATCCCGTCGGGCAGGCCGTCGCCGTCGGTGTCGGGGTCGTTGGCGCTCGTGCGCGGGAAGACGGCGCCATCCAGGACACCGAAGTATTCGGCCCAGTCGGAGAGGCCGTCGCCGTCGGTGTCGGTCTTGCGCGGGTCTGCGCCGGCGTGGACGGTCTGCAGCTTCTCCTCGTCCCCCTCCTGCCCGGGTTCGCGGCCGAGTCGGGGATCGACGCGAAGATCCCACCCACGCAACGCGACTGCAGAGGGGAGGGAATCCGCACCCGTGTCATTGGCCGGGGTGAGCCCACCCCACCACGGACCATCTGACGCCTCATCCCACGAGCCGGGACGCTGGTACGTGTACAGGTCCCTTGCCGTGAGCTCCCCGGGGGCATCGGGTCGGGGATTCGCCTCGTCCACAACGACGCCATCGAGGCGTGTCGGGTCGCCGTCCCACGGGGTGGCGTCCCATGCCGTGGTTCTGAAGAGGACGTGCTGCGTGGCGTTGATGAGTGGGTGGATCGCGCCACTGGAGTAACGCACCGACCACGCATCGGCCACGCCATCCCCCAGGGAGTCCCACCGCGTCGGATCGACGAGGGGGCCGTCGGCGAGGCGCGTCATCCAGTCGCACCCGTCGGGGGACGCGTCGACGCAGTGGTCCCGCGTCACGACGAACGCCTCGCGCACGGTGAGGCCGTCGCCAGCCGGGGACCTCTTGCCCACGGAGCCGTCGTGGGGGTCAAGACCGAAACGGACGATGTAGCCATCCGGGATCCCGTCGCCGCGCGAGGATGACTGGGCCGGATTAGTGGGTTGGAACTGGACCTCCAGGGTGCCGAACCGCGCGACCCCCGCAAGCTCCGCTGCGTCCGCCAGGCCGTCTGCGTCGCTGTCGAGGGTGGTGGGGTCGAGGCCGTGCTCGTACTTCTGCTGCAGACTCAGCGAGGCATCGCCGGGCGCGCGCTCATCCGGCTCCACGCCCAAGGGGTCGAGGCCATGCGCGAACAACCAGGCGTCCGCCAAGCCGTCCCCGTCGTTGTCCCACTCCAAGGGGTCCAGCACAGGACCCTGCGTCCACCAGGCCACCCCGCGGCCGTCCGGATCGCGCAAGGTCGCCTCCGCCGCGTAGAGCTCTGCAAGGGTGGGCGGAACGAGTGCGCCGGCAGGACGCAGGGGTGCAGGGAGCTCCTCGGGCGGTGGTTGCAGGACGCGTGCGGAGAGGAGGGAGGTGTCGTTCCAGTCCACTGCGTCCCCGTACCAGTGGTGAATCCAACCGTCGGGCACCTCGCCCAGGGTGGTGGGGTCATTCACGTCGCTGCCGATGCGGTTCTCGACGGCGTCGGGCAACCCATCGCCGTCCGCGTCGCGCACTTTGAGGACGGACTGCACCTCGGAATCAATGCCACGCGCCCAATCGCCCGCCCCGCCGGAGAACAGGGTCACGGAGAACACGACCGCGACCACCATCATGACGACGACCGCCGCCCCGACGAGGCGTGGCACGCCGCCAGCGCCGACGCGGCCGGCCAGCCACGTGATGGGTGCCTTCAAGACCGCCACCTCCGCCAAGCGGTGAACGCTCCCGCGGCGGCCAACATGGCTAGGGGGCTGGGGGCGGGGGTCGCCCGGTTCCAGAATCCCTCGCCGTCGCCGTGGTCCAACTGCAACAGGAATCCGTCCGGCGCGTGGTCGGCCAAGACGCGCACGGCCATCCCGCCGGTGGCGGGGGGTCCCACCAGGGACGCCGTCGACGTGTCGCCGGCCAGGATGCGCTGGAATTGGAAGCGGTCCGCGACGGCCCCGTCCGGGGTCAGCAGGAGGACGGACACGTTGTGGGCGGTCTGGTCGCCCGTGTTGGAGACCTCGACTCGGTACACGCTCCGCGTGTCGTCGATGGGGCGCGGGGGACCCGCGCTGGTGGCCGACAGGGCCGGCCCGCCGATGACGAGGTCCCAGCTCGCGTTGTCCAGCGTCTCGTCGCCGGCGGTGAGGCGGAGGGTCGGCTGGACCGAAAAGCCTGCCTCGACGTCTGCGGGGACATCGATCCGGGTCCGCAGGATTCCTTCCTCGCCCGGCTCCAGCAGGATAGGTCCTTCCACGTCCACACTCCAGTCGTCAAGCCCCTCCCAACTGCCATCGACGCGGACGTCCAGGTTGCCGGTGTTGCGCACCGGCACCCGGATGTCGTTGGTGCGCCCCGGGTCGAGGCGTACCGACCCGTTGTCCGCTTGCGCGGCGCGGAGGGGAGAGATGTCCAGGGAGACGTTCAGCATCCGGGTCCCGTTCACGGCGGCAAGGGAGAACGCCGCACGGGAACCAGCCAATCCAGGAGGGGTGTCCGAGGGGATGTGGAGGGTGAGGGCGAGGGTCGCGTTCCCGAACGCGGGCAGCGACATGTTCCACGGGGGGGTTGCGCCCGAGGCATCCACCGCGCTCCAGGCGGATGTGGGGAGGACCGGCGTGACCTGGACTTCCTGGTCGGCGTTGCCGGTGGCGTCCAATCGGATGGTGACGGGGACTGCCGTGCCGGGGTCGATGCGGTGGTCGGGGGAGACGACGTGGTGCGTGAACCCGAACACGGGCTTCGCCAGGACCCGCAGGGCGGTGTCGGAGGGGGGTGCGTCCGGGTCGAAACGGCTGGCAAGGCGCAGACGCAACAACCCCAAGTCGAACGGCAACGCGTCGGAGGAGACCTCCAGGGTGATTGCAAGGGTCGCGGTCTCCCGGGGATCCATCCGGATGGTGTGGTTGACTGCCTCCAGTGGCGCGTTCTGCTCGACCCAACGGATCGAGGGGGCCGACCAACCCTCCGGAAGGGACGGCAGGACCTCCACCCCCAACTCCTCGTTCACGTCGACGTCGTTGCGGATGCGCATGGTGAACGTGGTCTGCTGGCCGGGGGGGATCGTGCGCGTGGGCTCGTCCACATCGACCTTGAATGAACGATCCACGCCCACGACGGTCACCAAGCGTGCGGAATCCACCTTGGAGCGGTCCGCCACACTGCTGGCGGTGACGCGGGTGGTGAGCTTGGCGGCGGCGCCGGCGTCCTCGGTCGGCTGGACCGTGACGAGGTACTCGACGAATTCCCCCCCATCCAGGACGGGTGTGCGGGAGGCGTCGCCCACGTACGCATGGGTCACGTCCTGGGTCCAGCGCTCGGACGGCGTGGAGAACCGCACGTCGAAGGAGTCCGGGGAGCTGCCGAGGTTGCGCACTCTGACAGTGTATGACGCGAAGTCACCCTCGGCGATGACGCGTTGCACGTCCGAGTCGCCCTCGGACGTCTCAATCACCTCCACGCCGCGGCGGATGATGTAGCTCACCTGAAGGGGCTGGACGACCTGGAGCGTCGGGTTCTCGTCGCTGCGCACCTGCGCCAGGAGCGTCGCCCCTCCCGAGCCGGGGTCCACGTCGTTCGGGACGGTGGCGCGCACGTCGAACAAGCCGGACTGCCCGGGTGCCAAGTCGCGGCGGGACGGGATCACGTCCACCTCGTTCCACCCCGCGGGGGTCGAGACGGAGACGACTGCGGCGTCGGGGAGGCCGCCCCCCGTCGTGGCGCGGGCGCGGTTCGTCACGTTCAGGCGGAACTCGACGAGGTCGCCCGGTTGCCTCTGCTGGAAGGCGGAGCCGACCACCTCCACGTCGAGGGCGTGGCCCACGTACTCGGCCGCGATGACTTCCACGTCGGCCGCGTCCGTGGTGCCGGGCGCGAAGCCCCCGAACGATCCCTGGCCGTTCCTGAGCCAAGCGGCGACGACGGGACGGTTCGCCTCGATGGTCCACCACCCCGAGCGGCCTTGGATCTCGAACCGCTGCCCCTCACGCAGGGGAGGGATGGTCATCGCCTCTCCCCCCAGGGAAGTGGCGGTCCCGCTGGTCCCGTCGTGCAGGGCGAACAGGACGATGCTTCCCAGCACGGCGCCATTGGTCTCAGGAACGTACAGCCTGTAGTGCAGCCCGCCGTCGTGGGACTGCGGCACCACGAGGGTGCCGAACCTCGTCGGGTCGATGAGCCCGCTGGCCACGCCGATGCCTCCCCTGCCCGTGTGCTCCTCGATGCGCACCCCACCGGCGGCGTGGCTCTTGCCGGAGACTTCCCAGGTGCGGGAGAACGTGGTGCCCCACGTGCGTGAATCCGTGAACACGCCCGTCGTCCCCTCCCAGGGGCAGAGGCGGTTCGTGCCCGTGTCCGCGAGCACGCCGGTCTCGGAGACCACCAGGAGGCAGGCCCCCTCGTTGGCCGAGGTCGCAAGCAGGCGATCCGTCGCCCCCGCGTAGCCGAGGAAGCGGGACGCGGAGACGGGGCCATCGACGGGGGGCCAGTAGGTCATCCCCTCCCCGTACCGCTGCACGACGACCTGGCCGAGTGTGGCATTCAGTTCGGTCACCTGGCCGGCCTGGGCCTGGACCGTTCTGTGGCCGTTGGCCCCGATGTCCTGCCCGGCTCCTCCCGAGATGGAGACGCGGCAACCCCGGACTCCGGTGGCCGGGTCCAGGACCTGGGCCTTGCCGGTCGGGCAGAAGACGTGGAGTTGCTGGTCCTCCGGGGGGGACGCCAGGAATGTCTGGCCAATGTAGCCGCCGTCGGCGGAGGGGAGGAAGGCGTTGGTGGTGGCGCCGGTGCGCGTCGAAATCCCCTCGGCGAGGACGGGGAGGGTGGCCTTCACGAGCACCGTGCCCGAGGAGGGATTGTTGCCGTTGTTGCCGAGGATGTACTCGCGGGTCTCCCCGCGGCTCATGTTCCCCAGTTCCGCCGCCGGAGTGGACAGCGGCAACCCTCCCTTGTATTCGTAGAGCAGGACATCCGTCTCGTCGTGCAAGGCGGTGACGCGCACGCGGCGCGGCTCCGCGGCTCCCTGCGCTCCGAAGCCGTGGAGATCGTACAGGGGGACGAAGAGCCGGGTGCCCCGGCCAGGCCCGACGGAGGACGCGAGGGCGGTCACGAGATCCTCGGAGAGCTTCGGCGGGGACGCATCGCCGTTCTGGAGGGACTGGAAGTAGATGTGGAACATCCGAGGCCCGTTGGTCTCCCCCGGCATCACCCAACGCAGTGTGACCGTCGGGTTCCGCTCCGGGTGGAAGGGGTCCGTGTTCTGCACCGACCCGGGGGTCACCAGGACCGGGAGGTACTCCTGGCCCAAGCGCTCTCCCGCAGCGTCCACCTCGCGCACCAGGAACGAGTCCACGTCCAGCGCGAAGCCGAGGAGCTCCACCAGACCGCCCCCCGTCTGCCTGGCCGGGTACGGCACCCCGCCGGCCGCCTCGCCCGCCAAGACGGAGGCGATGGGGAGAACCAGTTGCACAGGCAAATCGAGGACGCCCCCCATCCCACTGGCTTGCACGACGGCGAGAACGCGGAAGTGGCGCGCCTCGTCTCCCGTGGGCACAGGTGCGGAGGGGTCCTGCGACGCCACCCACGTCGCCGGAGCGTCGGGTCCACCCCGCGCGGTGACGGCAAGTCCTGCCAAGACGCTGCACGCGACCAGCACGGCCACCATCGGGGCATGGGGTTTCATGGTCGTCGCCTCCCCCACAGCAGGACCGCTACAGCAAGCGCGGCGAGGAACCCGGACGCACCGAGGCCAGGCACCGGCAGGAAGGAGCCCCCCGTTTCCGGTTCGACCGTGTGGACGGTGATGTCACCGACGGAGTGGAACACGGGGTCCGTGGGGACCGCCGACGAACCCACGGGCCGCGCGATGACCTGGAGGGTCTGCGGCCGGTCCGCGGCGGACTGGAACAGGAGCTGGACCGATTCCAGGTCCCCGGCGCCCACGACGACCTCCACGCGGTGGTGCAGAACCTCGTCCACCACGAGGCTCACCTCGGCAGTCAATTCCTCCGAACCCAGGTTCTCGACGAGGACTTGGATCGTCTGGGGGGTCCCCTTGCGGGTGCTCAGGCCCTCGAGGTCGGCGCCGCGGATGAGAACCTGGGCGGGCCGTTGCTCGACGGCCCAGAGGAGGGGGCCGGTGGTGTTCCAGGCGTCCTCCCCCACCACGCGCCACTGGATGGTGGTGTTGCCCAGGATGCGGGTTGGCTGCCCGGGCGTGACGAGGACCGTCGCGTGGGCCACGTCGCCAGGTTCGAGCACGAACCGGTCGCCGAAGGCGCGCAGGTCGCCGCTGTCCGCGTGGGATTCGGCGACCGCCTCCACGGGGACGTTGCCGTCGTTTTGGAGGGACACGCGAATCGTGGCCTGGGATCCGGCGGTGACGTTCACCGTGGATGCCTCCAGTCCGGCGCCGAACAGCGGGGCTGCGGTGACGCGCAGCGTGTAGGGGGCGTGGACCGTCTCCTGGAACGTGCCGTGTCCGACCTGGAATGCGATGGCCCCTTCGTGGACCCCGGGGGGCGTGTGGCCGGGAATCGTGACAGGTAGGGCGTGGACGCCCACGTCGTGCGCATCCGTCTGGAAGGCGCCCGCGTCCAGGGCGAGGGGGCCCGAAACCCACAAGGGAGTCCACGTCCCCGGCATGTTCCAACCACTGTTGTCCAAGGCGACCTCCAGGGACGCGTTCCCGGGGGCGGCGTGGAGGGGCATCAGCGCGACGCCGGATGCGGGCCGGTCGAGGACCGCCACGTGGACGGACAGCGGCACGGCCACGCCGTCCGAGGGAGTCGGGGCGTTGGGGTCCTCGACGGTCGAGAGGACGACGGCCAACTCGGTCTCCTGCTGCGGCAGCGCGTGCGCGGCGGTGACGGCAATCGTCACGTCGGTCTGCTCTCCGGGTTGGAGGGGAGGCGGCTGCACCATGTGGACGCGCAGACCCTCTCCCCCCGCAGTCGATGCGGTGGGGGTCGCCACGGCGGTGCCGGTGTTGCGCACCGTCAAGCGCAACCGGGTCGTCTCCCCGGGCAGCAATTCCACGTGCTGGGAGTCGCCGGAGACCAGTTCCAGAGCGTAGTCCTCGACAGGGAGCGCGACGATCCGTTCCTTGCCCTCGACGGATGCCGAGGCGGATGCCGTCTCGACCTGCACGCGGAACTCCAGTTCCCCCGAGCCGTCAAGGGGGAGGAACGCACGCCGGGGCGTGCTGACGGACAACACGGTCTCCCCGGATGGGAAGACACCGTTGGCGTCGTCGAACAGCTGGTCCAGCGTGGGGGCGCCGCGGCTGAAGGCGTCGGCGGCGCCGACGCTGAACTCGATGGATGGATGGACCGCGCCGAGGCTTCCGTGGTTGGCCACGGTGGCGGCCACGCAGTAGCTGCGGCCATCGATGAGGCGGTCCACGGCGCGGGAGACATCGGCGCACCCCTCTTCGAAGGGGACGAGGCGGACGTCCAGCACCTGCAGGTCCGCCAGCGGGACCGCGCCCACCTTGACGCTTCTCACGTGGACGTTGTTGGTGCTGTCCCGCTCGGGGATCTGGGCGACACTGTCCCCCGCCCTCGGGAGGTTGACCTCGGCGCGCAGGAAGTACAGGCCCTGCTCCTCGGGCGTCCACGTCAGCGTCACGGGGACCGCGCAGCGGTCGAAGAAACACCCTCGTTCCAGGGTGAGGGCGGACGCGGACGTGTCCACGACCTCCCGCCACAGGACCTGGGTCGTGTTGGAGGGGTCGAGGCGCTCCGCGACCAACCGGACCAGCACGGGTTCACCGCTGACTGGGCGCAAGCCCTCGTTGCGGACCAGCAGGGTGGCGTGGACCGGGACCCCCTGCGACGCGCCGTGCATCCCTTGCGTGGATCCGTCCAAGTCCACCGTGTCAATCACGATGTCGGCGCGTTCCAGGTTGCGGAACTTGGCATCAATGAACGCTGTGGCCGCCACGCCCGTCGCGACGGTGGACCGCGCCGTGACCTGGACAGGCAGGTCGAAGTCGGTGCCCGGATCGAGGTTGCCTGCACCAAGACCCACTTGGACGTGGGCCCAGACCGTGAGCGTCGTCCCGGCGGCGACCGTGAGGTCCAGGTGGTCCTTCGGTTCGGACGTGGCGTGGCGGGAGACCTGCACGCTGGTCCCGTCAACCTTGCGCTTCTCGTCGATGGTGGCCGCCACCCGCACGGGGTCGTCCACGGTCCCCGCGTTGCGAAACAGCACAGGGACCCGCTTGGTCTCCCCGTCCACCAGATGGATGGGGAAACGGGTGGGCCCCTCGACGGCCAAGTCGTGGGACGTCAGGAGGAATTCGCGCACCTGCCACCGGTTGGCACCCTCGTCGCCGCCGAAGGACGCGGCGCGCAGACGGAACGCCACGGGGCGCGGGATTTCTCGCCCTTCGTGCCCGAGGGTGTACATGCATTTCCGCAGGGGCGTCTCCGGGCTGGACGGGAAAAAGTCCCCGCCCAGCACCGCCAATTGCTCGCAGTACGCTTCGAGGCCAGTGTACAAGGGATCCTCCCGCATCGTACTTGGGTCATCAAATGGGGATTCGGTTGGGACGGGGTCTCCGTACACAATGTGGTCCTGCATGCCGGGGTCGATGGGGTACCGGATGGAGACCCAGCCACCCTCGTCGGCCCCGGGGAGTTCTACGCTGCTGCCGCCCCAGATGCCCGGGAGGCCACCCAGGGGGTTGGTGGGACCGGGTTTGCGGCGGCAAGTGGAGGGCGGGGGGATTGGACTGCCGCTGTCGGGGGCCTCGCATGTACCATCCTGCGCGGTGCGGTTCATGGAGATGACTGGTGCCTCAGCGTCGGTCACGCCGGGCGTGGAGGATTGCAGGGGGAACCAGTGGTTGCCGTCCTTGGCGCCCCAGTTCCACTGCCACGCGCAGTTCAGGCCTCCGGTGATGCTCGGCATGCAAGCCCGGACCGGGACCTGCATCTCCACCACGTACGCGGTGTTCGGCGTGGCTTCGAAGCGGGTGCTCAGCACCAGTGCGGCGTCGCCCTCCTGGAATCTCGCCAGGGTCTCGGCGACGCCGTTGACGGCGCCGGGGGCCTCCAGCACGGCGTCCTCCTGCTGGCCGGGGTACCAGACGACGGCGTCGGGACCAAAGTCCCCGAAACCAACCTGCTCTGGCATCGCCTGGGAGGAGTCCCGGGTCGTCCACGTCGCCCCGGCCTCCGTGGTTTTGGCGGCGCTGCGCAACCAATGCAAGGAATTGTCGGAGTCGTCGCGGAACTCCACGCAGGGGTCCATACTATCCACTGCGCCGCTGGCGCGCCAGCCGTGCAGGAGGGGCTTGCCCTGGTTGGGCTGCGTCCCCTCGCGCGTGGTGAGGTCCGCCCGGCAGGGCGTCGTGTCATCGCCGTGGATGTCCTCGTCCTCGTCCGAGGTGGCGTTGCTGTCGGGCGGGAACGCCCTGTCCCACACATCCGCATTGGTCGTGACATCTTCTAAGTCCTCGCGGTAGAACGCCCAGTGCTCATCCCCCTCGCCGAGGTAGAGGAACCGCTCGAAGGACTGGACGAGGGGTTCCCCGTCGGGGTCCGTCATGATCTCCACGGAGACGCGGTACACGCCAGCGGAAATCCCCGCCTCAGCCAACGGAATCGGGAGGCTGGTGTCCAGGTGGCCGCCGCGCGGGACCTGGAACGGGTCCGTCGCCCCCGTCCACAGAACCCTCGTTTGGTCGCCGTCCGCGTCGCAGGTCGTGAACGGATTGGCCACGTTCTTGATGGGACAATCGTGGGGCGCGGCGAACTCCACCCGGGCCGTGGCGCGACCGACCAGGTTCTTCGTCGAGCCGTCGTTGACGAGGTGGAGGCGGATCTGCACGGTGTCCGTCTCGGCGCGCGGCGCCTGGTCCGGGACCAGTCGCACGTCGCGCGCGTGCTTGACCAGCGGCTCGATGCTCCGGTGGCCCCGCACGATGACGCTGTGGCGGTCGTTCTCGGCCAGGAACGAATCCACCGTCGTCGATGGGTGACCGGAGGCGGCGAGCACGGACACCTGGAAACGGCTCTCATGTTCGGCACGATCGACGCCGTTGGGGAAGTCGGGGAACCGCCCGTTGAGGAACGGCCCGGACTGTCTGTCGGCCTGGATGCCCGGCGGGGCGTCTGGCGGAAGGGGCATCGCGGGTCCGCCGATGGTGATGATGTGGCGCTCCCCGGGACCGAGTAGGCGCGCTTCCAGGACCCGCCGACGGGACGAGTCGACAGTGTTGGCAGGGGGATAGAGCGCATGGACGACGCAGTCTCCGTCGCAGTGGCCGTCCTCGGTCTGGTTCATCCACACTTGCAGGGTCGTAGGGTCCACGGGGACGGTGCCGCGGTTGAGGGCCTCCACGGTGACGAAGAAGCCGGGCTCGCCGGGGTCGCGCAGCGACAGGTGCCTCGGGTCCGCGACGCGGACGTGCAGGTCCGGCACGTCGCGGGGAGTCCCCAGCAGCGTGAAGCGGTCCAGCAGGAACAGGCCGTGGCCCTCCACATCGGGATCCGAACGGACCGTAAGACGGAACTGCAGCGTCTCCCCCTCGAACCGCTCCCCGCCCTGGGCGTCGCGCACGAAGCGGCCGCCCAGAGGGGTGGAGAGGCCGTGGGGCAAGTCATCCCACGTGCCGGTCCCGGCGGGCAGGGTGCCGTCGGCGTGCACCGCGGCCAGGACATTGCCAATCCATTGGGTGGCGTTGGCGGCGGCGGTGACGAAGGTGACGCCGGAGTCCGCGTCGAGGTGGGTCGTGTGGGGGATGGGGACCGCGCATTCGCCGTAAAAGGAGCTGAACTGGACCACTCCAGGCGCTTGTTGGATCGCGCAGTCGGAAGCGCCTGCTTGCACCTGCCTGGAGCGGACAGGGGCCTGTCCTTGCGCCATGAAATCCCGCAGCGCCGACGCCTGGGCGTCGGGACCGGAGACATATCTGTAGTTCCGTTGACCGATGTTGGTTCCGAAGCTGCTTTGGGTGAAGCAGGCACCCTTGGGCTGGTAGGAGATGTTCACGACCGCGTCTACCGACGCGGCACCGGGGTTCCCACCGTGTCCGGGATGCTCCACTTGGCACCGGAGGGACCAGGGGTTGGGCAGAATCTGTCCACCGGATACCGGGGAATTGGGGGGGATCCACAAGGACATGGGCACCCCCTCGGCGATGCCGCTCATGGCGACAGTGGCGGGGGCTGGACCGATGGCGCCGATAACCTGCACGCCGGCGGCGGGGGCGGTGCGCAGGATCTCGAACAGGTCGGGGAAGTGCTGGTCTAGCGCTGGGGGCCAGTCCCAGTCAGCGTCCTCTGGGAAGATGGTGGTGTTGGAGACGGTCAGGTCCGCATCGGGGGATGGATTGGACAGCGCAGCCAGGGATGCGGACTGGTCGGAGGCGTAGCGAGTGAGGCCGTCGCCCATGAGCAGGATGGTGTTGTAGCTGTCCAGCCGGAGACCGAGCGCGTCTAGGTCCTGGATGGGCAACACGTGGGGTGCGCCTGGAGTCTCGGCGTTCTTGACGTGCAGGGCAGGCACGTCACCCGGGACGTACTCCACACCCAGATGGTGGCGGGCCCAGGGCCCCGCGCGTACGTCGAATTCGTCGCTGAGCGTGGTGAAGACGCCAACGTTACCTGGTCCGACGCGGGGATCCCCTGCCAGCGCCTGCAGGACATCTCCCAAGGCCTCCAGGGATGCATCGTTTCCGGGGTTGTCCGGTTCCCGGAAATTCGGGAACGGCGACCACATGCAATTCTGGCACGGAATCATCTGCGGGGAGCCGAATTCATCATTTTTGTAGACCGGTGGCACCGGGTGGCCAAATTGCTTGTCCGGGACGCGTGCTCCCATGTGGAACCCACCGTCGCCGAACTTGTCCGAGAAGACGCGGGGGTAGTCCGGGGAGAGGACCACGGCCACCCGCTTGGAGCGCAGACCGTCAATTGGTTCCCACTCGCCCCACCGTCCGCCTGGCTCGAGGGTGCGGACCTCCAGGATGCCTTGGTCCTCCTCCAACCCGCTTGCGTAGTGGAGGTCGAGGATTGGACGCGACGTGGAGTTGATGACGTGGGCAGGAAGCGGAGGCGAGACGAGTTGATGCTCGACGCGCTCGAATCCCTGGAAGGCGGGGAGATGCCACGCCGGCCCGTCCGCCTTGGCGCCACCGGCCAACAAGGTGGCCTTCGCCTCGTCAATGACCCGCCACCCCTCGAGGTCGGTGCGGTTGGACGCGTCCACCCACGCTCCGTCCACCTGGGTGCGAATGGAAACGTTCCAGCCCCCGAGGCCTCCATCGGGGAGGTACCCGTCCAGGACCGATGAGGTCCCCCCAGCGGTCAGGTCGGATTCGGCGACCAGTCCCTCGACCAGGAACGGAATCTGGTAGCATCCGCACCGCGACGTCGGCTCGGCCAGGTTCCGCAGGAGGCCATCGGGGCCCGCTGCCAGTGGTCGGTCGCTGTGGTCCCACCACGACGTCACGGAGTCGGTGGCGGGGTGGAGGGTGATGTTGACGGCGTAGCGGACTCCGGGGCGGAGAATCTGGCGCAGGTCCGCGCCAGGGCCATCCGCCTGGAGGTCCCACGTCAGGGGGGCCGTGCCGCCGCGGCGGGGGAGACCGCTGGCGGGCAGGGTCTTGGAGGTGAGGACGTAGCCCTCGGACCCGAGGCCTGGACCCTCCAGTGGTTTCTCGAGGGTGACTCCGACGAGTTCCACGACCTTGGCGTGCACCTCGACGGCCGTCTCGTCGATGTTGCCCTGGTTGCGCAGGTCCAAACGCAGGACGCGCCCTGCCTCCGGCGTGTCGGCGAAGGGGGAGACCTGCGTCGTGGAGCGGTCAAAGGAGAGGGCACGGAACGGGAGGAGCTGCACGGGGCGGCTGGCCACGTCGTTGCGCGGGTTCGTGTCGAGGGCGTCCTCGAGGTCCACGACGGCGCGCAGCGTGTAGTCGCCAGGGGGCATCCGGTTGAACTCCACGCGGAACGTGGCGACGCCCTCCTCACTGGGCTCCAGGTCGATGGGGCCGTGGGAGATGCCGAGGCGCGGAATGCCCAGGCCGCCGCCCGATCGGTCGATGAAGCTGATGGACGTGGCGCGTCCGTCCAAGTCATAGAAGGCGAACCGCCCGGCGTCGAGGCCATCGCCGAGGAGGTTCTCGCCGGCGTCCGCGTCGGCGGCGGCCACGCGGCTGCCCGCCAAGTGGCCGTCCGCTTGCGTCAACCGCACGTCTCCGGTCGAGACGGTCTGGTCGCCATCAAGGTCGAGGTACAGGGCATCGCTGGCGGAGAGGTCGGACGACTCGTCCGAATCCTGGAAGGTGACGTTACCCCTCTCGCCCAGGGGCTCGAGGGGGGAAAGACCGTAGTCGTCGTCCGTGGCGTGGACCTGCGACCCGCTGGGATATCCTGGGACGCTGATGCGGACATCCAGCGCGTCCACTTGGTCCGACCCGCTCACGTCGAGATAGACCGGTTCGTCGGCGTCCACCACACCGTCGCCGTCCACGTCGTAGAACGACACGGCGGCCGGCAGCGACCGGACCGGGAAGGAGCCGTCGGGTGAAGACGACGCCACGCGGCTGCCGAACGGTCGGTCGTTGAACGGCATCATGCGCACCGCGGACAACGTCCCCAGCGATCCGGGGGGGGTCCAGTACACCACGTCGCCGAGGCCGTACGCGTCGTCGCCCTCCAGCAGGAGGGTGACGTTTGCGGTGTGGGAGAACTGCCCCTCGTTGCGCACGCGCACGTCCACGAAGACACGGTCATTGGAGACCACGGCAGTCTCCTCGCCAAGATCCCTGTCTTCCATTCCAGCGCTCAGGAGGTCGAGGCGGTCCCGGTCGTCGGGGGTGACGTCGATGGACACGGCGGCGGCGTCGAAGACGTGGGTGTCCTCGAAGACCTCCATGGAGTAGAGGTTCCACTGGAACGGATTGCAGGTGCGGACACTCATCGATCCGTTGTATTCAGCCCAGGCGTGGAAGCGGAAGCGAGCGATCTCCCCGGCAGGGCCATGCTCGAGGGCGAAGTCCGTCGCCTGGTCCCCTACGAACAGAGGGCCATACTTTTCATGAGGATAATGCGTCTCGTCCGGGTGGTCGGAAATCGGTCCAACCGTGCCCCAGTTCGCCTGCGTGAACGGGACCTTCACAAAACTCCCATCGGTGGGGTTGGGCAGCCAGAACGGATTCTCTTCGTGCGCCCGTCCGCTCCAGGGCGTGCCCGATGTGACCGGGAATGTTTCCCACGTGTCGTGAGGGGTTGCGCGATGCCAGGGCCCCCACGCGCCGTCGGGTCGGAGGATCTGGTACTCGAGGTCGATGATGCGCGTGGACGCCCACCCAGTACCAAACTCGCCGTGGAAGATTCTGCCGCCGTGCTCAAGCACAAGAACCGGCTTCGTCAAGGTTCGGAGGTCGAGGGGGTCGGTGATTGCGCTCTCACTGTACCCGTAGGTGTTGGTCTCGAAGGGGGACGCGCAGGCCACGTTTTCGCGGAAGAGGATGCTACTCCGCTCCCGGGTGGTGTTGATCTCCGGGACGAAGCGCTGCCGTCCCTGGACCGCATCGTCCAGGCGGACCCCCGTCCGGGTGTAGTCGGAGAATCCGGTGTCCCGGGACCCGTGGAGGGTCTGCACGCCGGTGGGCGATGGGAGGGTCTGCTCCAGCCGCACGTCGTCGATGACCCACCCCACGGGGTTGATGCCGGGTTGCTTGGCGGGGTCGAATCGGTAGTGGAACCGGACCAGGACCTCGCTGCCCAGGAACTCCCAAAGGGGAATCGACTCCTCCCGCAGTGCGGGGGACTCCTCAGTTGGGGTCGCCTCGAAGGAGGCGACGCTCTGCCACACCACGGTCTGGTTGCGGGCCTCGGGGGGGACGGTGGAATCCAGGCGCGCCACCTCCACCCACCCCGTCGCATCCACGCTCGGCCCCATCCAGTGGCTGAACCGGAGGGTAGGGCGGGCGCCGTCGAAGACGAAGGAACGGTTCACTTGCAGCACGGATTCGCCGGGGACCATGGTGTCGACCTGGGTCTCCACTGAGGTAAATGCGACAACGGAGTCCACTTCAAGGGAAAGAGCGTCCTCCTCGTACACGACTGGATCATCGACAAGTCCAGAGCCTCCATCGATTTCGTCGTCGAGGGACTCGACGAGTTCGGCGCCCCCCTCGTCGCGGCCGGGACGGAGTGCAGCACCGTCGAGGACCGCGAGCGCGTCGCCCGACGGCGACGTGAGGGTCCCCGTGGTCTCGGGGTAGAGATCGACGTCGAAGTTGTGCCAGAGCAACGGGAAGCGCTTGCCTTCCGGCCCCACCTCGACCGGCCCCACCTCGACGCGAAGGTCATCGACCAGCAGAGGGGTCTCCTCGGTGCCGTCCACGCGCACGCGAATCCACCCGTTGCTGGCGGGGAGGAAGGTGTGCAGCATCTTTTCGGTGCGGTTCCATGCTCCGGGGGAGGCAGGGACCGAGACCGTGGCACTCTCTAGCCAGTCGTTCTCGAGCCGGGTCTCCAGGGTGATGTTGCCGGCCCCGCCGCGATGGACGAGGACGACGTGGGCCTGGGTCCCGCGGCGCAGGTCGAGCGCCTCGAACGGCTCCATGGGGGAGAGGATGGCCCCGTTCTTGCTGCAGGCCAGGACGCCCGTGCGTCCCTGGGTTTCCAGGTGCCGCTTGCAGCCAGGAGAATCCTCGTACATCCACCGGTTGCTGATGTCGACGGAGAGCGCCTTGGGTTCCATGGTCTCGACGCGCACCGACCCGCCGTCGAGGAGGCGGTTGCCCTCGGGGTCATCGACGGTCAGGTCGAGAATCGTGGCCACTCCTTCACCGCTCCACTCCCACGTGATTCGCCGGAGGGCATCGGCCTGGCCGAGGGAACCCGACGCATCCCGCGACGGGGGGAGCATCACAGTGGTCTCCGTCACCGTCTCGCCGCCCGCGGTGATCCGCATTGTACCGGAGGTTGACCCGAACGTGTTCTTGAAGACGGGCCAGAGCGGGGCATCGGAATCACCCTGAACCAATTCCAAGGGAAGCGGGTGCGGCCCCACGTTCTCCACGTCCACGTGGACCAGCATGCGCTGTCCGCGGAGGATGAGACGATGCGTGGGCAGGGTCGAGTCGTCCTCCGGCCCCGTCGGGAGGGCCTCCGTCTCGACGCGCACGGCGCGCCACGCGTCCTCGCCCCGCGGACCCCCCACCTGGAAGTGGATGCGGCCCGCTGCCTCGGTGGGGCCGACGGCTGCGGCATCGCCCGGGAGGTCCATCACCGATGCGACGGTGATGAGGGCCTGGTGGAGTCCCCCGCGATCGGTGCCTCCCAGCAAATCGTCGAAGGAGTCGGGCATCCGGTGCAGGGCCCGGCCCCAGGGCCCACCGCCAAGACGGACTGTGTCCACGCTGCTGCCGTGCCCCTCCAGCGCGAAGCGCAACCGCGCCTCGGTCCCGTCGGGGTCCGTGTTCTGGACGGCGATCACGGGGTGGAACTCCATGGACTCGTCCAGGAGGGCGCCATCCGTGGGCACCGCGGAGGAGACGAGTTCGATGCCGGAGTCCCCCGCCGCGTGGACCTCCATCTGGTCCAGCATCCAACCCAGGCCCAAGTTGGGGTTGTCGGACTTTGCCTCGGTGGCGACCAGGAACCGGAACCGGACGAGGTGGCCCGCGTGGTCGGTGAGGTCGAAGACCGAGTCCACGCGGCCATCGCTCTGGCCGCCGAAGCCGTTCCAAGCCTCGCCACGCAGGTCTTGCTTGCCGGATGCGCTGATGCGTCCCTGGTACAGCCACGGACGCCCCGCCAGGTAGGCACCGGTGGAGACCGGTGGAACCGTGGTGCCGTCCGGCAGGTTGGCGCCGTCCGCGTAGGCCGAGGGTTCGACGGACAGGTTGCCCTCTCCCTCGGGATTTGGGGTCGTGGATTCGACGCGGGCGCCGAAGCCGGGCAGAGCACCGGAGTACCGTCCCTCCAACTCGTCGTCTCCGACACGCAGCGACGAGGGACTGGGCGCGAGCGGTTGCCAGTCGGTCCACCCCCGCACCGGGTCAAGGCGCGACACTTCGACCCGGCCGCCGTCTTGGAGGTTCCCCACCGCGACGAAACCGTATTCGTGGCGCAGGCGCAGAGCGGCGGAGGCATTGGTGACACGGGGGGTCTCCACTTGGATGTGTTTGCCGTCCGAGACTTGGACGACACCGGTCCCGCTGGCGGTGTTTTCCCCTTGCTGGCGAGTGGCGATGATTGTGGAGTCCGCTCCCAGCAGGTCGCCGGTGGAGGGCTGTTGGAGCGACTCCTGCCGGGCGCCCTCGGACCGCTCCCGCAGCGGCTCGACGGAGCGCAAATCGACCACGGGGGAGACCATGCCGGAGAACACGTTGCCCGGGTAGACGAGGCGGGACGGCTCGCCGAAGTGGAGGGCGCCGTCCGTGACGTTCCCCCTCAGGTGCCACACCTCGACCGGCTCACCCGCCCCGGACGCATCCCCGGCCTGCAGGGACTCCTCGCCCCAGCGCCACCACTCGTGGCGCCAACGCTCGGCCTGCCACAACCCGAAGACCTCGCCGGAATCGACCTGGCTGATGCCTCCGCCGTAGTAGTCGAACGGCTGGCCGTCATCAAGGGGGTCCATGCTCTCGTAGTAGCGGGCGACCTCCGCATCCATGGTGTCCACGAACTGCAGCCGCGACCCGCCGCCCTCCCAGGTCCGCGCGGCAGCATCCACCAGGGTCCCCGCCCCGGGGGGCGCTCCGCGCGAATCGGTGGTGGCGTCGGGCTGGAGGTTGGCGCCCACGCCGGACCACAACATGATGGCCACGAGGACGATGGCGAGAAAGCGGTGGTTCCACGGTTTCATGAGCGGTGTCTCCGGTTGCGGATTAGGATGGCGGTCGCTGCAAGCAGCAGGACGAGGAGGGGGAGGGGAATCGTCGGGATGCCCAGGAAACCGGCCCCATCTCCGCCCGCTTCGTCAGGGGAGGCGAGAGATTGGCTTGGCAGCGACTGGACGGAGGGCCCCGGGAAGCTGGGGCTGGTGACGAGCGTTTCGCCGTAGCGGACGGTGATGGTGAAGGCGTGCGGTTCCCCGAAACGGGTGGCTGGGAGGGTCGTCGTGGCCGTGTGGAGGCGGGCGTCGTTGTCCAGCACGGGGCCCTCCGGGTGGAGGGGAATCCGGTCCTGCCCGACCTGGACGAATGCCTCGTCCGGGAGGGAGCCGTTGAGGGGGTGGATCGTGACCGCGAAGGTGAACCTCGTGTCCACCGCTCCCGTGGTGGGAGACACTGCGGGATCCCGGAGCAGGGATGCGGGAGCCGGCGCCGCCGTGGATCCTGCTTGTGGGGCTTCCGGCAGGTCGGGTCCGGGGATGGAGGCGTTGGCGGCGACGTTCCCGACCCGGTCGCGCAACTGGAGGCGGACTGCTTGGCCGTCGGCGGCCTGCGGGACGGGGAAAGTCCCGCTGGGCCCCGCTGCGGTCCAGGGACCCCACGTCCCGTTGGACTCGGCCGCGAAGCGGACCCCCTCCACGCCGCTGGGGAGCCCCTCGCCGTCCAACCGGTCCCGGGCGACGACGTGGACGACGGGGGTTCCATCTGTCCCTCCCGTGCGGCCCACCCATCGGGCGCTCACCAGTTCCGGAGCCGCCCGGTCGAGGGTGATGCTCGTGGTGACGCGTTGCGTGTTGTGGGCGCGGTCGCGGACCTCCACCTCGATCCAGTGCTCGCCGTCACCGAGGCCCGCCAGGGACACGCGGTCCGGGACAGCGTCGGTCCAGGCGGTCCACGGGGCGTCCTCGATGCGCCACCGGAATCCGTCCAAGCCAGAGGTGGCGTCCGACGCGGAGACGACGAGGGGGACGCTTTCGTTGCGGGTCCACGGCGTCGCAGTGTCGATGCGGGCGTCCAGGGTCGGCAGGGTGCGGTCGATGGAGAGGTCGATGGAGAGGGATTCATGGTTGGGGGGGACGGCTCCGTCGAGGACCGAGAACGTGACGCGGTGGTCCCCGTCCGTAGATAGGACGGCCCCGTCGGACGCGCCCGCGACACCGTCCACGACGACCGAGGACTGCAACGGGTGCGTGTCGTCCAGGGCCGAGAAACGCAGGTCCACGGTTCCGTTGTACCAACCGTTGTTCGGCGCGGGACCGACGACGCGGTGCGTGAGGACGGGGTCACGGTTGTCGATGCGCAGCGTCAGCCGGTCCGTCCACTGGCGCGACAGGTCGTCGAGGACGACGTGCAGCTCCACGTCCCGGGCGGCGTCCTGGGGTCCCACGGTCTGCTCCGTGTCCCACTCCAGGACGAAGGTCTCCGACTCTCCGGCCAGCAACGCGATGTCCGGGAGGACGGCGACCGGGGGGGCCTCCGCGTCGCCGGCGTGGAGGCGCAGGGTGGCACTGACAGCCATGCCCGCGCGGACGATGACCTGCACCGGCACCGTCCCGGACCGTGTTGGGCCCGGGTCGGTGCGGAACGCGACATTGACTCCGTCTGGTGCTGGGAGCGTGCGGAGGGGGACCACCTGTTGCAGCGTGTGGTTGGCGCCGTCCCACAGGTCGAGGCGGAGCCGGTAATCGGTCTCGGGTTGGAGGCTCCGCAGCAGGACCTCGTAGGAACCGGGCCCCTGCCCGGCGGTGATGTGGCCGGTCTGCACGACGTTGCCGTGGCGGTCGAGGAGCGTGGCGTTCATGCCGCTGGCGTCGGTGGAGGTCGGGATGGAGTCGAGGTCCAGGGGCCGGTCGAGTCGCCAGGCGACGGTGACCGATTCGGAGCGGTTGATGGACTGCAAGGACAGGAGATTCAGGGGTTGGTCGTGGAACGGCACCAGGATCGGGTTCCCGCTGGGGAGGGTTTGCAACACTCGGCTGTTGCCCGCCGCGTCGGTCGCCGTGACCCAGACCGGCAGGGGGTCGGTGCCGCTGGAGACGTTGAGGTCCGCCCCATGGCGCGCCGACCCTTCGCTGGCGGGGTCAAGGTCCGTTGCGTTGGCGCCGATGTGGCCACGCACCCCGTCGAGGTGCGCGTCGCTGGCCGTGACGGAGATGTGGACCGGGTCGCCGGGCTTCACGGCGGTCTGCGGGGCCACGGTCCCGTCGGGCAGGGTCATGTCCGGCAGCGTGACGGCCAGGTCGGACAGGGACGGCTGCGTCCTGTCGACGATGAACTGGAAAGCGGGATCGTGGTCGGGGTTGTGGTCGAACAGGTTGCCGGTCGCGTCCCGTGCCAGGATGAACAGGTCGTAGTCCCCCTCGGGCAGGGTGGCGTCCACCTGCAACCGCATGTCGATGTGGACCTCATTCCCCGGGTTCGCGGGGGCGCTCCCCGGCAGGCGCTCGAGGGGAACGATGCGGTCGGGGCCGCGCAGCAGCACCGATGCCATGACGCCCTCCGCCTCGACGCCCGACCCCGGGCACTCGCCGCTGGGGCAGAAGGCCGCACCGCCGTCGCGGAACGTCAGGCGCAGCGTGACGTTGCCGGTGCCGTTGGTCGCGTTGAGGCCATCGGACGTCCGCACCGAGAGCAGGGTGGGGGCGGCGGTGTCTGCGATGAGATCGGCCGCGTCCTGCCAATCCGTCGTGGCTCCGGCGATGTCCACCGCGCTAATCTGAAGGGTCAAGGCTCCGCCGACGGAGGTGGGGGGGAGACCAAGGGTCGCGCTCCAACCTGTGTCGGCGGCCCCAGGGTTGTCCAGGTGGGCGGCCACGACGGAACCGATTGGGCCGTCGCTGCTGTTCAGGCGCAGCAGCACCGCACTGACACCCGATACGTCGGTCGCCACACCGCCCAGGGTGAAGAGTGGCCCGCTTGGCGTGGTCTCGGTGGTGGACTGCTGGAGCGTGACCTCCGGACCGCTGCGGTCGATGCGAAGCACCTGCCCAAGGGAGGTCCACTGCGCGCCGCTTGAATCCGTGTCTGGCCACTGGACCCGGACGTCCAATCCGTACGGTCCCTCGGAAAGCGAGGGCGCGGGCTGCCAGCTGGTGGTCACGCCGCTGCCGGACCAATTGGCGTCGGACAGGTCGAACGTCTGCACGGTGCCGGCCTCGTTGGTGACGCGGAACCGGATGCCCATCTCGTCGCTGCGGGCGGCGGCCAGGGGCTCGTTCAGCATGACGTTCAGGGATGCGGCAAGGCCGTTGGTGGTCACAAGACCCCCGGGCACGGTGGCGACGCGGGGCGGGGGCAGCAGTTGGATGGCGTCGGCGCCGCGACCCCACTCCGTGACGGGGACGAGGGTGCCCCCCACGTCCGCGACGGCGCGGGCGAAGACGTGCACCTCCGTGCAGCCGGCGGGCAGGAGGGGCACCTCACCACCGACCGTGGCAGACGGGTCGAGGGTGACCGAGGACACTCCCGGACCCCGGACGTCGTGGGCGAGGCGCACGGGTGCAGCGAGCGCTTTTCCAACGCAGGCGTCGCCCTGGACTCCCGCGTAGGCGGTGGCGAGCGCGACCCTCTCGAAAAGCATCTGGTCAGAAACCCCCTCGATGTCCACTTCCACACCAATGGAATCGACTGCGAAGTGCTCGTCGGTGGGGATGGAGACCGTCACATCCGGTGCCGGGAGTCCCGGCGTGGGGTCAATGTCGTGGTGGATGTTGCGGTTCTCCTCGTCGGAGTCGCCGCAACCCGAGTTGCAGCGAATGTTGAGGGGGGTGCCCACCAGGATGGCTGCGTCCGTCTGATTGGTCGCGCCCCCCTCGGGGGCCTCCTGGTCGAGGGAGTGACGGAACGTGGCTTGTCCCTCGTCGTCGAGCCGGAGGACCGAATTGCCACCCAGGACGACGCCCGACAGGCCGTCGCGGCTGAACGCCTGGGAGCGTTCGCCGGCCAGCAGCGTGGCCCCGCCGTCGCTGTCAAAGAGGATGCCGCGGCCGGCGGGGCGCGCCGACCCCTGCGCGTCGGAGAGCGCGTGGTAGGAGGACGATCCGCCGAGGCGCAGGAGGGCACCGAGGCCGGCGCCGTAGCGGGGACCGCTTGCCAGGAAGGCCGTGAGGGCGGTCGTGTCCTCCGTCCCGCAAGGGATGATTGCCGGGACCTGAATCAGCTGGGGGTTTCCAATCACGGTTTGGCACAAGAGTGTGGGTTGTGGAGCTGGGCCAATCATAGTATAATATGGAGTGTTTTGGGCTGGATCTTGATATCCTGCGATGCCGAGGCGGCAAAGAATCTCGCCGCCGTTGGAATTTTCCGAGAGTGAAGGGCATTGTAATCCAGCCCCCTGGCCCGGCATGAGGTAGTGGTCGAGGGCAACGGCGCCGTGGGCGCCGTACCCCTGGGCACGGGTCCTAGCGTGGAAGACGTCGTATCCCCCCACGGCCAGGAGCACGGCGGTGCCGTCGTTGGAGGCCCCCTGGGCAAGATCGACCCCCTCGTCGTCTTCGGTCTCGATGATCCGCCGCCCCTCCAGGACGTCCGGTCGCTGCAGCCACGGTCCGTCTGCCGCGCTCGCGTAGCCAGCGCGCACCACGGGGTGGCTGGAGGGCACGGGGTTGAACGCGTCGTCGCCGCCGAGGTCCAAGAGCGCGGCGATGCCACCCAGCGTGGCGGCCCCTTGGGCCATGTTGCCGGCCACGTACCGGTCGTCGCCGCCCGCGTCGAGCAAGAGGGCGACGCCTCCCCGGGTGGCGAAGGCCTGGGCCATGTCGCCCGCGTGCAGGTAATCGTCGTCACCTTGTCCGTCCACCAGGAGGCTCGGGAAGTGGCGGTTCGGGTGGTCCGTCGAGACGTCGGTGGATGTCACGCCAAGGGAGCGGGCGACGGGGCCGACGTAGCGGTCGTCGCCGCCCGCGTCGACGATGACCGGGTAGGCGTCCAGGCCGCTGTCCCACGCGTGCCAGGTGTCGCGGTCGGGCTCGAGGGTGACGAACAGGAGAGGGAAATGCAGAGGAAGATCATCCACAACCAGGTCGATGGCCCGCTCCACGTGGGCTGTGGTAATCTGCCACGTCACGCCCTCGGCCTCCGGGTCGGCGTAGTACGTGACCAGGATGGGGTAGTCACCGGTCTCGTTCCACTGCTTGAGGAAGGTCATGCTGGCCTCGTTGGCGGCGCCCTCGCAGGTCTCGTTGCCGTCACCCCAGTCTACGCAGAGCTGGTCATCGACATCGTTGGCACCAACGTGCAGGGCCAGCTCGTACTCATGGCGGAAGGCGAGGCTCGCGTTGTGGGCCAGCCCGCGGCCCCCAAGGTCCTCCAAGGTGACAAGCTTCTGCGGCGACAGAGGCGTTCCCGCCCCGGCCGTCACGTCCACGACGGCCGTGGTGCCATTTTGGCCCCCGAAGCGGTCCAGGAGGGTGTAGTTGACCGCGTAGCTCCCCCCGCTTTCCCAGGAGTGGAAGGCGCCCGGGCCGAGGGCGGTCAGGTTGCGCAGCAGGAAGCCGGTAGTATCGGTATTAGCTGACTGCGCGTCCACGAGTTGGCGCAGCACGAGGCCCTGGAGTGCCGGGTACTCCAAGTCCCAGGTCGTCTGGTTGAACGAGGTTTCCGTGACCTCAATGATCCCCAGCGGCAGGGATGAGCCGTCCTCCCGCACCGCCTCCACGGCCAGCCGGACGTCCTGGGAACTCCCAAGGGAACGGGCGCTCTCCAAGGAGACACTTCGGATCTGGCGAGGGCCGTCGAACCAGACCGCCACCGTCGGCGGGGCCGAGTTCTCGTCGTGACGCAGTGTGGTGTGGGTGGTGTGGCAGGTGTCGGCGCCAATCAGGCAATCTAGGTCAGCTGCATCCACCTGCCCGCTTCCAACCGGGAACCCAATGGGAAGCTGGACGGTCGCGCCCCATTCGTGGTGCGCCCAGTTGATGGCCCTGGTCGAGAACTCCTCCACGCTGCCGTCGCCCCAGTCCACGCGTGCGAAGGCCTCATCGGGAATCTGGTCGTCGGGGACGAAGGGGAGCTGGAACGCCACATCGTCATCCCCCGCGCGGATAATTGTCTGCGGCCCGAGCAGATCTCCCGCGACGCGGAGGGGCAGGTTCTGCACCGGTGCGGTCTCCGCAATGGAGTCCCCCTTGCCCCCGGGGTCGGTGACGGTGAGGTTGATGGGGTACTGGATTGCCTGCGCGATTCCGTCGATGCGGGCGTCCGTGGGGACATTGATCCACGTGTACTGGACGCTTGCGTTGCGGACGGTGCCGTCGCCGTCCGCCTGGGCGCAGCGGCGGTCGAGGGGACTGGTGGGGCTGGGGCTGCCGTGGCCGAACGTCCAGCAGAACAGGAGGGGGTCGCCGTCGTCGTCCTCCGCTGTCGCGTTGAAGGTGTACGTCTGCCCGGCCACGATGGGGGCACCGTACCCGGTCCGGTTCCAGTCGCGGATGCGTGGGGCAGAGTTGTCGCCGGCGTTGACGGACGCCCCCGAGTCCGAGGCACTGAAGCCCAGGGGAAGGGGGAGCGTGTCGGGCGAGCCCGTGGCGTCGTGGACCTGGCCGGGAAGGGGGGATGGAAGGGAGCGCTGGCCATCGGAGAAGGTGTTGTGGTCGCCATCGGCAATCAGCAGGCCGAGACCTCCCCTCTCCCCGTGGCCCTGCGAGGGGGAACCGTCGACGTGGAAACGGTTGGACTCGAAGCCGCTGTCCGGAAGTGGGGCCTTGCGCGCCTTGATGTCCGCCAGGACACCGACGCCTCCCGCGAGGCCCACGCCCTGGGTGAAGTGACTGCCCCGGTACACGTCGCTGCCGCCCAGGTCGAAGAGGAGGCCGGACGCGCCGCGATCCCCGAAGCCCTGCGAACCGTTGTGGGGAGATTCGTACCGGTCGCTGCCATCGAGGTCCAGCAGGAAGGACAGGACGTGCTGTCCCGTGGGCTCCGTGGAATTGGAGAGGTCCGGCAGATCCGTGCTCGTCGGGTTGTCCGGGACCCCGACGACGTGGTGGGCGGCTGCGGCGCTGCGTCCGCGGTGCCAGTCGTTGCCTCCCAGGTCCAGCAGGACCGCGGCGGAGAAGCCCGGCCCGTATTCGGTGTTCCCGAAGAGGTTGATCACGATGGAATACGTCTGGTTGAGGAACAGTTGCTCGGCTTGCTCGGCGCGGAGGTTCACGAGGGCGCGGCGACCCACGGGGTGGACGTCCTCCCCGTCTTCGTCGGATGTCCCCAAGCGGGCCTCGAACAGATCCTCGAACAGACCGGAGAGCAGGTCTCCGTCGTGGTCCTGCAAGGAACTGTCGTCGATGCCTGCCGGGATGGCGGCGCCGGTGGGCCACCAGGTATCGTTGCCGGCCTCCCCGTCGGGCGGGTATGTATCCTCGCCTCCGAGGTCGATGAACGCGACGGCCGCAGTCGTGCTCACGCCCGCTTGCTGGATCCGGGTTGTGTTCCCGTTGCCCGACTCAACCCAGGAGTACGAGTCGTCGCTGCGGCCCGTGGGCCCCGTGGACCCCAATTCGACGGCTGCGGCGACTCCGCCTTGGGTCTGGGCGGCAAGCGCGTGGTCCGTGTCCAAGCGGTCCGGGAGCAGCGCATCGACGAACAATGCGGTCCCCTGGGTGCGCAAGTATCCACGAGAACGATCGCTCGCCAAGTAGGTGTCGTCGCTGCGTGCGCCCGCGTCTGCGATGTTGAGGAAGATTCCTTGTCCTCCGCTCCTTGAATTGGACCCTTGGGAGTACGTGCCCGCCTCGAAGGCTCCGTTGGCCTCCGTGTCCTTTCCGACCAAACGGAGAAGCACCCCGACGCCGCCCTGTCCAACCACGGCCACGTCGCCCCCGGACCCTTGACTGAAGTTCCCTGCGCCATAGTGGGAGTCGAGCATGGATCCGGACCCGATGCGCTCGACGAACAAACCTGTCCCCAGGACCGCCCAGGTCTGGGCCACCGCGTCGGCATCGAAGGCGAGGATGGCGAGGATGTCGTTGATGACGACGTTGGTCGGGGTGCTCCCGTACCCCATGGACCGGTTGCCGGCGAGGAAACGGTTCTCGGCCACGACCCCATCGCCGTCCCAGTCCACGAGGACGGCAAGCGGCGGTACATCGCCGTCGAAAGGATCGTCTTCCAGGGGAGACGTCAGGTCTGCGGGGGGACACGCCGCACCCAATGCGCAATCCACTCCCGCCGCATCGTACGTGTCGTTGCCGCCCAAGTCCAGGAGGAATGCATGGGGTACCGAACCTCCGTTTGGATCCTGGAACGGCGCTCCCGCGAAGCGTCCGTGGTAGGTGTCGTTCCCCCCGAGGTCGATGACGAGAAGCGCCCGGTCGGTGGCGTGGTCCCAGACGGTGTGGCTCCCGCACGGATCGATGGCGAGGAGACCGGGGACGACCAACTTGTCCTCGTCGCATGGAACGGGGCCCGGGAACGGGCTCTGCGCGGGGGCCGTCGGAGCGGCTCCGCCGAGGGGGACGCCAGGCGCCTGGTCGTCATCTTCGCCCGACGCCGCCTCTGGCGCGGGGGCCGCCGCGGGAGCCGCGAGGACTGGGACGGCCTGCTGGATGGCGGTCAACAGGTCCTCCCGCGCCAGGGCCGCATCGAGTCGGGCAGACAGAAACGGACGCGCGGCAAGGAGTTCGCGGGCCTCCGGGGACCTGGCGGCAGGCAGGTCCGCCCCATCCAGCATGCCGGCCCACTCTTGGATGCGCCCCGGGTCGGCGGCCAGCACCGCGGGGACCGGGACCCGCGCCGCGATGCGGTGGGCGGTGATGTCCCGTCCAGCGGCGGCGAGGATGCGGGCAACGGCGTCGCTTCCATCGGGGCCGAGGGTCTCTTGGATGGATGAAGCGGCCTCAGAAGCCTCCTGCGCCCGAGCCGAATCCCCGAGCGCCCAGGCAAGGTGCCGCAACGCGTCGCCCAGTGATGGGGCAGGGGGTAGGGGGGCATTCGGGTCGCGCAGGCGGACCGTTGCGTAATGCAACGGGGGTGCCGCGGCGCCCGGGTCAGGGATGGAAGGCGAGGAGTGTTGGAGACGGTCCCAGGCGGCCGCCATGGCGAGGGTGGACCACAACAGCAGGGGGACTTCTGCCACGTCGATCGCCGATCCAAGGTCCACCAGGGCACGTTCCGGGTCCTCGGGAGCTCCGGAGGCAAACGGTCGCAGAGCCTGCATGAGCACCGCGAGCTGGAGACGGATCTCTTCTGGCGCACCGTCGAGGGCAACCATGGAGGACGCCAGATCGCCCGGGGGCGTGCCGGTGGCTTGACTGATGAGATCGACAAGGGTCCCGGACGGGAGCATTGGGGAAGACGATGCGGTCACGCTGGCACCGAGTGCCGACCTGAGGGCCTGCGCCACGCGGGCATCGTCGGCAGCCGGCATCGACTGAATGATTGAGAGGATGTCCGCGCCGGCGGTCTCCAGCGCCGCAAGCGCCTTGATCAACTCCTGCCGGTCGATGGCGGCCGCGGCCTGGCTTGCAGCGGGGGAGGGGGCCCGTGGGTCTGCATGGAGCAGCAAGGAACGCTGCTCGGGGTCGAGGTGGCGCATCGCCTCCGCCTGGTGGCTCTGCGCCTTTGCCAGGCCCTCCAGGGCAGACCGGACGACCGCCTCGTATTCGGGCTCCAGGTGGCGCAGGGGCTCCAATTGGCGCACCAGATCCGCGTGCTGGGGAGAATGCGGCCTGACGCCCGTGACGCGAAGGGCGAGGTCAATGAGGGACGAGTCCTTGGAATCCGCATCGGTCCCATCGCCTGCAGCACCGGCGGCCACCACAGATTCACCGAGGGCGGGAAGGAACATCGGAACGACGAGGATGGCCCAGACTACAGGTGAGGCGAATCTGTGCACCTTCGACCAGTCCACCATGCGGTCACGTTCATGCATCGGCACTCGAAGGCGCTGATGCTAGCCTCTCCTTACGGCGTCGTATTCAAAGCCATGACCCGCATGAGTCGAGATTCCACGCCCCCGCGGACCCCCCGGACGGTCCGCAGGGCCCTGCACGCGAACCCGTAGAGCATCCCTCGGCTTTTTGTCCATCTCGGGGGAATCAATTGGTCCTCGATCAGGACCCCTCGACGACGTGGTACGCCGACCACGGCGACGACGTGCGGACACTTTGTAGGCCAAGCAATCTCTTCCTCTCCTTCGCCAGATAACGTGGTCAACATTCCGGGCGTCCTTCTCGACGGCGATGAAGTGCCCGCCAAGCTCGAGGGCAGCAAGGCTGACGGGCCCCGTGCCGGAACGAGACCTCAATCACGCCGGATTCCGAAGGCTGCGCAGCCTTGGCGGGATGCAACGTGGTTCTCTCCCGCCGTGAGCACCGGCGGGCATCGCCAAAATAAGAAGAGCGGGTAGGCGGGCACGCACCTGTGTTGCTGGATAGAGCCAGACCCGGAGAGTTAGGTCCACTTCTGGCGTCACTTCTCCCGGATGGTTTTGGAAGCAGTGGTCAAGTCGAGCAAAGGCAACTCGACCGCGTTCGCCCCACATTCACCCGCGTTCTGGGGACGCCCCGAGTATCTAATTCCATGGATCGAAGCTGGCTGCGAAAGCCAGCATCATCGCAAGCAAGGCAAGTAGCAAGAGCGCAATCAATGCCAATACCAGGTTTCTTCCGCGAACCATATCCCGACCTCTCGACGTGCTGGCCCATGTGCCGGCGCCTTAGTTCCGTTCGTATGGCCGTGGGGGACCCCGAACAGCCACATGCTGGGAACTGGCACCAGGGATCAGGGATTCACCGAGTGGCCGCGTGGTCTCCCTGCGACCCGCGGTGGGTCCGGGGGCCGACTGCAGCCGGCCCGCGTGCCGGAACCCGGTCAATGGGTCTGCGATGGGGAAAGGGGGCGGAGGGTGCACAATCTCAGTACTCGATGGCCACCGTGCACAGGTCCGCCCACGGCGTCGCCGCAGTCTTTGTGGACGCCGTCTCCGTCGCTGTCCCCTACCAGTCCGCGGACTGGCCGTAGTGGGTGGGTCCTCCGGACATTCCGGATTCTCCTGCACCATAGCAGTCCACGTCGCCGCCACTCGTCAGGACGCACGTGTGGAATGTTCCCGCAGCGACGCCAACGGCGGTCACGCCCGACCCGTGGCTTGCCTCAACGGGCCCCACGGCCATCAGGCTCACAATCAGTAGCAGCGGCATGGCCGCGGCCAGGAATCCTCGCTTGTTGTCTTGTGTCATGTGATCTCTTCCTTCCGCCGGGCGCGGAATCCCGGGGCGTGCCCGGGCTCCGTCCATCGCAAACGGTTGAATCATCACACCGGGGCAGGGAATATAGCCCCTGGTTTCCCGTAGTCAGATTGCAGATGCTAATCCTAGCGGTCAACCGTCCGTGGGCCCGGCCTCACCCAGGAGTTCCCGGGTCAATGGGTGGGCGGGCAGGTAGCGGTACGCGTTTTTCCCTTCCGGAACGCCCGCCAACTCCGAAGGCTCCTACTGTCCCCTCAAGACCCAAGCAGTGGAATCGACCCGTTCTCCCAAGGGGCCCAGGGAATAGTGCGTGATGTTTCCCTTCCGCTCGGCCGACACGATGCCCACAGAGCGAAGGTTGCGCAACACTTGGTAGGTCTGGTACTTCGAAGTGAGGCCCTCCACATCGGCCACGCGCTTCTGCACGGCGCCTGGGTGGTCACGGATGAATCGGACGACACGCCGATAGGCATCGTGGCGCAGGAACACGCATGCTCTGCGCTGGGTGCGTTCGGCGGGGGCCGAGGCGACGAAATGGCACTTCTCCTTGCCGACCATCTCGGATTCCAGCAGGTTGGCCCGGCTGATGACCTGGATGTGGTGGTCTATGGCGTCGCGGGTCATGCCCGAGAGCTTGCAGAGCTCGTGGGTGCTGATGCCTGGATTGTCCTGGATAATCTGGTACAGTTGCCGACGTTCCGACTTGTCGAACACCTTGTGGCTCTTGACGCGTACGAGGAATGCGCCCAGGAAGTGCCAGAACCGCGTACCAGCGGGGAGGCGGTGGAAAGCGCGCCACGCAAGGGACGGCCCGAGCACCAGCAGTCCGAAGAACAAGGCCGTGGAGACGTCGGGGAGAAACGACGAAGCGTCCGCCTCGTCGATGCTCTCGATGTCTTGGGCTGCACTAGGGGGGTCCACGGAAGTCTGGTCGGGTGGGAGGGGATTCACATGCTGATCTGCACGCTGATCTGCATGCTCTCTTTTGCCGGCGACGGAAGGGTCCGGGTCCGTCTCGGGTTGCAGCGACGGTAGCGCGGCATCAGGGACAGACTCCTTTTCTGGCAGGGATTGCTCTACGGAGTCGGAGGGGGGGAAGATGCCTTCCGTGGCATTAGCCGGAGCAAATCGTACGCCCTCCACTTCATCGCCCTCCGGCCCGGCCAGGATGCCGCCCGCATCGACGATGCCGATGGAGCGCGTCACCGTCCGCAGCAACGGCGGCTCGGGCGCAGCACCTTGGGGATGCTCGACCGATGGGCCCGACGACCCAGAATCGAGGGAATCGTTGGTGAGGTTGTGTTCAAGGGGGACCGGGTCCCCATCCGTCTCACTGGTGACGTTGGCGGGGAGCGCAGCCGTCGGAGGGTCCGGGACGGGCAGGGGGTCCTGCAACGACGGGCCATCGGTCAACGCGCTTGGATCCGCCGGCCCACCGGAGACAGCATGGACCGGTACCGCAGAGACCAAGAGGGCCACCAGGGACAGGACGCACAAGGATGCAGCGAACCTCAACACCACACGACCCACCCCCCTTCGGCAATATAAAACCATTGCGGGTTATTCGTGGAGCGTGTGGGATCCCGGAATCATTTCGCCGGGTCACGTGGTCGCCTCCAGTTGGGTGAGGAAGTTGCCGAGGCGGATGTCTTGGTTGCGCCGCCAGAAGGCTTGGTCGGGGGTTTCGAGGATGTTCGACTCGGCAGAGGATGTGGCGGATTCCAGTGGCGCGGCAGTATTCTTCGAAGGAGCGGGCGGAGTGGCCGCCCTTGTCGCGGCGCATGGCGTAGAACTCGCTTCCGTGGTCCGTGATTACCTCCGTGAGGGGGGAGATCCAACGGTTGTCCTCATAGGCGTTCTTCAGGAGAGCGATGCTGGCTTCCGCGCTGATGGCGTCAAGCCCGACGGCGGCGTCGTGTGCCGGTCCGCTGCGGACTTCGCCTCAAGTCGCCAAAGTGCCGACCCTGACCCCGCAGTCCGCGTCATTCGCGAACGAGCCGCACTTGGCGGCGGGCGAGCAGCAGGCGATCTGCTCCACGGTGCCGGGGGCCAAAACGGACGTCTCCGGGTAACCCAGCGTCAGTGTCACGGTCGTCCCCGCGGCGGCCCTGCCAACCGTGCTCCTAACAGGCCGGTCCCGCTTAGGCCTTCCAGGTCCCGACCCAGACGCCGTTGCGGCTGTCGGTAAACTTCGCGTCGCCGTACCGGTTCCATTCTACGCGGCCCGGTGCGACGGCCGCATCGATGGGGATCGAGAGCGTCAGCGTGACCGTCACCGAGGTGGCATCGCTCGCGCCGACCTCGGCGCCGTAGTCGAGGATGTGCGTCGCATTCAGGACGAACGCCTTGATGCCCGCCGTGTACGCGGAGCCGCAGTCTCCGGCGGTCTCGCCCGCGATGGCCTCGCGCCGCAGGGTCGCCATGTTCACGCAGAGGACGCCGGGGAACTTGGTCTCGGGCCTGAAGTCCTTGACAAGGCTCACGGGGGGCTCGTCGCCGGACCACTTCTTGCGCATGGAGACCGCGGTGCTCCACTCGTCGTCCTCCTGGGCCTCGCTGATGATGCGCAGGGGAAGCATGCCGGTGTGCCGCATGCCGAACGCCTGCAGCGCCACCTCCGGCGTGTACGGGGCAGGGTCTGACGAGGACCCGATGGCGCTCACGTCGACCGGGACCCAAGGCGCAGGCCCATGGCCGTCGCCGCCGTAGAACTCGACCCAGGCGTGGAAACCGTTGACCTCGCCGCCGAGGTAGCCCGTCACGAGCCGCGAAGGGACGCCGGCTCCGCGCAGCAGGCTGACGTAGAGCGCGGCCAAGTCGCGGCACACGCCACCACGCACGCCATTGCCAGAGCCGTTGCGCACGAAGCCGTCGCCGTCGGCATCGAGGTCCCCGGCGTCCTCCGTGTCGAGCATAGTTTGGTGCGGCTGCAGAAGCGTGCTGCGGTCGAGGATGGTCTTGTCGTAGTCGAGCTCGTCGGCCATCCAGCGGTAGAGCGCGAAAGCGATCTCGCCGGAGCTCATGCCCGGGTCGACGACGTCCTGCACGACCTCTTGCACCCGGGCGTCCAGCGGCGCGATGGCGCGTCCCGACCCGAGCCAGGCGTCATCGACGGAAACGCGCGCCGTCTCCGGCAGGATCCAGGAGTCCAGATCGGAAATGTCCCACACTTCCGCCCCCAAAGTGTAGCGCGCCACGACACCAAGTGTCGCCTGGCCCTTCGGCAGGAAGGTCACGGACCCCGCCCGCACCATGACCTGCTCCACCAGCGAGTTGCCCGCGGGGTCGGTGACGATGACGTCGAAGGCATGGATGCCGTCCTGCAGCCCACTAACGGGTGTCGGCAGCGAACGCGCGATGGTGACGTTCGTGTCCTGGTCGATGACCTGGACGGTCGCGTCGGGCTCCACGGTGACCCCTTCGCCAATCCTGTAGGACCCGGCGACGGCGTCGCCCAACGTTTGCAGCCCAGTGAGCGTTGGCGCCGTGCTGTCAAAGCGCGCGCCCTCGAACGTCTCCCACCGTTTCCCATCGAGCGTGTAGCGGATTGTCCAGGTCCCGTCCGGGATGGCGAGCTCCACGGGCGCCAACGTCTCGTTCGACGGCGCTTCGGTGCGCAACGTGCGCCCGTCCGCCGCGGTGGCCGTGATCTCGACGAAGACGATCTCAGGCTCCTGCACATGGACAGAGAACACGCCGTCGGTGTTCCAGCCCGTTGTGTCGATTCGCGTGGCGAAGACAAGGTGGTCCTCGAAGTCGCGGCCGAAGAGGCCCATGCAACCCGAGAGCATGGACAGCAGGATGATCAGGGTAGCCAGCGTCGCGCGGGAACGCATCGACAGGCCACCCGCGCCGGGGTCCTAGGGGTTTCGGCGCGGGGCGGCTGCGCTCTTGCGTGCCTTCGTGGCGATAAGTCGGACGCCATCCAGGCCCATGAAGCCCACGTCGCCCGGGGCCTCAGTGCTTCGTGACGGTGATGCGGGCGACGACCTGGGCCGAAAGCTCACCGTCGCTTGCCGCGAACGTGATGTCGTACACCCGGTCGCCTGGGCCGGCCGCCTGGCGGTGGCTCGGCGTCCAAGCGAACTCCCCCGTGACGCCATCGAACGAGGCACCCGGAGGCATGACCTGGATGTTGGACGGGACGCTGGCGCGCCCCGTTCGAATCAGTCTTCGACGGGACCCGACTTCCGCCGGCGACGTCGGCGGCCGCGACGTGCACTCCTTCACACTTGATGATGGCGGCGGCGCGCGCCGCAGTGAAATCCACGCATCAACCTCAACTCGCGGACGACGACGCCCACG
Organism: uncultured Halobacteriales archaeon; assembly: GCA_964643795.1. Taxonomy (GTDB): domain Archaea; phylum Thermoplasmatota; class E2; order JACPAO01; family JAHFTW01; genus JAHFTW01. The sequence continues at coordinate 20,879 of CAZXUC010000014.1, read as the reverse complement.
CCGTCGGCGGACTGCGGTAAGCCATGTGACGGAGGCTTCGAAACGCCGCATTGCTGGCGTTGCCTGGGGCGATTGCACGCGAACGAGAACGCGTGTCGCCTGAACACTGTATCTGCGGCATCTGCGGAAACGTGAGTCGGCTGTGGCTCATTTCGGCGAGGTTCCCGCCTTGTCTGTGACGAGGTTGCGGACCTTCCACAACGCCGGCCACAACTGGACCTGCACGTCGCTCTCCAATTGGTGCACGGCGTAGCCCTTGAGGCTCTTGACGTCGCGGCCGATGACGCGCTTGACCATTTGCAAGTGGTTGAGGCGCCAAATCGAGAAGAACATGTCAAAGTCGGTGAGGTGCTCCAAGAGGCGCAGCACGTCGGGATGTGCTCGGGGGGTGGTGTAGACGCTGAGGAGGTCCGTTTTGCGCCGCGCGAGCAACGCTTCGACGTCGGGCCACAGGCGCGGGGCCTCCAGTTGTATGGCGCGGAATCCGGGACTCTCGGCACCTGAGCCTTGACCGAGGGCGGCGCGGATGACGTGGAAATCCCACGGCGTCATCGTCTCGAGGGCGTGCATCGCCTCCGAGTTGAGCTTGATGGCGTGCGTCGAGCGCTCGATGAGAGGATAGGCCTCGATGAGCCGGTCCTGGGCAATCAACTTCGCCGCCGAGGCCAGCTCGAACAGGACGAGCTTGCACCACAATTCGAAGGACTGGTGCACGACCTGGAACATCAACTCGTCGTGGTGGACGCGCTGCCCCTCGGGCTTCTGCAGGGTGAGCAGTTCCGGGACGCGCATGTAGTGCTCGTAATCCGAGACGGCCCCGGCGGCCAGGCGCTTGGGGTTGCCGTCGCCGATGGCCGTGATGCCCGATACGGCGGCCGCGGCGGCGGCGACCATGTCGCCCGCCTTGGATGCTGCTTGGCGAGCCAAGTCGCGTAGCCCCTTTCCATCTGATGACAAGGCAACCATTGTACAAAACCGCACATTGAACGAGTTGCGGGGTGTTGATAGGCGTTTTCGTCGCGACATGGCTCGCAGGGATGGTTGATTCCAGCGCCACGGTGAAATAGGGGCAAGACCCAACTGGGGTGCATGCTCGTTCGCGTGGCCGGTAAGCTCCTCTGGTTTGGCACTAAGATGACCGTCAAGTACGTCGTCGTCCCCATCGCCATCACTGCCTTCTGGGCGGCAATGCTCGAGAAGTACCAAGAGCACCGCGCTGAAGCCGCGCCAAACGGACTCACAGCGGAACTGGTCAAGCGCTGATTCGAGCGCGCCTACGTGATGTCCGGTGCGATTGCAGCGGAGCGGGTTCCACGAGCTGTGGCTCACGACGACGTCGGTACTTGGCCGCTGGCCCTCAGTTTCTCGAGTTTGGTGGTTGGGTAATACGTGCGGTATCGACCCACACGAAGGGGTTGGCGACGCCTGCGTGCGCAAGAACTGTGCATTCACAGCAGTGAGTTCCCGATCACCCAATGATGTTCTGAAGCCTATCCGTAGGACGCAAGCGCATAGTACTCGTCAAGTTCGTAGGCAAGCAAGCCGGCGACATCCGGGTTGTACCACATGACGCGCGCGCCGCCGGTCTCGTATTGGGTTTCCAGGCGGACGGCCGACCTGGTGGCCGTGGCGGTCAAGATGTCCTCCCACCCGAGGACTTCGAGGTGCACCCGGACGTCTTGGCTGGAGCTGCCGGGACCGCGCTGCGTCGTCCCGTAGTCGCGGCTCGTCATGGGAAACATCTGGTAGAGCGGGACGTCGTAGGTCGTTTCGCCCCTCCCAAGCTCAAGCGCGATTTGTCCAAGGGTCTCGGCATCGTGCCAGACGTTGTATTCCGTCAGCCGCTCGTATCCGGGTGACGGCGTGAATTCGACGCGCACCTTGTAAGAATCCCGGCCGTGGACGACTTCCCGTCCGACCACGGTCCAGTTCTGCCAATTGCCTGTGCCCGTCCGGTACTCCCAATGTTGGCCTTCTGTCCAGTTTGGCACGCGTAACATGCCTGGATCGGGCAATTCCTCCTCGTGGGGCTCGCTAATTTCTGTGCAGCCGGCAAGCAGCCACAAGACGAGGACCGGACAGGCTGTCCGGAACGATTCGAAGGGGATCATGGAGCTGCCTTGGCTGGCTTCGTTCCCCAACTCGCTAGACGGTACATGTCCATGCCTTCGCCGCTGCTGGAATCGGTCTCCCAAGCGACGACGTTGCGGGCTTCCGGGCTGTACCACTTCACCGTGGTGCCCCCAAGCCGGGGGTCGGTTACCTCGAGTTTTACGGCTCGATTGATGCCCGACGGCGTGGAGAAATCCTCCCAGCCATGCACGACGTAGTGGCTCCAGATGTCCACGTCGAAAGGGTAGCCGCCGGCTCGAAAATGGGCGGACGAGTTGTAGTGCCGTTCCCACATCGGGAAAAGTTGGAAGCTGGGCGGGGTGACGTTTCCCCTGACGCTTCCCTGAATAATGGCCATCAATCCAAGACTCGCCTGCTCTACCCATTGCAGGGAACTGGTTTCGCCCCAATCGTCGGGGTGGCTCAGTAGGACCCTGACGCGGTACGCGGCGCTATTATTGTAAGTGTCCGCGGCTTCCACCGTCCAGTTCTCCCAGCGCCCTTCGTCGCTTCGGTACTCCCAATGGTAGCCGGCATGCCAACGAGGCGCACTCCAATCACTCGGGTTCGCGGACTCGCTAAGTTGCTGCGGTCCGACCCCAATGCAGCCGGCCGAAACCGCGGCCAAGATGGAGGCGAGCGGAACGTGACCCCACCATGACCCGGCTGGCACCGATGGAGCCCATTCGGAATGGTATAGAGGTGTTTTGCGGTCGAACCCGTAACCTACGCGGACGCCGTTCCCACCGAACGACAACCGTCAACACACGAAAGCCCGACGCCTTCCGAGGGGCCCCCCACGCGAGGCTTTCAACAGGCGTTGCCGTCCCGGTCGCCGTGGCCGTTGAATTCACCCTCACCGACGAACAGCGCTTGATTCGCGACATGACGCGGGAGTTCGTTTCGCGCTACATCACGCCCGACATCGTCCGAACCTGGGAACGCGCTGGCGACCATCCGCATGACATCTACGTCAAGATGGCCGAGCAAGGACTTCTCGGCGCCCCCTTCCCGGCCGAGTATGGCGGCGGCGGCCTCGACGCGGTCTCCTACGCAATCCTAACCGAGGAGCTCGCGAAGGGTTGCAGCAGTCTGCGCACCAGCATCTCGGTCCACGGTTCGCTTTGCGGTTCCACGATCAAGTACTTCGCCAACCCCGCGCAGAAGAAGCGCTGGCTCCCCGATATGGCGACCGGCAAGAAACTGGGCGCCTGGGCGCTCACTGAGCCAAACTCGGGGTCGGATGCAGCGGGGATGCAGACGACGGCGGTCAAGCAAGGTAAGACTTGGGTCCTCAACGGCACGAAGGCGTGGATCTCCAATGGTGGCCTCGCGGACAACGTCATCGTGTATGCGAAGACGAACAAGGACCTCAAGCACCGCGGCATCTCCTGCTTCATCGTCGAGAAAGGCACGAAAGGGTTCGAGTGCGTGGGCGTCGAGACCACTACGAAGCTTGGACTGCGGTCAAGCCCCACCGCGACGCTCGCCTTCACGGACTGCAAGATTCCAGAAGAAAATCTCATCGGCAATGAGGGCGACGGCTGGAAGAACGCCATGCACGTCCTCAACCACGGCCGCCTCTCCGTAGCTGCCGGAGGCGTCGGCATCGCCCAGGCCGCGTACGAAGCGAGCCTCAAGTATGCCACGGAACGGGAAGCCTTCGGGCGACCCATTGGACGCTACCAGCTCGTGCAGGCCATGCTTGCCGAGATGGACATGAACATCGAAGCCGGGCGACTCTTGGTGTGGAAAGCCGCTCGCGTCCGAGAGGCGTTCGACAAGGGCGAGGCCACGCGTGATGAGTGGACGCTGGCAGTGAGCCGGGCAAAATTGTTCACAGCAGAAATGGCGCTCAAAGTATGCGAGGACGCCATCCAAATCCACGGCGCCAACGGCTACACGGACGCCTACCCCGTCGAACGCTACTGGCGCGACGCCAAGATCCTGGGAATCTACGAGGGCACGAACCAGATTCAGCGCCTGATTATTGGGCGGCTCGTGACGGGCCTCAGGGAATGAGTTGCGCGTGACGCCCACCGAAGCCAAACTCACTGCCCAACGTCTCGAGCACGCACTCGCGCAACACGGCACCCCCCAGCGCGCCGCCGGCGCCAAGGCGTACCTCAAGTCGGACTTGGAATTCTTGGGCGTCGAGGTCCCCGCCATCCGGAAGACCGGCGCGGAGTTTCTGGCGGGGCAGAAGGACTTGGACCACGATGGCGTTGTCGCAGTCGCCCTCGCGTTGTGGAAGAAACCCGTCTTCGAGTTGCGGGCACTTGCGGTCGCGATTCTGGAGCGCCGCGTCAAACTCCTGGGGGCCGCCGACCTGGAGCTGTTGGAACGATTCGTCCGTGAAGCCCGGACGTGGGCGCTTTCCGATTGGCTTGCCATCCACGTCGTGGGTGCCATCCTGCGCGCAGCGCCCAAGGAGGTTCGTCGCCTCGACTGTTGGGCAAAGGACAAGGACTTCTGGGTGCGGCGACTGGCCCTCATCTGCCAACGCAACGACTTCAGCACGGGGACCGGCGACTGGAATGGATTCGTCCGCCGGGCAGATTCTATGCTGGAGGAGAAGGAGTTCTTCATCCGCAAGGCCGTCGGTTGGATGCTGCGGGAACGCGGCAAGAAGCGGCCGGAGGACGTCGTCAAATTCGTGAAGCCACGAATGAAGCGCATGGCTGGCCTGACCTTGCGCGAGGCGACGCGGAACTTGCCGCCGGGGCACCGTGCAGCTTGCGGAGTCTAAGGGACTGGGGCGCCACGCCCGTCGGTAAGCCCTTTAAGGCTGGTTGGCGACACGGGGAGGTGCGCGTCGCCGTCACGTTTCTGCTGTTGGCTGCGGCCTTCGCCGGTTGCGCTGGGCGCGACGATGGTGGCGGGGAGGGGAACCTTGTTGCCGGAGGCGAAGCAACGTTTCGCTACCTTTGCCCCGGCGCGACTGGCGACGGCGCCGCCGAACCATGCCTCACGCAACTCCCACGAGGCGAAGCAGCACTCCAGCAGCCCTACATCGCCATCCATCCCGGGAACCCGGAGATTATGGCCGTGGGCGTGCACTACGCCGCCCCGGCGGCAGAACTCGCGTTGGATGTGGCGGCCGGCGACGCGTCTGCGAACCGGCTCGCCGTATACATCACGGACGATGGCGGGGCGACCTGGCGCGAGACGTTCGCCTCGCCACCGTCGATGAGCGCGGATCCGCTGCGCATCGGCGGACAGGGCGACGCTGCGCTGCTCTTCGACCCCGACGGTCGGCTCCACGTCACCGCGGTCGCGACTCCTGGCACTCCGACGCAGCAGGCCTACACGGATCCGCGAGAGAACGGCCAGCGGGTCTACTACGCGCAAAGCGATGACCTCGGCAACACCTGGAGCGATTCCGTGCTGCTCCAAGACAACGGCCTGTACCAGGAGCGCAACTGGATCGTTCGCGACCCGGTTGATGGCACGTTGTTCGTGACTTGGCTGAACTATCCTGCCGTGGGCTGGCTCGACACGGGCCACGTGCAGGTCGCTTCCAGCCTCGATGCGGGGGTGACCTGGCGCAACCAGCAACCCGAGCAAGGCGCGCCCTGCTACCGTGCGGGCATGCCTGTAGTGCTTCAGGGCACTCTGCGGTTCGCATGCAAGGGATTGGGACCGAACGGAAGTGACGTGGTCCAGGTGTACCGGTTCGACGCAGAAAGAGCAAGGGCCGTGCTAATCGCGGAATTGGACGCCGAGGGTTCGGGCGGCCAGCCGTTTCCGTCCCTGGCCCTGCTCGCCGACGGAACTCTGGCGATGTACTACAACACCGACACCTCGACTCCGCTCTTGCGCAGCCCAGACGGCGGGATCACGTGGCACGGCATTGGCGCGGCGATGGACTTCGCCGATCAAGCGTGGGACCGCGGGTGGGTGTTCGCAAGCGAAGCGGATCGCATGGGTGGGCAACACCTTCTGGTCCGCTTCAACCGGGCCGACTCCGACTTGCCGTTGCCTTCTGACCCATTGGGGGCTCCGCTTGGGTGGGAGTCCTTCGAGTTGCGCCACGTCGTGCTTCACGCATCCGGCGCCATCGACAACGTGGTCTTGGCGACTTGGCGGACCGTTATGAACACCGTCGCGGGCCAAGTCCCCGGCAACGCCGCGGGCGTCGAGGGTGAAGGCCATAACCGCCACCCGCGCTGTGGCGGATCTTCGTGCTCCTATAGCATGGCGTGGGTGGGGGATGAAGCGATGTTCGCCTTCTCGCACGGCGGCACCGTCGAGTTGGGTGCCTTGCAGTGTTCTGCGGATTGCATTCTCATCGAGGCTCGTATCCTTGACGCAGAGACCATGGCCGCGGAATACGTCCCGCCCACGCGGCCGCCCGGCCTCGATGAGCCCGTCGAATACGAGTTCACCGGCCACGTCAATTTCCCGGGATGCTACGCCGAAGCGGACCCCGCCCTCGATGCGGCGGTGCGCGACCGAGTGGAATTCGAGTTCGAAGTGCCAGCGAACACCCGCTTCGTGAATGCGACATTGGATTGGGAGATGCAGCAACCCGTGGCGGACCTCGACCTCTACCTGTACAACTCGAACGGGGACCTCTTTCGCGGCGACGACGGAGTTCCGGAAAGGTTCAGCTTCGAAATCGCGGAAAGCGACCAAGGAACGTGGACAGCGCTCGTCCAGAATTGCGAGAACCCGCCGACGGACTTCACCCTGGATTTGGTGCTGTCATGAACGGCCGCTAGACGAAGCATACAGCCGCCACGCCAAACACCAATATATATGACCGGAGCCATATGCTTGCCCGTGGCAACCTGGCGGCACTTCGGCTTCGCGTTCACCCCCTTCAGCACCAAGACCATCGAGGCCACCCAGGACGGCCCAAACTCGATGAAGCTGTTCGTCGGCCGCGAAGAGCAGCTTCGTCGCGTGACCGAACGCATCGAATCCAACCATGACGGCTCGCGGCAGGTCGTCGAGGGACCGCTGGGAGCAGGTAAGACCAGCCTCCTCACCATCGCCAAGATCCGCCTTGGGCAAGAAACGGACGAGCGCGGTCCTTTCTTCATCCCCATCAGCCACGTCCGGTTCCGGACCGACACCAGTTTCGAGGTCTTCGCGTACAGCGTGATGGACAACATCCTAGCAACCGTCCGCGCCCCTCAATTCCCTCACAAGCCCGCAGCCGGCTCGGCGCTCGCCCAGGCAATCCAGCTTCTCGCTGGCGGCCGGGACCGCCAGGGCGGCGCCAATCTCGGGCCAATCGGCGCGCAGGGCGGCAAGACCACGGTCGCACCCTTCGTCGAACCACGCATCGATTGGCTCCGGCTGCTGCAAGAGGTGGCACTTGAGATCCAAGCGCTCGGCTACGAGGGCGTCGTCATCCACGTCAACAACCTGGAAACCATGGTCGACCGGGCTGCCGACCTCCTCGAAACGGTCCTGCACGACTCCCGAGATCTCTTCCAGACCGCCGGCTGCCACTTCGTCTTCGTTGCCCCACCCGGGTTCACCACAAACGTCGTCGGCCGCATCGAAGCCGTTCGCACGATCGTGCCCAACTTGCCCGTGGCCGTGGAGCCGTTCACGGCCAAACAGTTCGCCAACGCTGTCCGCATCCGGTATGAGCACGCCAAAGACGCCATGGACTATGTGCCGCCCGTGACTGCGCCCGTCGCGCAACGCATCTACGAAATGACGGGTGGAAGCCTTCGCGCCACGTTCCAGACGATTGACTCGTGGGTTGAACTCCTTGACCCTGTGAAGGCCAGGACAGCCGAGTCGCTGGATGAGTTGGCCAGCGTGCTGAAGCCCCACTACCTCGCCGAGCTGGCCAAACTGCCGCAACGTGAGCGCGACACCTTGGATGCAGCGATGCGTCTCGGGGACCCATTCCGCCAGAAAGGCGTGACGTCTCACCTGAAGGCGGAGCAGTCCAATGTGAGCCTGTGGATGACCAAGCTGGAGGAGAAGGGCTTCATCCTGTTTGAACGCCAGGACGGCACGAGCAAGTGGTACCGTCTCGACGAGCGAGCCATCTTCGCGCAGTGGGGCACGCCGCGTGGTGCCGGCGGAAATGCCGCCGAGCCGAACGAAAAGGCAGCCAGGAAACCCCGCAAGGAAACCGCGTAGCAAGGCGGAGGAACGCGTCGCCTTGCTCACGCGGGGCGGCGGCAACCCTCAAGACCCAGGCTTGGCCTTGCGGCGAAGGTGGTCGGAGGAAGGTGGCACACGGCAACGGTGCTGGCCATGGCCTTGCTGGCCGGCTGCGGGGCACCAGCCGACCACGGAATTGCTGAAGCCGCGGACGACGCCGTTCCGCATTGCGTCGGCAAGTGCGGGCGCGTCGTCGATGGTTCGCCCGACCGGGCGCGCGAGCCGTTCCTCGTCGTGGACCCAAATGATTCTCGCCACATCGTCATCGCCTACACGACGTATCCGACCGACCCGTCCCATGAGCCCTTTAGCCTAAGCCGGGCCAGCGTCTCGGTGAGCGTGGATGGGGGCGAGACCTGGACGATGCGCGCGATTCCTAGTGGTGCCGACCCTGGCTCCACAGCCCCATTGTCGGCCTACACGAGCACCGGCTACGCCATCGTCCTGGCTTTCCTGCCCGACGGAACCCTAGTGATGAGTGCGGCCGCGAACAACAACCACCTCGTTCCTGGCTTCACCCCGGGATGGGCGTACTACACGTCGCGCTCGACCGACGGAGGACATACGTGGGGCGATGACCGCATCGTCGATTCCGGCGAGGGGGCTAAACTTGCCGACGGCGACGTGGGCGTCGACGAGACCGCCATGTACCGCGAGAACGCCGGCGGGGCGCACACGGTCGGACCGGATGGGGCCCTGCTGTTCGTCTGGACGCAGCTGACCCGTAGGCATCTGGACAACGGCTTCGAACCGGTCCTGGACGGGCGGCTCGTGTCCTCCACCTCGACCGACGGCGGACTTACGTGGTCAGCCAAGCGCATCATCGACGACGAAGGCCAGCCCTACGGCGCCTCGCCCGTGTGGGGAAGGGATAGCTCGCTGCGCGTCGCCTACATCGACCGCGCAGGCGACCTCCTGCGCTTCGCCGAGAGCCACGACCGCGGACAGACGTGGGACGCGCGGACGCTGGGACCGACGTCGTGGCATCCAATGATGCGCGTCCAGACCCTTGCCTCCGGCGCCGAGCGGCTCCTCGTGGCCTACACGACGCGCGAGTCCATGGGCGACGTGGAGCACCAGGCCGAACTCATGTGGTCGGACGACGGCGGCTCCAATTGGAGCGCCCCGCTCATCGTCGACGCGCCAGAGGGCGAGGGGGCGCCGACGCCTGACGTCGCAGGCGCAAAGGATGGCGACGCCTGGGTCACGTTCTTCGACGTCGATGCACAGGGACGCCTGCGCTACCTCGTCCTGAAGGTGGTCGATGGCATCGCGGGGACGCCGCTCATCCTTGACGAGATCGAGGGAGCGACCGCGAACGGCCTCGGGATCTCCATGGGTCTTGCCTCGACGCAGGCAGGAGATGCGCTCGCCGCGTGGGTCACGTACAATCACGAGACCGGTTTCGACATCGTGTGGGCGCACGTCACGGCTGGCGCGGAGTATGCACCGGTGGCGACGCCCGATTCCCTCGTCGGAATCCATCCGCGCCCCGCTCCACCGGCAGGGCTCGCCGATCCCATCGAGTACGCGTTCCCGGGCCACGTCAATTTCCCGGGATGCTACGCCGAAGCGGACCCCGCCCTCGATGCGGCGGTGCGCGACCGAGTGGAATTCGAGTTCGAAGTGCCAGCGAACACCCGCTTCGTGAATGCAACATTGGATTGGGAGACGCAGCAACCTGTGGCAGACCTTGACCTCTACCTGTACAACTCGGAAAGGAAGCTCTTTCGCGGCGACGACGGAGTTCCGGAAAAGTTCAGCTTCGAAATCACGGAAAGCGACCAAGGAACGTGGACCGGGCTCGTCCAGAACTGCGAGAACGCGCCGACGGACTTCACGTTGGAGTTGGTGCTTTCTTGAGAGTGCGCGCCGCCCTTGTGTTCGTCCTGCTCGTGCCGGCGCTCGCGGGGTGCGCGGCGCCAGCGCCGACGGCCGTCGTCGACGGGTTCGACCGCGCCGTGCCGCACTGCGTCGGCGCGTGCGGACGCATGGTGTACGCGTCTCCCGTTCCCGCATATTGGCTCGCGATCGCGGTCAATCCTTTGGATCCAGACCACCTCGTCACGTCCCAAGTGGTCATTTCTGCGGGACCGCCGCAAAGCCTTCGCACGAGCGTCTCGGTGAGCACGGACGCAGGCGAGTCGTGGGAGACCCGCACGATTCCCAGCGGTCCCGGCGAAGCGCCCGATCATCCTCTCGCGACGTACCCCGCGGCAGGTTTCCACGCGGCGCCCGTTTTTCTTCCTGATGGCACGCTCGTGATGAGCGCCGGAGCTTCGCAGGATCACCTCTTCGCGGGCCCAGACCCGGTCACGCGGGGTGACCACATCTACACGATGCGTTCGACGGACGGGGGGCGGACCTGGGGGGACGTCCGGTTCGTCGAGCGGGGCGACGGGTTCCTGGTGGGGGGCCCGCAGGGGGCGACGGCCGGCGGATTCGAGTTCAACTACAACGCGCAGATCGCCGTGGGCTCCGATGGGCTTCTGCTAATCGTGTGGACGCAGGTGCTCCAGGGTCACCCGGACAACGGATTCGATCAAGAACCGGATGTAAGGCTCCTCTTTGCGACCTCGAACGACGGCGGGTTGAGCTGGTCGCGCGGCGCGCTCGTCGATGACGAAGGGTTCGGCTGGGACGCCTCGCCGGTGATCGGGAGCGATGGCATCTGGCGCGTTGCGTACGTGGACCGATTCAGCGGTCTCGTCAGATTCGCGACAAGCGCCGATCGCGGCGGCTCGTGGGACATCACGCCGCTCGACGAGTCACCGGGCTGGCCCTCGCTGAAGGCGCAAACCTTGAGCACGGGGGCCGAGCGGCTTCTCCTCGCGTACGGCGCGGTCGTGGACGGCCAGAACGCGCAGGAGCCCGTGCTCACGTGGTCGGACGACGGCGGCACGACGTGGGCACCGCCCGTTGTCCTCGACGCGCCGCAGGGCCGGCGCAGTCCTCAGCCCTACGTCGCAGGAGGCGCGGGCGACTCGGCTTGGGTCACCTACGTGGACTTCACGGGTGCGTCGCCCGACCACCGCATGAGGTTCCTCGTGGTGAAGGTCGTGGACGGAGTCGCGGGCGCGCCGCTCCTCCTGGACGAGGCTGGGCCGGGAGAGGATGGCCACATGGCGCTGGCCGCATCGCAGCAGGGAGACGCGGTGATCGGCTTGATGCGCTCCGTGGACGGCGCATCCGACGTTCTCTGGGCGCACGTCACGGGAGGCGACCACCCCGTGCCCCAGATCAGGCCTGCGCCGCCCTCGCCTCCGCCGGGCCTCGACGAACCCGTCGAGTACGAGTTCACGGGGCACGTCAATTTACCGGGGTGCTACGCGGAATCGGACCACGCCCTCGATGCGGTGGTGCGCGACCACATGACATTCGAGTTCGAAGTGCCGACGGGCACCCGCTTCGTGAATGCAACATTGGATTGGGAAATGCAACAACTCGTGGCGGACCTCGATCTCTTCCTGTACAACTCGGAGGGGGACCTCTTCCGGGGCGCAGACGAAGTTCCGGAAAGGTTCAGCTTCGAGATTGAGGAAAGCGACCAAGGAACGTGGACCGCCCTTGTCCAGAATTGCGAGAATGCGCCGACGGATTTCACATTGGAGGTGGTGCTGTCGTGACGATGCGTGCCGCCGTCGCCCTCGTCCTCCTCGTGCCACTCCTCGCAGGTTGCTTCTCGGCCAAGCCGGCCGAGCCGTTGCCCATCACCGCAGGGTTCGTCCTCGACTTGCCCGTGCATGTCGTGGCCGTGGGTTTCCCAGATTTTGACGAGGCCGCGCTCGAAACGCATCTGATTCAGCCTCCCCCCGTGTACAACGTGATGCGCGCCTTCACGACGGCGCTCGTCGAACCAGCCCCGCTCCAATACCGTATCCATTACAACGTGCATGACGCGCCTGCGGAATTCGCCACGGCGCTCTTTGCCTTCGCGCAGTCGGCGAGCGCGAAGGACGAGCCGGACGCATACCTTGCGCAGTATGACCGTGCCCGCGAGCAGCGCGTCTGCCCGGCATCCGACCTGCCGGCGCTTCCCCCGCTTCCGGCCCAGCCTCCCACGGAGGTCCCGATGCCCCCCTGCGAGGAAATTGACCGGATCGACGCGAACGCTGTCGAGGAGTGGCTATCCGAGAACCGGGCCGCTTATGGTCTCGAGTTCGGCGGCGCGAGCCACACAATCTTCGTGCTAGACTCGTACACCAATGGTTACCTCCCGCGCGACTCGTACCACCAGTACAGCATCGGCGCCGAGTTCGGTCGAACGGCGTACGCGCCGTACGACATGCGCGCTTGGGGAGGTCACCACGACTTCGTCTTCGTCGACGTGGGCGCCGCGCCCAACGCGTGGGACGACCAGCCGTGGAGGGCGGCCGGGCTCACCGACCAAAGCGATTGGCCCATCTGGGAGTACGCCAACGACATGGGCCAGTTCTACGAAAACCTCGGTCGCAACGTCGTCGATGCCGTGAGTTTCCTTTGGGCGCGCGACCCTCTCTTCCAATTCGAGTACGCCCCAAAGTATGTGTTTCCAACGTACGTCATCATCGACTCCACGTCAATGACCAACCCGGCAAGCCCGTTGCACGCCGTCAAACCCTACGACATCCAGTCAAACACACGCGAGGACGAGATCACTGGGGCGTTCCGCGGCCTGCTGCCATGGGCCGAGATTGAGATGCCGTTCACCTACCTCGTCCTGCCCGACGATGACCCCGCGCTCGCAGAAGCCGTCGCCGACGCCAAGCAACGCTACACGGCCGACGCCGTTGACATCGGCGTCGTGAAGAACTACGTCCGCGAGCACTGGGACGAGTACGTGCCGACGGAGTCAGGCGCCGTTGTCTATCCCATCTTCGCGTTCTGGTTCGGCGAACCCACCGTGGCCGGCGCATCCTTCCTGGGCGGCGACGAATGGGGGGACCCGTGGGGCGTCTTCTTCAGCATCGCCGATGGATTCCGCGCCTGCGTGCCCCCCGAGAGGGCACCTTGCACGGTCGTCGACCTCGCGCGCGACGACGATGTCTGGTGGCGGGTCTGGAATTCCCTCTTCGTGCGGCAGCTGGGCTACATCCTAGGGCTTGCTGAATTCTCCGGAACCCTGGACCCCGACGGCACTCCGGTCATTCACTTAAACCGTCTATGGGAATCGACCGCGAGCGCGATGACGCACCGGCACACGGTCCAGGAATTCGGGGCAAACGACGTGCAAGTCCTCTACCGCAACCATGCCGCGGCATTCGCGCTTGACGTTCTTGCCAAGGAAGGAGGGGCTGCAGGTTCCGCGCGCGCAAGCGCGCTCGACGCATTGAATCTCTTGCGCAAGGGTGAGGACCAACTGGCCTTCGAGACCGCACTCGCCGCCAAGCACGCGTCGGGCCAGAACGTCGGTTCGGCCCCGCTCGATCTCGTCGCCGGTGAGCCGAGAGGCGCCATGGTCGAGTTTCCAATGGGGTATGGCCCCGTCGGGCGCCCTCCGCGTGCACCGCCCATCGGTTACCCCGAGGCGCCGGAGGACTTCTGGTGGCAGCAGGTCGAAGTCGAAGTCCCGACGGACGCGACGGCCGTGAAGTTCGAGATGCGCGAGCGCGACGCGCCGTCACACCGGTTCTGGTCGGCGGGCCTCGAGATCTATGGTTCCGACGGTGAATGGGTGACTGGCGCATACGACAACGCGTACGATGCCGTCGTGTTGCTGAACATGGCGCGCTGCGGGTCTGGCTGCACGGTCTGGATGTACGCCGATAGCGGCGTCGCGAGCGCCTACGACGTCACCGTTACGCCGCTCTATGGTGGCGATGAGCCCGTGCCGCTGGTCTACACGCGACCGCCGCCTCCGCCCGGCCTCGACGAGCCCGTGACGTACGAGTTCACGGGCCACGTCAACGTCCCGGGATGCTACGCCGAAGCGGACCCTGCCCTCGATGCGGTGGTGCGCGACCGAGTGGAATTCGAGTTCGAAGTGCCGGCGGACACCCGCTTCATCAACGGGACGCTGGACTGGGGGACCACGGGGCCCGTGGCGGACGTCGATGTCTTCCTCTATGGCGCGGAGGGGCAAAGGTTCCGCGACGACGTCGACGAAACGCAGGTCGGCCGCGAGACGTTCGGGTACGAACTCCAGGAAGGCGACCAGGGGTCATGGACCGCCCTTGTCCAGAATTGCGAGAACCCGCCGACCGACTTCACGCTGGAGATTGTGCTCTCGTGAGGATGCCCGCCGTCTTCGCGTTCCTTCTCCTTGCTGCCTCCTTGGCTGGATGCTCGGGCGAGGGCGGCGACCCGAATCCGTCCGAAGGGTACGATGACGCGGTGCCGCACTGCGTCGGCGAATGTGGGCGGATCGTGGACGGTTCGCCCGCGCGCGCGTGGGAGCCGTTCGTCGCGGTGGATCCCGAGGATTCCGACCGTATCGTCATCGCGCACTCGGAGTTCCCGGACGGTTCGACCGTCGGCCGGACGCGGATCTCGATTAGCGATAACGGCGGCGCGTCGTGGGACACGCGCGTCGTCCCGAGCGGCTTTGACGAGGGGCCGACCCACCCGCTCGCGCCGTACCGGCATGTCGGCTTGCAGCCCATTCTCGTCTTCCTTCCGGACGGCACCCTCGTGATGAGTGCCCTTGCAACGAACTTCCTCGCCGTCCCAGACTCCACCGCGCACGTGCAGTCCGCGCACACCCTCTACACCTCCCGCTCGACGGACGGTGGGCGCACCTGGGGCGACGTGCGCATCATGGACGAGGGCGAAGGGGTCCTCGTGCTCGACAGCATCGACAGGGGTGTTGGGCAGTCGGCTTTCCGAGGGCGACTGGCGACGGGGCCAGGCGGGACCCTCTTCCTGTTCTGGACGCAGTTCGCGCGCATCCACCCCGACAACGACTTCAGGCCGGAGCGGGGCGGGCGGCTCGTCTTCGCGTCCTCCGATGATGGTGGCCTCACATGGTCGTCCGCCGGCATCGTCGACGACGAGGGTTGGGGCTATGGCGCATCCGCCGTGTTTGGAGCCGACGGCGTCTGGCGCGTCGTTTACATCGACCTCGAGGCCGAGACGCTTCGCTTCGCCGAAAGTAGCAACCTCGGGGCGACATGGACGGCTCGCACCATCGGGCCCGCATACTTGAAGGCCGCCATGCGCGAGCAGACCCTCGCCTCCGGCATCGAGCGCTTGCTGATCGCATATCCGACGCACGAGCCGCACAAACCAGGCGAATACAGGACCCAGTTCATCTGGTCGGACGACGGAGGGGCCACTTGGACGCCCCCGCTCGCCCTCGATACGCTTGACGGCGCCGGAACCCCGATGCTCAACGTCGCGGCCGGGCCAGCCGACAGCGCGTGGGTCACGTTCATGGACGTCGATGGATCCAACTCCGGCGAACACTCGATGTATCTTGCGGTGAAAGTCGTCGACGGGGTCGCTTCCCAGCCCCTCGTTCTCGACGACATCGACACCACCGACGCCAACGCGGTCATGACGGTGCACCTGGGCTACTCCGTTGGGCTGGACGTCACACCCGACGGCGATGCCATCGCGGCGTGGGTCACATTCAACGATGGAGAGTACGACCTCGTGTGGGCCCGGATCACCGGGGGAGATCGACCTGTCGCTCGACCCGTAATCGTTGTCCCGACCCCGGCGGGTCTCGACGAGCGCGTCGAATACGAGTTCACGGGCCACGTCAATTTCCCGGGATGCTATGCGGAATCGGACCCCGCCCTCGATGCGGTGGTGCGTGACCGAGTGGAATTCGAGTTCGAAGTGCCGGCGGGCACCCGCTTCGTGAATGCAACATTGGATTGGGAGATGCAGCAACCCGTGGCGGACCTCGACCTCTACCTGTACGACCCAGATGGGGACCTCTTCCGGGGCGCAGACGAAGTTCCGGAAAGGTTCAGCTTCGATATTGAGGAAAGCGACCAAGGCATGTGGACCGCGCTTGTCCAGAATTGCGAGAACGCGCCGACTGACTTCACGTTGGAGATTGTGCTGGCGTGATCCGCGCCGTTGACCCCAAGGCAGCCTCTCAAGGGCCGCCAAGAAGGCGGCGAGCCGCCCGCGTGCCCGGTGAGGCATGCCCGACTCCTTCCTGGTTGATTGGAGGGTCCTGCGCGACCGCCACTTCCGAAGTCCTTATTGGGTTACACTCACTATTGAGTGTTGATGGCTGAGTCCTGGTCCGTCTTCCAACCCCTAACGGAAGCGCCGGATACCACGTCGCCTGCGTACTTGGCGCACAAGATCCTTTCCTTGAAGGACGCCACGCCACGCCTGATCCTGGCAAACGTCGCAGGCGGGCCGAAGCAGTTCAAGGAATTGAAGGAAGGCACCGGCAAGCCTGATGGCCAATTGACGCGGGCCCTGGGATTCCTGCACGAGGAGGGCATCCTCGTCGAGCGTCTCCACGCCCGCCAGGCCCCGGCCTACAAGACGCATGAACTCGGCCCGAAGGGGATTCTGGTCATGTCGATGCTGCAAGCGTTTCGCGAAGCGGAGCGCACCGTCGAGGTGGCCCCCGTCCCAAGTGTCTCCTACGTCATGCGGCAAAACGGGGTTGCCGCCTCGCAACCGGTTGCAGTTCGCGCGACCAAGGTCCACAAGGCCATGGCCGCGGCCGCCAAGCGAAAATCTCGGTCACTGAAAACGTCCAAGACTGGGAAGCGGACTCCTTCGCGAGCGTAGATGGTTGACGGAAAGCCGGCCGACTACGGCCCGATCATCAAGGCGAACCAAGCCAGGAGCACGGCCTACGAGGTGTTCGACGTGTCGCCTCTGGCCCTGGAAGTGACGGAATGGCCGGGCGACCGCGTCAACAAGCGTTTCGGCCAATGGTACAACGACTGGATCTACTTGGACGCCGTTGGGCGCACCTGGCCGTTGAACTAGCCGCGTCGCGGCTCCATTCTCGCGCTTGAAGTCGAACGCCCGGTCGCAGACGCCTGCTGGCGGATGGCTAAAACGCGTAGGGCACCCGCACGCGAGGCGGCGGCAACCCTCAAGACCCAGGCTTGGCCTTGTGGCGAAGGTGGTCGGAGGACGGCGGCACGTCGCGACAGTGCTGGTCATGGCCTTGCTGGCCGACTGTGCAGCTAGGGGTAGGTCGCAGACCATGGTCGTCCGCAACTGCCATAACCCGCCGACGGACTTCACGCTGGAGCTGATTCTATCATGAACGCGCGCGCCACCCTCGCCCTCCTGCTGCTCGCGCCCGCCCTCGCGGGTTGCCTGTCCGGCACGCTCCCGGGCGGGACCGATGCGTCCGATTCTTCGCTCGCCGGAGTCCGCATCTCGTCGACCAACGGGACGGTGACGGGCACGCAGCCCCTGCTGTGGCAAGGGAAATCGCTCACGTTCGCCGACGACCGCGAAGCCGCCTGCGAACCCGCCAACTGCGAGCGCTTCACGTTCGAGGCGAACTTCCCCGACGGCTTCTGGGAGGCCCACGACGGCGCCCTCGAGGTCTCGGTTCGGTGGCCCCTTGTCGATGGATGGAACTGGCGCCAATCCGGTTTCTTTGCCGTCACGCTGCGCGACGCCGAAGGCCGGCTCCTCGCCGAAGGCGACGGCAGCAGCGCGAGCGTGATCCTCCTCCCCGACGCCGCCTCCGGGGTCTACGAGGTGACCGTCATCGCCAGCGTGGGCGAGTCGTTCGAGAACGAGGGGTGGTCCCCGCTGAACCCATCAGGGACTTACCAGGGAGTCATCCAGGTCGATGCCGCCCCGGTGCGCATCGGCGCGCCCCGCGACCTCCTTCCGGACCTCATCACGATGGTGCCCATGAGCTTGATGATTGCCGAGCCATGGCATAGCGACCCCGCCAAACCGGTGCGGGATGCCGCCGGGATGAGCGGCTGTTCCTCCTGGGAAATGGTACAGGACGGCGTCGCCCAGCGCTGCCTGCGCCTCACGAACGCGGTCGGCAACGCCGGCGATGGAATCTTCGAGGTCCGCCTCGACTCGGCGCAGGCGTACGCGTCCCTGGCGGGCCAAGGACGGTTCACCCAGCGCATCTACCGGGACGACGGGTCGTTCCACGACAAGCCGGCTGGCGTCGCCTCGTACCACGCGACACACCAGCACATCCACTACCAGGGCATGAGCCAGTTCACCGTTTACAAGCACGACCTCGCGACGGGCGCGCGGGGCGATATCGTCGGCGAGGGTCGGAAGATTGGCGTCTGCTCGAGCGACATCGGCCTCATCGAGCTTGGCCGGCTCGGCACGACCTTGCCGGGAGGCCAATGGCAAGGGTGCCAGCAGCCGTTGCCCGAGCCCGGCTCACAATACGAATGGTCCATGGGCATGGGCCCCGGCTGGTACGACCCGTACAGTGCGAGCCGCGACGAGCAGTACGTCGACATTGGGGACGCCCCGGACGGCGTCTACGAGCTCGTCTCCGTCGTGGACCCCGAGCACACGCTCATCGAGTCCGACCGAACCAACAACGAAGCGAGCGTGGTCTTTCGTCTGACGGGCGACGAGGTCGAAGTGCTGTCGTGGACCGGGCGCGCCCTATGGTGAGGCGGGTGGAGGTCACCATGGACGTCCGTCGTGGTCAACTGCCAGAACCCGCCGACGGACTTCACGTTGGAGATTGTGCTGGCATGAAGAAGGGCATTGGGCTCATGCTTCTCCTGCTGGTCCCGGCGATGGCCGGATGTTTCGGAGCGTCGTCCGAGCAGAAGTCATCTGGAGACGAGGTCCTCCTGGCGCACGACGCGTCCGGCATGCGCGATGTCCCGGCCGCCTTCAACGGACTGGCCTACAGCATCCATCCCACGGGCTACCGGCGCGGCGAGCCTACGATTGCGGTCGCAACGGACGGTACAATCTTCACGGTCGGCGAACAGTCGGCCGTCATCCGCAGCCGAGACCACGGGGAGACATGGCAAGTCTTGGAGGACGGCATCGCCGAGCCCGCAACGGACATCGACCCCTTCATCTGGCTGGACAATGCGACCGGCCGGCTCTTCAATTCCCGGCTCACGGTGGATTGCGTCCTGCGCACTCCGATCGCGGCATGCGCCACCGGCTCCCCCATCGCCGGCTGGGTGGCGTGGACGGACAACCAGGGAACCAGTTGGGCGATGAACCCGGCGGTGGGCATTCCAAACGTGGACCACCAGAAGATCACCACGGGGCCGCCGCCGGCCGGCGTGGCGACGGACGGCTATCCTAACCTCCTCTACTTCGTCTACAACGCCTTCTCGCCGGAGAGCGTCGCCGACGCCGTGCAGCCCATCGTGGCAACCGAGGGCGTCCGCGTCGCCGTCAGCGCCGATGGCGGCAAAACCTTCACGCGTGACGCGCTCGCCCTCCCCCAGGACTACCTCGGGGGCATCGCCTCCCCCGTGGCCGTCGCGGCTGACGGGACGGCGTACCTCGCCAAGCACACGCCGGACGGAGTTGCCGTGGCCCGCAGCACGGACGGCGGCGCCTCGTGGACGCGGGTCGTCCACCTCGACCAGCACGGGACGGGATGGGACTGGGTCCTCGACCCCATGATGGACGTCGACGACGCAGGCAACGCGTACGTCGTGTGGCAGGGCGAGGGCGGCGACCTATGGCTCAGCCACTCGGCCGATGGCGGCGACTCGTGGTCGGTGCCGGTGATGGCTAGCCTGCCGTCGATGACGAGCACGGTCTTCCCCGACATCGTTGCAGGCGTCGACGGCCGCGTGGCCATCGCATACATCGGCACGAGTTCCCCAGTCATCGGTTGGAACGAAGGCGACTACCCCCCGAACGACCCTTCCTATGCGGACGATGCAACCGTCTGGAACCTTTACGTCGCCCACATCCTAGATGCCACCTCCGCGGACCCTTTGATCGTCACGGCGCCGGTGACGACTGATGACGACCCCGTCCAACGTGGTTGCATCTGGCACCACGGCGGCTCGAACCCCTGCCGCAACCTGCGCGACTTCATGGACATGGTGGAGCACGACGGCAACGTCTACGTCGTGTACCCCGACGGGTGCAAGGCCTGCGCCACCGCCGGGGACAGCCATGTCCTGGGCGAAACGACGGTCGTCATCCAGCGGGCCGGGCCGCTCCTGCGCGACATCCCGCCCATCACCGAGTTGCCGCTGCCCGGGGTGCCTGCGGGCCTCGATGAGCCCGTCGAGTACGAGTTCACCGGCCACGTCAACTTCCCCGGTTGCTACGCGGAAACGGACCCCGCCCTCGATGCGGCGGTGCGCGACCGAGTGGAATTCGAGTTCGAGGTCCCAGCCTCCACCCGGTACGTGAACGGCACGCTCGACTGGACCACCCACGGGCCCGCCAATCCCGCGACAGACCTCGACGACCTCGACGTGTTATTGTACGACGCTCAAGGCGACTACTTCGACACGCCAGACGGCGTCCCCGAGACCTTCACCTTCGAGCTCCGTGAGGGCGACCAAGGCACCTGGACCGCCCTGGTCATGAACTGCGAGAACCCGCCGACGGACTTCACGCTGGACCTGGTGCTCGAATGAGTACGCGCGCCGCCGTCGTCTCGTCATGCACGCGCCGGTCCTCGCGGGGTGCGCGCCATTTCTTCTGCCAGGCCTTTTTGAACACTTCCACCCCCTGTAAGACGTCAGCCGTCTGAAGCGGGATGCGGTTGGAGTCGTGGTCCCTCCAGG
>CAZXUC010000013.1:0-73649 GCA_964643795.1 uncultured Halobacteriales archaeon | reverse complement strand
TCCTGGAGGGACCACGACTCCAACCGCATCCCGCTTCAGACGGCTGACGTCTTACGGTTTCCGGAATGGCCTAAGACGCCCTGCTGCGGTCCCGGGACGTGGACACCGAGACGATCCTGCTGCTCGCAGCGGCGGGCTTCGTCGCGTCGTTCATCGACTCGCAAGTGGGAGGTGGCGGAGTCATCACCTTGCCCGCTCTGCTCGCGGCAGGCCTTCCGCCACATATGGCGCTCGGGACGAACAAACTCGGCGGCACCTCCAGTGCATTTGTCGCATCCATCAACTACGTCCACAAGGGGGCCGTGCCTCGCCGCCTCGCCCTCGTTCTCGGTCCGCTCAGTTTCGTTGGTGGGCTGCTTGGCGTCTGGCTGGTCCTGCGCATGGATGGCTCATTCCTCATCCCCGTCGTCTTGGGGTTGATGGTCGCAATGACGCTCTACGTCCTACTTCGACCAAGTTTCGGCAAGGAGGACCACGACGTCGTGGGAAGGTGGCGGTTGCCCGTCATGGCGTTGTGCGCACTCATCATCGGGACTTACGACGGAATTCTGGGGCCGGGGACGGGATCATTTCTGCTCGTTGCACTCGTCGGCCTTTTGGGCTTCGGATTCCGGAAGGCTGCTGCCCTCGGCAGGATTCTGAACCTCGGCAGCAATGTCGCGGCTTTGTCCTACTTTGCCGCGGTGGGCCTCGTCGACTGGCAAGTGGGGCTTCCGATGGCTGTAAGCATGGCGGCTGGCGGCTGGGTCGGTTCCCACACGACTCTCCGGCACGGGGACCGGGTCATCAAGCCCTTGTTCGTGGTCATCACGGTGGCGCTGATGGTTCGACTGCTCGTCCGCCTGGCCTGATACCGCATGGGAGCAAGTGGGCCGTGACCGGCAGGATGAAGGCCGAGTCGGCGAGTTCGCTGGCCTGGCCGTCGGAGACGTTCCTTCCGAGCCCCGCATGATGCCGTCTCCATCGAAGGCGCGCATCCCATCGGCTCGCCGGGATGCAAGGAATCCCTGGGATGATACAGCGCATTCAGCCCCGCGTGGACGCCTTCTTGTTTGCGCCCTGCGGCCAAGCGGTCCAGGCGCCCTTTGCCGTCATGTAGTCGCATAGTGGCGTAGGGGACAAAACGTTCAAGCACCGCCACCTTCCCCCATCGGAAGGCCATGGCAGTCAAGCACACTCCCGACGAAGAATACTCGTGGACCAAGCCGGAGTTCTTCGTCAATCCCGTGACGCAGGTCCAACCCACGAAGGACATCGTCAAGCTCGTCGAGATGATGCGCGACACGTCCGCCCAAGGCCGGCAACTCGGCGTCGTGTGCGACATCCTCCGTCGGGCACTCGAGGACCCGGACCGCCCGACCGTCGTGCTCGCCACTGCGGGCACGCTCATCTCCACGGGAATGCGCGACCTGTTCGTGAAGATGGTCGAGATGGGCTTCATCGACTGCTGGGTCTCCACCGGCGGCTGCATCGACGATGACCTGTACATCTCGCTCGGAGGGCCAGTCGGCATCGGCCGGCCGACCGTCGACAACCTGCTTCTGCGCGAGCACATGATTGACCGCCTCTACGACTCCTACATCGACGAGGACTTCCTGCGCGCTTGCGACGGCTACATCTCCTACATGGCCGACGACCCCAAGATCGCAGGGCCCCGGACGAGCCGGCAATTCATCCAGCACCTCGGCGATTCCATCCTCGCGCGCAAGACTTACAACGACCTCACGCCGAAGAACAACGGCGTCATCGCGGCCGTCGCCAAGAACGAGGTTCCCATGTTCATCCCGGCCTTGACGGACTGCAGCATGGGAATCGGGTTGTGCATCAACCACTGGCGCCACACCCGAGCCGGCACGAAGAAGACGTTCTTCCACGATCCCGTCGCCGACAATTGGGAGATTACTCAACTCAAGGGCAACAGCAAGAAGTCCTGCGTCATCTACCTGGGGGGCGGCGTCCCGAAGAATTTCGTCAACGACTGCGAGGTCGTCTGCGAGACCACGGAATACACCGACCGCGAAGGGCACGAGTACGCCGTCAACATCACGATGGACCGCCCCGAGTTCAACGGCCTCAGCGGCAGCACCTTGGAAGAAGCCCAGGCGTGGGGCAAGATCCACAAGGACGCGACAAAGGCAACATGCTACGCCGATGTTCTCCTCGTGTGGCCCATCATCGCCAACTACTTGCTCGCAACGTGCAAGCCCCGCAAACTCCTGCGCCCGAAGTGGAACGGCAACGAACTCGTCGAACTGGCCGGACGCAAGATTGAACGCCGCGGCGGAGACTTCGATGAGGCCCCGGCGCCCTTCGAGCCTGCAACGGGCAAGGCGAAGAAGTCCGCCAAGAAGGTCGGCGGCAAGACGATCGTGAGCGTCAAGGCGAAGTAGGCGTCCACCCAACCACGAATTTCACGAATTGCACGAAACGGACGGACACGAGGTTTCGTGTCCTTCGTGCAATTCGTGGTTCGGGCGCGTGCCGACGGTCAATTTGTCGGGGCCTGACAAGGTTCAGAAGCCCGGGCCACATCACGCCCCCATGCGTAAGGCCGTCTGGGGCGCCCTGGCACTCGGCGTCTTCGCCCTCACGTTCGGCAGCCCGATTCGTGAGTACCGACCGCTGCACGGCGTCGTCAGCCTCGCCGGGTTAGCCGGCTACATTTTGCTCTCGCTGGACCCTCCGACTAGCGACGCTCGGCAACGCAAGTTCCTCATCGCGGGCGTCGTGGCAAGCGTCGTCGCATTCCTCCTCGCGTTCTCCGGCGCGCCCTTCCCGCTCAACCTCGTCGCCCGCGTCCTCGCAGTCGGCACCGTCGCCTTGCCGTTGTGGCTCGTCGCAGGCCCGGCGCAATTCGCCTTCGTCGCGGCCGGCGCGTTGGCGCTCTTCACGGGAATTCCCGCCGTCGAGGATTCTGGTCCGTACGCAACAAGCGTCCATGCCTACACGTCGGCCGCAGCAGCATTCTGGGTAGCGCTCTTCCTGCACAAGCCGGCGTGGATGCCGGGGGCCCACAAGCCGAAGCGCGTCGTCATCACGAGCAACATTGTCGTCCTGTCGCCCGCGGAGAAGGCGACCGCCTTGGCGCGCATCGAGAAGCGCTACAAGGACGGGGAGATCCCGGAGCACAAGTACTGGGACATGCGGCAAGAAATCGAATCGCGATGATTCGCCGGATTGGTCGCAGATTCGCCGGATTCGGAAGTCCGGCCCATCCAGGCCCATCCGGCTTATCCAATTTCGAAAACCTCTATCCGGGACTCGTCCATGCCGCGACATGCGCTTCACCTGCGTCGGGCTCTTCGTCGCCGCCCTTCTCGCGCTCCTCGTCTCCGCTCCCCTTGCGCTTGCACAAGGGGCCGCTGACCAACCAGTGGAGGTCGACGTCACCATCGCCGTCGTGAGTTTCGGCAACTACGACGCCCAGCAGGGATCCTACGTCCTCGACTTCTACCTCGTCCTGCGGTGGGACACGACGACGGCGCCGCCTGACTTCACGCCGGGAAACTTCGAGTTCGCAAGCGGCCGCTCCACGGACCGCGAACTGCAGGCCGACGAAATGGATAATTCCACGGGCATCCGAGCGCTATGGTACCGAGTGCAGGCGAACCTCTACAGCCAACCCAACTTCGAATGGTACCCGTTCGACAAGCAGACCGTGCAAGTGCGCCTTGAGGATACGACCCAACCGGAATCACAACTCGTCTACGTTGCCAACACGACCGGCAGCGGCTTGGAGGGCAGTTTCCAGGCAGCCGGGTGGGAGGTCAAGGGCAAGCCCCGCTTCACGGTCACGACGAACGAATACAGCTTCGATGACCCCTACAGCCAGGCGCGCTTCGTAATCACCCTGCAACGCAGCGTCCTCTCCGGCGTCCTCAAGGTCATCGTGCCGCCCCTTGCTTTCGTCGCCATCTCCGCGGTCTCCTTCATCCTCCTCGGCAAGGACAAGATCGCGACCCGCTTCGTCTTGTCGGGTAACATGGCGATCAGCGGCATCCTGTTCCACGCCGCCCAATCCGCAAGCCTCCCGAGCCTGTCCCACTTGATCTTCCTGGACAGGTACATGCTCGCCATCGAGACGTTCCTCTTCGGCAGCGTCGTCATCACCGCCCTCGTCGCCTTGGCGGACTTGCGGTCAAAGGATCCTGCGAAGTCACGGCGCATCAACTGGCGAGGAGCCGTGATCGTTTCGGCCGCGGCCGTGGGCGTGTTCTTTCTCTTGTCATTGGTGGATGTGGCGCCGAAGGTCACTTGAGCCCGGATTTGCCGAATCTATCCAGATTTACCGGATTGCATAAGGCTGCGGACAGAACGGATCCGGCAAATCGTGGGCAATCCATCAAATCAATTTCATTTCCCACCGCTGCTCATGCCCCCACGGCGCCCACGCGCAGGGTTCAGTCTCGGTGTGAGCGAGAGTGAAGCCGACCTTCTCGTAGTGTCGACGCGCGGCGTGGAGGTCGTCCACCGTCCACAACCAGATGCCTTCATAGGCGGCCTTGCGCGCAAATGAAAGAAGAGTATCCATCAGGGCTTTGCCCACGCCGTGGCCCCGCGCGAACCTCTCCACGAAGTACCAGCGCAGCTTGGCCCACCCTTTCCGAGTGGAGTCGTGCTGGAGTGCAATGCAACCCACTCGTGACCCATCTATCTCTGCAATCCAGAGCTGGTCGCGTTTGGCGTCGAACTCGTCGAGGAACGGCACGAAACTCTGCACGACATACGTCTCAAAGACGGCCGAGTAGCGAAATTCTTCGGCGTAGAGTTCGGCCTGGCGTTGGATTGCCCAATCGACGTCGCCGACGCGCATGCCGCGCAGAGACACTTTCGGAGGGGCGGCCACAAGAGAGGAGGAGGGAAATGACGTTTGGGACTTTGCGTCGGCAGGACCCGTGGGTCTCAGCGTCCAGGTTGGCTTGGCCTGAGGGAGCTGGTCTTTCTCTGTGCCCGTGAGGCCCGGTTCGGAGGCAACGTCCGTTCGCCACCCTTTTCTGCTACGCCACTGGTAAGAGGAGCGTTGAGGACCCCGCAGGCCCAAGGGCCCCAGCTCACCGACTTGCCCATGGTCAAGCAGGGACGGGCCGACAGGCTACGCGCAGCAGGCATCGACACGGTCGAGAAACTGTGGAAGGCGGACATTGCCGTCCTGGCAGCTCATCCCGCATTCGAAACCGATGATGGATTGCTGAAGCAACTCCCGCTCCTGCAGGGTTACGCAAAGGCCCATGCGCTCGGTCAGGCCGTCGTCTACGCGGCTGATGAACGCCTGTACAACCTCAAGGAGCCAATCATCCACCTCGACTTGGAATTCGATGGGCCGGCCTACGAGATCTTCCTTTATGGCTTCCTTGAACACAAGACCGGAAAGATTGACCAGTGGTTCGATGCGAGCCGCGCCGGCCAAGAGCGCATGATGAAGGACTTTCAAGCAATGGTGCGCGACCTAGATCCAACTGTCGTCATGTGGGGCGGCCACTCCTCCGACGTCGTGCAACTGCGAAGAGCCTGCGAGCGCTACAAGATGGATGGCAAGTGGCTGCACAAGGTGCGCTGGTTCGACCTGCAGACGGACGTCCTCTTCACCGGTTCGGCCGAGACGCAACGCATCTACCTACCTGTGCGCAACTTCTCCAGCGACACGGTCGCGAAGTACTTCGGCTACCAGAAGCCCCGCCTCAAGGTCAAGGACGGCTACCACGCCTTGAAACTCTATCAAGCGTACAAACGCGGCCCGCGAGAAGGCATCAAACTCGACTTGTGCGAGTACAACGCCGAGGACATCAAGCACACGCGCATCATCCTCGATGGATTACGGGAATTGACGAAGGGACAACGGTAGTCGACGCCTCACGTTGCGGCATATTCGGTTCAATGGAACTTTCGACAGGCCAACGTTTGAACTAGGCGCTTCATAATTCCGCGCTACCTTCCAACGTGCATGAGCGACTCTAGTGCGGTGATGTTGGGTGCGATCGTCTCCGGTTTGTTCGGCGCCTATTTCATCGCCTCGTTTGCCTTTGTGGCGTATGTCTTGCGAAAGTACGATTCGCTCAAGGACGAGTTGCGGTTCCAGCAGGCACGCATCGACCGGATGTCATCGCTCGAGGTCCTCGTGAGAGGGCATGGCGCAAAGTCCTTGGACCCGGAGGCGCAATCCAGTCATGGCGAGTGATATGCTTTCCTTCAACCTGCGCCGGGAAGAACTAGCCCGCCTACGGGGTCTCATGGCCGGCGCTCGCTTTCAGCGCTTGTCCTGGTCGGAGGAGGCCGAACTTCGGCAGCTCATCTCGAAGCAGAGCGAAATCTCGCCGTCCTTGCCGTGGGACGAAGTAGTCCACACGGGGCTGCTCATCGTCGGTCTATACGCGTTGGCACAAGATCTGGGCGACCAAGGCGTGAGCGTTTAGCCCCCAATCACGCGCCCTTGCACGAGGCGATGGACGCGGTCCCCCAAATTGCGTGCCTCGGGCTCATCATGCGTGACCCACAACGCCGCCACGCCTTGTGCACGCAACAACTCCTTCACGCGCGGCCCCAACTCGTCGCGCAACTCTCGGTCTAACGAAGCAAACGGTTCATCGAGCAAGACGATGCGTGGTCGTGCAGCGAGTGTGCGCGCGAGGGCAATACGCGAACGCTGCCCGCCTGACAGTTCGTCCACGCCCGACTCCGCCCGTTCTCGTAGGTCTACGAGCTCGAGCCAGCGCAGTGCCTCGGCCTTCTCGTCACGGCGAGCCACGCCCCGGTAGCGCAAGCCGAACGCGACGTTGCGCCACGCGTTGAGGTGCGGGAACAGCGCCGGCTCCTGGAAGAGCATCCCGACGCCGCGGCGGTGCGGCTGCAGGCCGTCGAGCGGTTCATCGTTCCACGCGACGTTACCCGAGTATCCTGGTTCCAGGCCGGCGATGCAGCGCAGCAACGTCGACTTTCCTGACCCGCTCGGCCCCAGGAGGAACGTCGAGGTCCCGGCGGGAACCTCCAGGTCGATGCCTTGCAGGGTTGGCGGCCAGCCGGGGAACGTGAACGCAAGCCCTCGTACTCGCAACGTCATGGACGCACCTCGGAGCGATGGCGCACGATGCCTGCCAAGGCGAGACAAGCAAGAAGTGCAAGCACTCCTGCGAGCGCCGTCGCCTGGGCATGCATGAGTGGGTCGAAGGGGCGGTCATGCTTCAGAATCCACACGCTTAGGCCTGCCTCGTCGGCGCCGAGCAGGAGGAGGCCGGCGCCGTAGTCGCCGAGACTCAGCGCGGCGGCGAATCCCGCCGCGGCAAGCAGGGGTCCGCGAAGCACGGCGGCGTGGATGCGGGTCACGACTTGCCGTGGAGTCGCGCCCAGCAGGCTTGCGGCTTCGTCGATGCGGACGTCATGCTGGTGCAGCGCGGGCAGTAGGATGCGTGCCGTGAACGGGAACGCGACGAGCGTCTGCGTCACGACGATGAGCCAGGCATGGCCGCGTAGATCCAGCAGTGACCCTGCGCCGAACGTGAGCAGAAATCCGAAGCCGAGGAGGAGGCTGCTCGTGCCGAGCGGGATGCCCGCGAGGCCTTCCGCCAGCCTTCGTCCGCGGGGAAGGCGGCGTGCGCCATACGCGAGGCAAAGCACGAGGGCGAGACTCAGCGTGCATGTCGCCGCCGCGTACGTGAGCGTGCGTGCCAGCGCGCGCCCGAGGTCGAAGCCCGCGAGGTGGCTTGGGTGGGCGTGGTCGAGAAGGGCGCGCCACGGTTCCAGGCTCCACTGTTCCCCGAGTCGGAATCCGCCGGCGAGGACGGCGAGGATAGGCAAGAGGGCCAATGCGGCGCAGATCCAAGCGACGAGGGTCGCCGTCGTGGACCTCGTGGTCTGCCGTGACGCATGTCGTTGCACGCGGAATCGTCGATGCAGAAGCGCGTAGATTCCGAGCAGGCCTAGGTTGATTGCGAGTTGGACGACGCCGAGGACGGCGGCGCGGTCCGTGCGCGGAAAGATGCCGCCGAGGTTCTGGTACAGCATTGTCTCCAGAGTCGAGACCTGGGAGGCTCCAAGCAGAAGGACGGTGCCGAACGCGCCGAAAGACATGAGGAACACCAGCGTCGCCGTTCCCGCGAACGAGGGCAGGAGAATCGGGAGCGTAACGCGCAGGAACGCGGCGCGAGGCGACGCCCCAAGCACCTGCGCGGCTTCCTCCAAGCGGTGTGGTCGGCGGTCAAGCGCGCCAAGCGTCAGGTGGAGTGCCAGTCCATGGTTGTAGTACGCGTGGGCGATGACGACGGCGCCCAGAGGGCCAAACGTAGCGAGAAGGCCGCGGCCCGACCATGTGAACCAGCCGGCGGGACCGAGGAGTTGCTGCAGTCCGTAGACGACGACGAACACAGGCAGGACGAACGGTGCGGCGTGCAGTGCGACGGCCCACCGACCGCCGGGGATGCGTCGGGTGTGGTGCAGCCAGGCGAGTGGGAGTGCGATGGCGAGCGCAAGGGCGACGCTAAGGAGGGCTTGGAGCAGGGCAATCAGAATCCGGTCCTGGACGTACGGTGTTGCCAACCAATGCCAGGCGTCGCTCGACGTCGTCGCGGCGCGTAGGGTCCTGGCCAGAGGCCACGCGAAGAACACCAGGAGGAATGCCGCCGGCGCGGCAAGCAACAAGGTGGCGCGCGACGTGGGGGCAGAGGGGCGGCTGGCGTCCGTCACGCGCAATCGTGCGCCTCGCACAGCGCCGTCCACTCTTCCAACCAGCGTTGCAGGTTGGAACCAATCGTGGCGGTGTCCATGTCGGCCGGTTGGAACGTGCCAGGGAGCGGGTCGAGGCCACCATAGACCGCCGTTACGTTAATCGACGGGACGATGGGGTACACGGCGTTCTCCGGCGCGGCCAACTCCTGGAAGAAGTCCGTCAACGTGAACTCAATCCATGCTTCGGCTGCGGCGCGGTGGTCCGTTCCCTTGAGGATTGCCATCGTCTGGATCTGGTGGAACGTAGACTTCGGGGCGAGAGTGACGTCAGCGAGGTCCGCCACGGGTCGACCGAAGTACGCCTCGTACGCGGGGGATTCCGTGTAGCTCGTCACGATGGGCTTGTCACCAAGGCCGCCGTAGCTCGGGCCGTATCCGCCAGAGAAGTGTTGCTCGTAGGCTGTGCTCCAATCGCTCGTGACGAGGACGCCGCCGTCGAAAAGGTCGTTCCAATACGCCAGCCAATCGTAGCCTAGGGACGTTTGCCCCTCCCCGAATGTCGCGATAGTCGCAAGCAGGAAGGCCGCGCCCGGCGAGGATGTGCGCGGGTCTTGCGTGACGAAGAGGTGGGCATTGTCGCGTACGGCGAACAGGTCGGGGACGGTGCGGTTCTGCATGGCGGGGTGGCGCGTGTCCGTATTGATTCCGACGTAGCCGTGGTCAACCGGCGTCGCGGGCCAAGGTTCGGCTGTGAAGAAGCGGAAGGCTGCGGGGACGCGAGAGGCAAACACCGGAGTGTACGGTTCTAGGACTTCGGCCGCGACTGCGCGGCCGAAGTAGATGTTGTCGATGCCGTAGATGACGTCGAAGTCGGGATCTGCTCGTTGCAGGATGGCTTGGTTGATGCTGCTGCCCGCGTCGCCGGCGTCGGAGTGTTCCACGTTCATTCCAGTGAGGACCTTGAATTGGGCTGCGGCGGTGTCGAACGCGGCAAAGGCGCCGTGGTCGAGGATGCGCAGCGTGCCGTTCAGGTCAGGCCAAGCCGCTGGAATGAGTCCTGTTGAATCGGAACCAGTGAATCCGAGGTCGACGTACGAATCCGTCGAGGCAGCCTCTTGCGTGCACCCCGGCAGGATGAACAGGAATGCGGTGGCGGCGAGGGCGATAGGACGAAATGTGCGGGCTTGGGGTCGGCGGCTTTTCATAGATTCACCAGGGTCTCATGGAGTCGTAGGATGCGCGCAGCGGCGGTCCGTGCGTCGGCGGCTGGGATGTAGAGGCATGCCTCGATGCCGATGGCACCGGCGTCATGGAAGGCATCGGCAGCGGGTTGTTTGCGTGCCGCGCGGCGGAACGGTCCCTCCGCGTCCTCCTTGCCGTTGCGAGCGATGGGCATGACGTGCCAACCCAACCTCTTGGCGGCGCGCACGACGTCAGCGCCGCCCCTGACGTTCGCGAGGGCGGATGGACGTGGGGAGGATGGAGCGCGGGACGCAACGTCGGCAGCGTCGTTCTTCCCCACATTGCGGAAGACGCCATGGGCGGAGCGCAACTCGAGGAGGCAGCGCGCAAGGTGGCCGGACCCGCCGAACGCCGGAGGCGCAGGGCTGACGATGCGGCCGCCCGCTTCGACGAGTCGGCCGGGGAACGCAAGGACGCCGGCCGGGTCGGCCGCGGCGCAGAGGGCACTGGCGACGTTGAGGCCGACTTGCGGCATGAGGCGCAAGGGATTCGCAGCTACGATGTCGCGCGCCGCGTCGAGGATGTCGCGCATCGCCGCATCGGCGCCGGGTTTGCTCTGGCGTTCACTGAGTGTGGCGCACCAGGGGGAAACGCCTGCGTGGCGCGGGGAGCCGGAGCCAGTCGCCTCGCGATGCAATTCCTCGGCAAGGCGCAGGATGAGGGCATCCGCCGCAGGGGCCGGTGCCGCGAGAAGCTTCGACACCATCGCCTGACTGATTCCCACAGTCTTACCGGCACGGGCTTGGCTCCAGCCATCTGCTACGAGCCGCCGTGCCGCGAGCGCACGGACGCGGGGGAAGACCTCGTCCGCCAGGTGTAAGCAGGGCGGGAGCACGGGCGGCGCGAGGAAGGGGGGATATTACAGACTAGTGGTGGATGACGAATGGGTTATGGAGCAATCAACCGGCGGCGCCTCGGTGCCAACAACACCTTGGCGACACGGCAAGGGCCGCTGGTTACGCCTACAAACCCTCCATTCTCATGCGATCCGCGCCGTAGGGCGCATCCTGCTGTAGAATCTCAATCTCGTCGCCTGTCAGGCGGAAGACCACGTTCGCCCAGTTGTCCTCGTGGTCGGCTTCGATGGCGGTCCCGAGGACGTTCGCCGTCGAGACCAACTCGTAGACTCCATTTGGCAGTCCCGTGATGTCGATGTACTGCTCGTCCAATGTGTACCAGTAAAGGTCAAACCAATTGGAGGACAGGCCGCAACCGGCGGTCTGGCCCGGATAGGAAGTGTACGGCAAACCCAACTCGACGAGCCCCATGTCGATGAGGCAGAAGCCGACCTTTCGGCCCTCGCTGACGGCGTCGAGCCTTTCGGCGGCATCGAGGTCGTAAGCGAACAACTCGTAGTGGGCCATGCCTTCGTAATGCACGTGGCCATGCGTCACGTGGTAGGCCGCGGGCCCGACGCGTTCCGTGCGGATGCTGCCGTCACTGCGCCAGATGTTCTGCGTCCATTCGCCGCGGCCCGCCATGGCAAGCGCCTCGTCCGGCAGCTCGAGGATCACTTCGAACGGCCCTTCGCCGACGTTGCCGATGCGGTTGGAGAAGCGCAGGCAGCGTTGCACTTGGTCCTCGACGCGTTCGACGGCACTGCACGCTCCGACGTCGACGGGGTTGGGCACGCAGCCCAGGGCTTGGGCGCAGACGTAGGGGCCGACGCAAGCAACGAAAGCGCACGTGTAGGAGCTGCCAATCGTAAGGTCCGTGGGTGGCAGGGTGACGAGGTTGGGCAGCAAGTCGCGGGCAGGGCCAGCGTCGCGCGGTTTGGTCTCAAGTTGCGCGACGGCCAGGTAGCTTGCGACGCCTTCTCGACCCTTGACTGTGATGGTGTAAGTACCGCTTGCCGGCGTGTCGATGAGTGTCACGTAATCATTCCACCCCATTGCCTCGATTTCTTCGCCTCCCGGGGTGGTCACAAACAGGTCGACCCAGGCGTAGTCGCGCAAATCGTACAGGAGCGAGACTTCCAGGGCGCCGCTCATCGTGGCCCAATACCCATCCGGAATCTGCACGTCCAGCAGGTACTCGTGGCGTTCGCCCGCGCCAATCTCTGGCCCACGGAAGTACAAGGGCGCGGTGTCTTGGACACTTTGTCCGCCCAGCGTGAGGGAAGCGCCCGGACCTAGGCTGTCGAGGCCGGCATCCTTCGTGGAGTCGGGACCAAGACAGCCGGCGAGGACGGCAGTCGTGAGCAGGGCAGCAATCAGGGTACGGGCAAGGGTTCGCAGCACGAGGGCACCTTCAACGAACGCATGATTCAATGTGTCCTTCAAAAGCCTTGTTCGAACTCACATCGTCGTGTGTAATCCCCAAATCATTTCGCTGGGCTCCTGCGGGAGTGCGTCCCGAGGTCTCATCTTCTCCCCCAACCCTGATAAACCGTCCCACGTGAGCCTGGGCCAATGGTGCAGGCCTGGGCGCCGACCCCTCCGACGGGCGGCCAAGTCATCACGATGAAGGATGGCAATCTCGTCGTGCCGGACCACCCTATCATCCCCTTCATCGAGGGCGACGGGACCGGCCCTGACATCTGGCGGGCCGCGAAGCGGGTGCTTGATGCCGCCGTCGAGAAGGCGTACCGCGGCAAGCGCAAGATTGCCTGGATGGAAGTGCTCGCAGGGCAGAAGGCCTTCGACCATGTTGCCAATTGGCTCCCCGACGAGACCGTGGCGGCGATGACGAAGTACCGCGTCGCCATCAAGGGTCCCCTCGAGACTCCCGTCGGCGGCGGCATCCGGAGCCTCAACGTGGCACTGCGCCAGACCATGGATCTCTACGTCTGCCTGCGCCCGGTCAAGTGGTACCAGGGCGTTCCGTCCCCCGTCAAGGAGCCGGAGAAGGTGGACATGGTCATCTTCCGCGAGAACACGGAGGACATCTACGCCGGCATCGAGTTCAAGGCGGGGACGCCGGAAGTCAAGAAACTGCGCGATTTTCTCATCAACGAACTCGGCGTCAAGAAGATTCGCTTCCCCGCGACGAGCTCCCTCGGCATCAAGCCCGTGTCCGAGGAGGGTACGAAGCGCCTCGTCCGCTCAGCGATCCAGTATGCCCTCACGCACGGCCGAAAGTCGGTCACCATCGTGCACAAGGGCAACATCATGAAATTCACCGAAGGTGGATTCCGGGATTGGGCATACGAAGTCGCCACCAATGAATTCGGCGGCAAGGTCATCGACAAGGGACCGTGGGTGCAGCTTCCCAACGGAATCATCGTGAAGGACGCCATCGCGGATGCCATGCTGCAGCAGGTCCTCCTGCGCCCCCTCGAGTATGACGTCATCGCCACTCTCAATCTGAACGGTGATTACCTCAGCGACGCCCTCGCGGCACAAGTCGGAGGCATCGGCATCGCCCCCGGCGGGAACCTCAACTACCTCACCGGCCACGCCGTCTTCGAAGCCACGCACGGAACCGCGCCAAAATACGCGAACCAAGACAAAGTGAATCCGGGCTCCCTGATCCTGAGTGGCGTCATGATGTTCGACTACATGGGGTGGCACGAAGCCGCCGACCTCATCGAGGACGCCATCGCGAGGACGATCGGCCAGAAGCGCGTCACCTACGACTTCGAGCGCCTCATGACGGGAGCTACTCTGTTGAAGTGCAGCGAGTTCGCGGATGCCGTTGTTGGGAATATGCAAGCAGTCACGACGGCCGCGAAGGTTGCGGCTTGAATCTAGCGCGTTGCTATCCGCACCCTCGCAACATGCGCACACGGAGCATGGAACTACGCAGTCGTTCTCGATTGGCGGCATCGATTTTCGTGCCAGTTCGACGTGCAACCCCCACCAAGACGAGGAGGCGGGCCTCAACTGCATCCTAACGAATTACGGAATTTGCCTGGGCCGCTTTGCCGTACCCCTGGCAAACGAAATGGTGCGGCGGCTGAATGGCCGTTGTTGCGGACACAAAATCTCGTACCGCGAGCGGCCGCGCGTATTCCTATGATCATCGCGCTTCTTGCGCCATGAGGAACGCCACTGCTTGTTCGAAGGCGTGCGTCCGGTCCTTGTAGGGTTTCCCTAGCCCGATGCGCGCATCGAGAAACGCTAAGACTTCTGGCGCGGGAGTGATTGTAACCTTCTTCTTGCGTCGCGCTGCGGGGAGTTTAGGTCGTCCCATGCCGGATAAAATCGGGCGGAAACGGTTAGATATTCGGCGGCAAGTAACCGTAAATGCCGGGCAGTTACCCGGCGGTGGTTCTGTGGCCCTTCAAGTCGAACAAGTGCATGCCAGCAATCTGCCCCGTATCATGAATGGCGGAGGGAAACCCGTTGGCCGTCTTAAGTAATAACGGCCGAGGCACCAGCCTCGCCAGGCCCCTTTCTCTGGGCGAGAGGCGGCTGTTGGGGCCTGGCGTGAGGGACCTCGTTCATGTAGGGCGGAGCTCTTGCCAGGAGGGTTTTGTGATACGGGGCACCGCACTGGCTAAACTGCATGGCTTGCTGCAGCAGCATGGCCAAAGCCCGGATTGCAACCAGCATTCCATCGTAGCTCCCCGTGGAGGTCCAGGATGAACCAGCGCCTCCAATCCGAGCTCATCGCGCTGGAGTCCAAGAAGAGCCCGTCCGACGATTTGGCCGTCGACATGGCCTATGGCGCCATCCTGCGAAAACCCGGCTGCACGTTCAACGCCGTCCAAAAGAACGCCGGTGTCTCGCGGCGGAAATTCGCGGAAGCGCTCAACACCTTGGTACAGAATGGGCGGGTCACAACGTTCCAGGACGGCTCCTGCCTGCTCTACTTCCTGACCGAGCCCGGGCTGCACGGATGCTGGCGCCAAGTCGTGGCACTGCACAAGCACGGCTTGGCTCCGCTTCACCGCTGGCACCTGAAGCAGGGACCCTGCGAACGATCCCGGATTCTCCGATACGCCATCCAGGAACTTGGCTGGCCCGCACGTACAAGCCGAGAGAGGCTGGGCATGCTCGTGCGCTTCGGCCTGGCGATGCCCCAGCAGAGTCTCAGCAACGACCAGCGGTGCCGTTGGCTCCGGGCCCTCGAGCCCGACGACCCGGCCCGCAACGTCCTGCAGGCAAGCGAAGCCCATCTCAGCACGGGACTTCCCACCTCCTCGGATGAGCGTCCAAAGGGCACGCGCTGACCGCTTTCTGGACGAGTGAAAACAAACCGCCTCCCGGACGGCTTCCCGGTCGGACGTGTATCGCCAACACATCCCCACAGCCGTTTAGGGGGGCGGCAAACTTTCTGGCAGCAAACCTGGGCTTATATTCAGTAGGCGTTTGTGCTAGTTTCAATCACATGAGGCCGACCATGACCCCAAGCACCAACTCTGCAAGCCCGACCAAGAACCGCTTCCTCCCAGTCGCCCTCGTGCTCGTGCTGGTCGGCGCCGCCATGGCCATGACGCCCGCAGCTGCAGCCGTGGGCGCACTGGAATCCATCGCGGAGGTCCTCGAGCCGGAGCTTGCGGGGGCTGACACCTCTGAGTTGCTGTCGGGTATGGGTATCTACTTCGAGTCGAACCTGGGTCAGTTCCACCCCGACGCTCTCTTCAAGGTGCACGGCACCGGAATCACCGCGTTCTTGACCCGCACCGGCTCCGCCTTTGTGCTTGCAGAAGCCATCGAGGACGAAGCGGATCCCCTCGACCCGATGGCCCGGTTTGAGGCCCCGGAACCCGTGGAGCGGGCCATGCACGCAGTGTTTCTGAACTTCACCGACGGCAACCCCGACTCCATCGCCCTGGCGAAGGACCCCCTCCAGGGAATCAGCAATTACTTCATCGGCAACGACCCCACCCAGTGGGTCACCAACGTCCCCCACGCGGCGCGCGTGGTGTTGTTGGATGTGTGGCCCGGCATCGACATCGAGTGGTACGGCCAGGAGGGCAAGGGCCTCAAGTTCGATGCCATCGTGCACCCAGGCGCCGACCCCGGCATGGTCCAGTTCAACGTGGACGGCGCCGACAATCTAGAAGTGGACCCGGAGGGCCGTCTTGTGATGGACACCAGTCTCGGCGATCTCGTCAAGGACGCCCCGTACACCTACCAGCAGACCGGTGCAGGAGAGACCGTGGATGTGGCATCGGGTTACGCGACAGGCGCCGGTGAAACATTCGGCTTCGAAATCGGGGACTACGATTCGTCCAGCACGCTCGTCATCGATCCCCTCTTCCTCCCATACAGCACGTACCTCGGCGGCAGCGACGACGACTACGGGCGTGGTATTGCGGTGGATTCCAGTAGCAACGCCATCGTCACGGGCGGAACGGCGTCCACGAATTACCCGACCACCTCGGGGGCCTACCAAACCAGCAACGCCGGCGGCTACGACATGTTTGTGACGAAGCTGTCGGCCAATGGGGCGTCTTTGGTGTACAGTACGTACCTCGGCGGCAGCAGCGGCGACTACGGGAGTGGTGTTGTGGTGGATTCCAGTGGCAACGCCATCGTCACGGGCTACACGGAGTCCACGAATTATCCGACCACGCTGGGAGCGTACCAAACCAGCAACGCCGGCGGCTACGACGTGTTTGTGACGAAGCTCTCAACCACCGGGTCCTTGGTGTATAGCACGTACCTCGGCGGCAGCAGCGGCGACTACGGGCATAGGGTTGTGGTGGATTCCAGTGGCAACGCATACATCACGGGCTATACCCTGTCCGCGAACTATCCGACCACGTCGGGGGCCTACCAAACCAGCAACGCCGGCAGCCGGGATGCATTTGTGACGAAGCTCTCAGCCACGGGAGGTTTCCTGGTTTACAGCACGTACCTCGGCGGCAGCGGCAACGAAATCGGGTATGGGGTTGCAGTGGATTCCAGTGGCAACGCCATCGTCACGGGCTACACGGAGTCCACGAATTATCCGACCACGTCGGGGGCCTACCAAACCAGCAACGCCGGCAGCCGGGATGCATTTGTGACGAAGCTCTCAGCCACCGGGGCGTCCTTGGTGTACAGCACGTACCTCGGCGGCAGCAACGACGACCACGGGTTTGATGTTGCAGTGGATTCCAGTGGCAACGCCTACATCACGGGCGATACGGACTCCACGAATTACCCGACCACGCTGGGCGCCTATCAGACCAGCTACGCCGGCGGCACCCTTTTTGACGCATTTGTGACGAAGCTCTCAGCCACGGGAGGTTTCCTGGTTTACAGCACGTACCTCGGCGCCAGCAACAACGAAAACGGGATTGGCGTTGCAGTGGATTCCAGTGGCAACGCCATCGTCACGGGCAGAACGGCGTCCACGAATTACCCGACCACATCGGGAGCGTACCAAACCAGCAACGCCGGCGACTACGACGTGTTTGTGACGAAGCTCTCGGCCACCGGGGCGTCCTTGGTGTACAGCACGTACCTCGGCGGCAGTGGCTCCGAAATCGGGTATGGGGTTGCAGTGGATTCCAGTGGCAACGCCTACATCACTGGCGTTACGCATTCAACGAATTACCCGACCACGTCGGGGGCCTACCAGACCAGCCACGCCGGCGGCTGGGAAGACGTGTTTGTGACGAAGGTGAGTTATGATTCGGTGGCGCCCACAGTTTCTGGTGCGCCGCAGTCGTGGTCGTGGCGCAACACAATCCCCACACTATCCGGAATCACATGGCAGGACACCGGGAGTGGCCTCAAGAACAATGTCCAGTACAGCATCGGCACCACCAGTGGAGGAACCAACGTACTGGGTTGGACGAACTTGCCCACGCAACCCAGCAACGGCCAGACATCCTCCTGGAGTCCATCATGGAATCCAAGCACGTTGGCGCAG
Source organism: uncultured Halobacteriales archaeon (assembly GCA_964643795.1). GTDB lineage: Archaea > Thermoplasmatota > E2 > JACPAO01 > JAHFTW01 > JAHFTW01. Next base: position 56,000 of record CAZXUC010000013.1, on the reverse strand, counting down.
GGCACGAATTACGTGAACATGCGCGTCCAAGACGTTGCCGGCAATCTTCGCCAGACCAGCGGCGCCTACACCGTCCAATATGACACGAATCTTCCAACAGTCTCCGGGGCTCCGCAGTCGTGGTCGTGGCGCAACACGATCCCGACGGTTTCCGGGGTCAGTTGGCAGGACACCGGGAGTGGCCTCCGGAACAACGTGCAGTACAGCATCGGCACCACCAGTGGCGGAACGAATGTCGTCGGCTGGACGAATCTGCCGACGCAACCCATCAATGGCCAGACATCCTCCTGGAGTCCGTCCTGGACGCCAGGATCCCTGGCGCAGGGCACGAATTACGTCAACATGCGTGTCGAGGACCGGACTGGAAACCTGCTCCAAACCAACGGTGCATACACCGTCCAGTATGACTCCGCGTTGGAGGCGGTCACGCCGGACCCCGTGGCCCGAACGGGCCCCGGTGGCAGCCTGATTCCGGCCAACACGTGGCAATCTGTAAATACGCCGCGGTTCGAGTGGAATGCCCCGAGCAGTACCAGCCCCATCGCCGGTTACAGTTACACGTTGTCCACGAATCCGTCCACGACACCCGACACCGTCGTGGACACGACGAACACGTTTGTGAATGCTGGTCCCTTGTCGAGTGGAGCGTGGTACTTCAAGGTGAAAGCCAAGGACGAGGCGGGCAACGTGGGCAACGTCGCTTCCTTCAACCTGCTCGTGGACACCATCAACCCCGTCTTCACGTCGTTGGCTTCGATGACGCACGTGGACCCGACCCGGTTCTACAACATCGAGTCGGCGAGCGTGACGTGGAGTGCATCGGACTCCCACAGTGGCGTCAAGGAGTACCACTACAAGGTCGTGGACGGAGCCTGTCCATCCACGCTGTCGAGTCCCACGACCACAACGGCGACCTCCGCCACGGCGGCCCTGGCGAGTGGGTTCCACAAGTACCGGTTCTGCATCCAAGCCGAGGACCACGCCGGTAACGTGGGGAGCATCCAGTCATTGAACTTGTTCGTGGATACCGTGAAACCGGTCTACACGAACGTGGTCCCCTTCGATGGACAGGACATCACGGACCCGCTACAGGAGATTCGGATCTTTTACAACGACTTCGACGGCGGCGCTGACAACCCCCCAGAAACCATCGTGGATGTGGATTCGGTGGTGTTCCGCGTGGATGGCGTGGACATGCGGGCGACGTGGAGCGAGTTCTGCGCGCCCGGTGGCCTGTTCTATCCCACCGGGTGCAAGCTCGAAGTGACTGCCGATAGCATCACGTACGAGCCCCTGGTCCCGTGGGAGGAGGGCAGCCACAACATGGATGTGTCCATCACGGACACCGTGGCTGGTGGCGGCAACACGGAGACGCTCAGCACGTCGTTCTTCCTGCAATGCACGGGTTCCACGGACGCGGATTGCGACCGCATCAACGACGACTTGGAGCACGAGTTGTGTTCGCGCGCCGCGTTCAGCGACGTCTTGATTCCAGCGACGGAGGAGTTGGGGCACGAGTGCCGCGACTTTGACGACTACCGGGCCCCGACGATGACGATTCTGGTCCCGACGAGTGTCCAGCCGGGTCCGGACGCGGACGGTGACGGCGTGCCACAATACGTGATCATCAAGCAGATCGCCGTCACGGTGGACTTGGAGAGTGGCGGATTGTTGGGCACGAGCGCCGCCCCCGACGTGGTCGTGGACTTGGATGATGGCGCCACGGGCGACGACTCGGATCCAAACGTGCCCGTGCAAAGCATCGTGACCTCGCCGTTCCCCATTCCGACGGGGTACGAGCTTGGTGAGGATGTGGACGGGGACGGTGTGCCGCGCTGGGTGGAAGTGGAGATGAGCACGGTGGTCTTTGATCGCCGCAACCCCAATCCAGTGTCGTTCCAAGCGGAATCGCCGTCGACGTTGTTCCTCGACGACCCACAGGGCGTCGGGGACGACCAGGACCCGAACTCCCCTGCCACGAGTGTGGTGACGGTGCCCGTGAAGGTGCCTTACGACATGGCATTGGGACCGGATGAGGACGATGACGGCGTGCCGCAGTACGTGGAGGTCAAGTACCGCACGTACACGTTCGACAGTCGGGAAACGCTGAATCCGCTTTCCTTCGAGGAAGCACCCAGCGAGTTCCACACCCTCGACGAGGACGACCAGGATCCAAACGTGCCGGCGCAGAGCGCCTTCACGGTGTCGGTGCCGACGAATGCATGGCACAACGGCGATGGGGATGATGACTATGTGCCCGGCAGCGTCACTGTGGAGTACACGGACGTCACCGTGGACCGCGCGGATTCCGGGGTGGTGTCCCTGTCGCAGCGCTCCGAGACGGTCATCTTGGACGAGGACGATGCGGACCGCGACAACGTCGTGCCCTTCAACCTCGTGGATGCGGACAATGACGGCGTGCCGGATGCCATGGAGTTCCCGATCTGCTTGATTGAGGACCAAAGCACCCCAGACGACGGCACCTGCACGAGTGACTTGCAGGACTACACGCCACCCGACGGACGGCTCTACCCCAACCCCTGGAGCATGGTCTAACCCTCGCGTCTCCACCTTTTCCTCCTTCATCCCTTCTTAATCAACGGGAAACCTCAAAGACCCCCTTTCCGATTCGGAATGCGTCATGTCATGACCCCAGTTGCGACCGTCCGGGCCCCTGCACTGCTCCTGGCAGCTGTAGCCCTGGCGGCGCTCTTGGCGGCTTCGGGGTTCACTGCTTCGGCGCAAAGCGGTCCCGTGGAGAAGAACTGCACCCCCCCGGCTGACGAGAGGGAGTGGGTCATCGAGAACTCGCATGTCGTGTGCGTTGGTCGTGACATCACGGTCTCCGAGTTGCGGGTGTGGAAGGCGAGTACTGTTGAACTGCACGACGTGAACCTCTACCTTGACACGGTCAATACGCCAGAAGGCAAGGCCACGGTCGCTGTGGGAGCCGACTTGGAGGGATACGCACTCCCCAGCAAGCTCATCATCAAGGACTCCTACGTCGAGGCCTTGGACCCAAGCCTTCCACAACGAATTGACTTGCTCAGCCATGCTGAATTCCAGTTCAGCGATTCGACCCTGACTGGATTGGGACACGGCCTTACCTTTGGCAAAACCAACACTGGGGTCATCTCGAGTTCGACCTTCATTAACATGGAGTTTGGCATTACCGATGGCGGCGCCACCAACTTGGCCATCCAGGACAATTTCTTCGACCAAGTGGATCACCCGATCTACACGGAGGGAACCCCTCTGATTGAGGGGAATGCCATCGTGAATTGCGAATTGGGTGTTGAGCTCAGGGGTGATTCAGCACATCCGGTGATTCGTGAGAACACAATCACTGCGTGTAGGAGTGGCATCGTCCAGGTGCAATCGCAGTCGCCGCAGGGCGACGTCTACCACAATGATGTCTTCGAAAATTGTGGAGCCGCTGGAGGGGGCGCCAACATCTGGATTCACGGGAAGGCAGAGGACAATTGGTGGGGCGCAAACTCTCCAAGTGTTGAGGAATTGAATCGGAAGTACAACTGCATCGTGGAGCCAAGCAATCCAACACCTGCAGACTACTCCCCGTGGCTCACCTCACCCCGCCACCCCGAGCGGTTGCCCACGCCGGCCATCGCGTCGCTGCCATCCTCGGTGGCGCGTGGTCAAGTCATCTCGTTTGATGCCTCAGGCAGCCAGCCCAGCACGGAGTTTGGCTTCCCCTTGGCCTCTTACGAGTGGATCTTCGGCGACGGTGCCTCGCTCAGTGGCCAGCAGGTCTCGCATGCCTACCAGGACCTCGGATCATACACTGTCAAGTTGCACGTCAAGGACGCGAAGGGCCTCGGTCACTTCGTTGAGAGGATGGTGCAGGTCGTCAACCGCGACTTGGTCATCTCGGGGGACGTGGAGCCCCAGCCGCCCCGCGCTGGAGAGGATCTCCGCATTGACGCCGAGGCTACGGATTCCGGTGGCGGATCCGTCGCCGTGGTTTATGATTGGATTCGAAATGGTGCCTACATCCTTCAAGACACCACGGCCACGACCATGGGTGGCAGCAACATCCGTGTTCATGACACGTGGGAAGTCGTGGTGAAGGCGACCGATGAGCACGGTGGTACTGCCTCGTCGACCTACGCGGTCACCATCCCGAATCGCTTGCCCGTCGTGGACTCCGTTTCCCTGCAACCGGGAATGCCGAAGACGGGTGACGACATTGCGGTGAGCGTCACGGGCCACGACCCGGATGGGCACCCGGTCTCGTACTCGTATGAGTGGTTCAAGAACAACGCGAAGCAGGGCGGGCAAACCGGGGCCAGCCTGGATTCCGTTTTGACGAAGAAGGGCGAATCGTGGCGGGTCCGTGTCACGCCCAGCGACGACTACGGCGCCGGCGCATCCAAGGAGGCGTCCGTGGTGATTCAGAACACCGCGCCAACGGCCTCCGGCGCCAGCATCCAACCCGAGCAACCGAAGGCCACGAGTACCTTGCAAGCCTTGGCCTCCGGCTCGGACGTGGACGGGGATGCCTTGTCGTGGACGTACAAGTGGTACCGCAACAACGCCCTGCAACCCGACTTGACCACTTCCAGTGTCCCCTCCCCCCGCATCTCCAAGGGGGATTCGTGGCGCGTGGAGGCCACGCCCAGCGACGGCACCGCCAACGGTTCACCCGTTTCGAGTTCAGTGTCAATCCAGAACTCGGCTCCTCGCGTGGAATCCCTGGCGTTGCAGGCCGGGCAGGCCGGCACCCCCATCGAGGCCGTCGTGGAAGCGGTGGACGTGGATGGCGACGCCGTAGCATTGACGTATTCTTGGAGCCAGAACGGGCAGATTCGGTCAGATATGACGGGGTCCTCCGTGCCTGGCGTGCACGTGGTGTCGGGGGATTCGTGGCGCGTGACTGTGACGCCCAGCGACGGCACGAGCACTGGGGAACCGGTGTCGGCTCAGACGGTCGTGGGCAATGACGCCCCCCTCGTGGAATCCCTCATTGTTTCCCCGACGACTCCGACTGCATCGACGCCGTTGCATGCAGCGGTAATCGCACGTGATCCGAATCCGGGGGACGAGGTGGCGGTGTCGTTCCAGTGGCTGCGCAACAATGAAGCCACCGACGAAACAACGGACACAGTGCCCGCATCGCGCTTGGTCAAGGGGGACTCATGGCGCGTCCAAGTCACCGTCACGGATGGCAAATCTGATGTCGTGAAGTTGAGTTCCGTCGTCGTCATCCAGAACACGCCGCCTACCATCACGCAGACCCTCGTCACGCCCACCATGCCAGTCGTGGACAGCAGCGTGGAATTGTCTGTGGAAGCCGCCGACGCCGACGGCGACTCATTGACCGTGTCATGGGCGTTGCCGGATGGATCCACGCATCACGGCACCTCCGTTTCCACGACGCTCCCGGGCCCCGGCGTTGTGGAGATTCCGTACACCATCACCGATGGCGAAGCAGAAGTAACCGGCTCGTTGATGGTCACGGTGCAGGCAGCACCGGAACCGGAGGAATCCGAGGACACGCAAGAAGCGACGCCTTCGCCTGGTGATGTGGATTCGGGCAACGACCATGGGAACCTTGGTCTCGATGCAACAGGGGAGAATTCCAAGGAAGTGGGTGGCACGGACGACGACGCACTAGAGGGCGTGGATGCAGAAAGTGACAAGCAAGCGCCGCTGCCAGGGTTTGTGGGATTCCTCGTCATAGCGGCCGTGATTGCGGCGCGGCGACGGACCTAGCAGGGACCCTCGCATCTCGTTTTCCCAAATTGACAAGTCTCACCGAAGTCCACGGTGCTCGGAGTCAATTCCGCGCCGGACCAAGTCGCTCCACGACGTTCTTCCTCCAGTGCACCGGTTCGACGGACGCGGACTGTGACCGCATCAACGACGACCTCGAGCACGAGTTGTGTTCGCGCGCCGCCTTCAGCGACGTCTTGATTCCGACGACGGAGGAGTTGGGGCACGAGTGCCGGAACTTCGATGACTACCGGGCACCGACGATGACGATCCTGGTCCCGACGAGCGTCGAGGCGGGTCCGGACTCGGACGGGGACGGAGTGCTGCGGTTAGTGGATGTGGAAATGAGCACGCCGGTCTTTGATCGCCGCAACCCCACCAATCCCGTGTCCTTCGAGGATGAGCCCTCGTCGACGTTCTTCCTCGACGACCTCCAAGGCGTCGGAGACGACCAGGACGCGCAGACCGATGGGACGCCGTGGACGATCGTCATGATGCACCATGCGCCGTACTCGTGGGGCGACCACGGCAACGACTGGGCCGTGCACGTGAACTGGAATCCGTTGTTCGAACGTTACAATGCCGACGTTGTCATCACGGCCCACGACCACCTCTATTGCCGCACCTACCCCGTCATCGCGCGCGAAGCGCAAGCCAACGGCACCGCATACAACCAAGGTGTGGGCCCGGTGTACGTCGTCTTGGGCGGGGGTGGCTGAGAATTGTATGACGTCAAGCCGGGAGACCAGCCGCGTTGCTCGCCTTCGCGGCGCTGCGACGACGCTCGACTTGAATGGGCGGGCGCCCAGGGCCGGCGTCGCCACGCCTCTAGCGCCTTTATGCACGTCGACGCTTGCAGCCTCGTGGGCGCCGGCCACGAGTTCCTCGCCAAGCACCGGCGCAACGACGCGCTCTTCGACATCTGGAGCCTGGGCCACGTCGTCCTCGGCATTCTGGGCGGGTGGCTCATGGACCCATTCATTGCCCTGCTAGCGCTCGTGCTTTGGGAGCCGTTCGAGATCCTCGTCTTGTCCAAGTTGCTGGCCCGCCGGCACATCCTGTTTGGCCACGAGTCCATGCGCAACTCGATGAGCGACATCGTCTTCGACGCCGCCGGCGTGGCTCTCGGGTATTGGCTCCTCACGCCATTGTGGGCGCCGCCATTCCACTGGTTCTAGGTCGAGGGGTCCAGCCACCCCCCGGCTCGTCCCCCAAGCGAACCCTTTGAAGCCCGTGGCGTTCCCCTGACATCAGCGTCCATCCGGAGCACGCAACCCCCCCGCCGCGCCACCAGCGTTTCGGTCGCGGCCTGCGCATCGCAATTGCGTTGTCCCTCGTGCTCCTCGTCGCCGAGGTCTGGGCCGGCATCGCAGCGCATTCGCTGGCACTCCTGTCCGATGCTGGCCATGTGCTTACCGACATTTCCGGCCTCGTCCTAGCGATGGTGGCGCTGCGCTGGGCAAGTCGCCCGGCCACGGCGAAGGCCACGTTCGGCTACCTACGCGCCGAAGTCCTCGCCGCGATGGCGAACGGAATCCTGCTTACCGGAGTCGTCGTCTTCATCGTCCTACGCGCAGTGGACCGGCTGCGTCACCCCGTCGATTCCATCGACACCACCACCGTCCTCGTGGTCGCCGTCGTCGGGCTCGGCATTAACCTCCTCTCGGCACGGCTACTGCATCAGCACGCCAAGCACAACATAAACGCCCGCGGCGCATACCTTGACCTGGTAGGGGACGCCTTGTCAAGCGTCGGCGTGATCGTGAGCACGCTCATCGTCCGTGCGACCGGCGACGTCGTATGGGACACGGTAGTCGCGTTCATCGTCGCCGGCATCATCGCGCTGGGCGCCGCGAACCTCTTGCGCTCCACGTTCGCCATCCTTCTGGAACGCGTCCCGCCCGGCGTGGACCTCGATGTCGTGCGCAAGGCCATGCGAGATGTCGATGGTGTCGCCGAAGTGACGGACTTGCACGTCTGGACGCACACGCCGGGGAGCCATTCGTTGACGGCGCACGTCGCAATCAAGCCCGAGAGCGCGGCGGCATTCCAGTCCATTCTGAAAGAAGTCGAGCACGTCCTCGCCGAACGGTTCGCGTTGGAACATTGCACGATCCAAATCGAGTTGGCCACGCCCATTTGACCGGTCGCTCAAGTTGGCCGCGCCCGCCCGACCGGTCGCAGAACTCGCAGAATTCACAGAACCGCCTTCTGCGGGTTCTGTGCGTTCTGCGACTGGGCGGTGGTTCGGCCGCGCGGAGCAACGATGATGCGAGCACCTAATTGAACGCAAGCCGCAGAGCGAAGCCCAGCAGGACGACGCCGGCGAACACGTCCACGCCGCGTTGGAACCGCGGGTCCGAGATGTGCGTACGGATGCGGTGCGCAGACACCGCCACAAAATCAAGCTACAGGATGCCGAGCGAGGCGTGCTAGACTCCGTAGCTGATGGCCAGGGCAAGGTACGGCGCATCGGAGGGAATGAACTGCGGCAGGAATCCGATGTAGAACAGTGCCACTTTGGGGTTGAGCAGGTTCGTCGCCAGGCCATCGCGGTAACCGTGGCGCGATTTCGATACTGGCACCGCATCGGCGACTTCGTGGGATGGCCCGCGCCACGCCGCCCAAAGACTGCGCAGTCCGAGGTAGCCGAAATACGCGACGCCGGCGACTTGCACGACGCGATAGGCCGCCGTTGAACTCGCAAACAGGATCGACAGTCCGGCGCCAGAGAGTGTTGCGTGGACGATGGTTCCAGTCGAGATGCCGGCTGCCGTCCAGAATCCAACGTTGACGCCGTGCGCGACCGCCTGGCGGATCGTCAACATCGTATCGGGGCCAGGCAACAGAGTGAGGAGGGCAAGGAGGAGGAGCGCCTCGCCGGAGACCCAGGGCACGCAAAAGCGACGCTGGCCTGGCGTATCACTCCTACCTTTCTTCACGCGCAGGTCGCGGAAGACGCGGAGCCAACCCGTCGTTCTCCGCGCGCTTCCGCGTCCTCCGCGCGTAGACGGGTTATGTTCCGCAGCGATTTGCCGTCGTTGGCTATTCGCGCACTTCCAGCATCGCCGCTTCTGCTTCAGCGTCCGCCTTCGCCACGGAATCCGGCTTGACGACCGTCATCGGAACCGGGGCAAGTGTGATGAACGTCCCCAGGAGGATGAGCCCAAAGCCGAGAAGCGCCTTCTGGTGGTCGATGAGCATGATGCTGCCGGCGGCGAACGTGAAGATGCCCGCAATCTTGGTGAAGAGCGTCAGGAGCTTGTAATCCCGTTCCGCTAGAACCAAGGCCATGCAGCGAGCGACGAGGGGGGGTTATTTTGCGGTTGTGGGCAAAGGCGCCTTCCAGCGGGCCAATCCGGCAAGAAGCGCAGCCAGCAGCGCCACCCACCACCCTAAGCCAGGCATCGCGAATTCGCTGAACGTCCCCGTTGCATTATCGAGCGCGAAGGTCCGGCCGCCCCAGAACGACGGAACTTGGCTTGGCCAGAGCAGGCATGACGCCAATGCGAGCCCGCACAACAAGGCGGCAACGCCCAAGTCCCGGCGCCAGATTCCGGGCTCATAAGTCCAACTGCGCCCCGCGATCCTCACGAAGAGCAACAACGTAGCGCCAACGGCGAGGGCCGCCGTCACCCAACGCGCCCACGAGTGCGCGAGAAGGTGCTCCCCACCGAAGACGCCCACGTCCTGCGTGTCATAGGGGCGGCCCCCTGAGTCTTCGTAGGTGACGCGCCACCACGGCAACCACAGGCTTGTCACGACGAGGATGAACGCGACGACGGCGAGGACGCGGGAGGGGGCGTTGCCATGCGGCGGCTCGGCGTCATCAATCGCGGGTTGGTCCTGCACGGCGGGGCGAGCCCCACGGTGCCACATGAGGATGCCCCTCGCGGCGAGTGATGCGAATCCCTTTCAAGCGCGCCGTCGCTGGCCGCGCATGGCTCCGCCGCCGCGCAATGTGGAACCCGCCGTCATCATCGTCGCGGAAGCGCAGGTGCGCGGCGTCGTCGAACCATGAATCCGGAACCGGCGTCACACGCAAGCTACGGCCGGCATGCCCCCGCCCATTATCGTTTATAACGGCGCATCCTACGGCAAGACAGGAGTAGAAGCGGCCTCAATGGCAAGCACCGACGCCATCGCGGAAATCGCCAACAAGGGGTATCAGTACGGTTTCTCGTCGGACATTGCTGCCGACACCGTCGCCCCTGGTTTGAGCGAAGCAGTCGTTCGCCTCATCTCCGAAAAAAAGGGCGAACCGGCGTGGCTCCTCGAGTGGCGGTTGAAGGCCTACCGCCACTGGTTGACCATGAAGGAACCCACGTGGGCGAACATCCACTACAGTCCCATCGATTACCAAGCCATCCGCTACTATTCAGCCCCCAAGAAGGGCGGGGCCAGCGGCGGGGCGAGCGGCGCAACTGGGGGACCGAAGTCCCTGGATCAAGTGGACCCCGAGATCCTGAAGATGTACGCCAAACTCGGCATCTCACTTCAGGAACAGGGCCGCCTGCAAGGCGTAGCCATTGACGCCGTCGTCGACTCCGCTTCGGTTGCAACCACGTTCAAGGCGCAACTCGGCGAGATGGGTATCATCTTCTGCTCCTTCAGCGACGCCGTGCGCGAACACCCCGATCTCGTGCGCAAGTGGCTCGGGACGGTCGTCCCCACGACGGACAATTACTTCGCGGCCCTCAACTCGGCGGTCTTCTCAGATGGATCGTTTGCGTACATCCCCAAGGGCGTCAAGTGCCCTCTGGAACTCTCCACGTACTTCCGCATCAACGCGGCGGGGACTGGCCAATTCGAACGCACCCTCATCATCGCCGAGGAAGGCTCCTACGTCTCGTACCTTGAAGGGTGTACGGCTCCCATGCGCGACGAGCATCAACTCCACGCCGCCGTCGTCGAACTCGTCGCTCTCGATGACGCCGAGATAAAGTACAGCACCGTGCAGAATTGGTATCCCGGTGACAAACAGGGCAAGGGCGGCGTCTACAATTTCGTCACGAAGCGCGGCAAGTGCCTCGGCCGCCGCAGCAAGATCAGTTGGACGCAAGTCGAGACCGGCTCCGCGATTACGTGGAAGTATCCCTCCTGCATCCTGCAGGGCGATGACTCCGTCGGCGAATTCTACTCCGTCGCCTTGACGAACGACTACCAGCAAGCCGACACCGGGACGAAGATGATCCACATCGGCCGCAACACGACGAGCACCATCATCTCGAAGGGCATCTCCGCCGGCCACGGGCAGAACACGTACCGCGGCCAAGTCAAGATCATGAAGTCCGCCGAGGGCGCCCGCAACTACAGCCAATGCGACTCCCTCCTCATCGGCGACTTGTGCGGCGCGCACACGTTCCCGCAAATCGACGTGCAGAACCCGACCGCCATCATGGAACACGAGGCGACGACGAGCAAGGTGTCGGACGACCAGATCTTCTACCTGCGCCAACGTGGCATCGCACCGGCCGACGCGGTCTCCCTCATCGTGAATGGATTCTGCAAGTCCGTCTTCCGCAAGCTCCCCATGGAATTCACCGTCGAAGCCCAGAACTTGTTGGACTTGAAACTCGAAGGCTCGGTGGGATGATGCGTTTGGCCCACCGCACCATACGCAACCGAACCACGAATTACACGAATTTCACGAAGGACCAATGGTCGCTTCGTGCGTTTCGTGTAATTCGTGGTTGGTCCGAATGCGACGAGGTGGCGGCATGAAAACGAAAACGCCGCTCCTCGAGATCAAGGACTTGCACGCAGAAGTCGACGGCAAGGCAATCCTCAATGGGCTAAGCCTCACAGTCAACGCCGGCGAGGTGCACGCCATCATGGGCCCCAACGGCTCCGGCAAATCGACTCTCGCATACGTCCTCGCGGGGCGGGAAGGCTACACGGTCACCAAGGGCACGGTGTCCTACATGGGCCGCGACCTTCTCGACATGGACCCCGAAGACCGCGCCAAGGAGGGCGTTTTCCTCGCTTTCCAGTACCCGGTCGAGATTCCCGGCATCAGCAATTCCTACTTCCTGCGCGAAGCCATGAACGCCGCTCGCAAGCACCGCGGCGAGGAGGAGATGGACGCAGTCGACTTCCTCGACCTCCTCAAGGACAAGGCCAAGCTCGTCGGCATGGACGACAAGTTCCTCTCGCGCGGCGTCAACGAAGGGTTCTCCGGCGGCGAGAAGAAACGCAATGAAGTCTTCCAGATGGCCGTCCTCGAACCCCGCCTCTGCGTCCTCGACGAGACCGATTCTGGCCTCGACATCGATGCCCTCAAGACCGTCGCCGCCGGTGTCAACGCGTTGCGCAGCCCGTTGCGTGCCATGGTTGTAGTGACGCACTACCAACGGCTGCTCGACTACATCGTGCCGGACCGCGTCCACGTCCTGCAAGCCGGCCGCATCGTCCGCTCCGGCAGCAAGGAACTGGCCTTCGAGCTCGAGAAGAAGGGCTACGAGACGGTGAAGGCCAAGTGAAGGCCGCGATCGCCTCCGTCGCCCCTGAATCCCCGTTTCTCGCGGAGTTCAAGAGTGGCGGTTGGGCCAAGCGCGGCCCCGGCTTCATCCGTGACATCCGCGAATCCTCGCTCGAACCGCTGGCGAAGCCATTCCCGACCACTCGCGACTCGGCCTGGCGGCACACGAACCTGCGGCCAATCGTCGCCGGCAAATTCGCTCCTCTTCTTGGGCCCGCGCGCAGCGTGAACGAACCGGAGGTTGCACCGTTCCGCATTCCAGGCACAATCGAACTGCTGTTCGTGGACGGCCATTTCGTCCCGGGCCTCTCCCACATCGAGCGATTGCCGCGCGGCGTGACGATCGGCAACCTAGCGGCGGCCGTCACGAAGCCCAGCGAAGCCCTCGAAGGACACCTCGCCCGACACGCGGACAACGACCACCCCGTCGTTGCACTCAACAACGCGTTCCTGCAAGACGGCTCCTTTGTCCACCTCGCGCCGCACGCCGTACTCGAAGAACCCGTGCACTTGCTGCACGTCAGTACAGGCCCTGTCCAACCCGCTGCAAGCCACATGCGCCACCTTGTCGTCGCCGAAGCAGATTCGCAGGCCACGGTCATCGAATCGTACGCCGGCCTCACCACAGGCTCGGCAAGTCTCACGACGACGGTCACAGAAATCGTCGCGGCGCAAGGTAGCCACGTCAAGCACGTCAAACTGCAACGCGAGAACCTGCACGCCTTCCACCTCAGCCACCTCGCCATCCGCCAAGACCGCGATTCCCATGTCCACGACCTCCTTCTATCCGTGGGAGCGGCCGTTGCCCGCAACGAGGTCAACGTCGTCCTCGGCAGCCCCGGCGCGGAAGTCCACCTCAACGGCATCTTCCTCGGCACGGGGCGCCAGCAAGTCGATTGCCCGACCTTCATCGACCACGCCGTCCCGCACACGACGAGCCGGGAACTCTACAAGGGCATCCTCGACGGTTCGGCGCACGGGGCCTTCTTCGGCATGGTGAAGGTCCGCGCCGACGCCCAGAAGACCGACGCGCAGCAGACCAACAAGAACCTGCTGCTCTCCCACAACGCCCTAGTCGACACGACGCCGCAACTGGAGATTCACGCTGACGATGTCAAGTGCAGCCACGGCTCCACCATTGGCCAAATCTCAAAGGATGCCCTTTTCTTCCTCCGGAGCCGCGGCATCCGCGAGGAAGCAGCCCGACTTCTACTCACACAGGCCTTCGCCCATGAAGTCCTGGAGAAGGGGCCGCCGGAACTCCGCCCGCTTTTCGACGGCCTCCTCACGCAATGGTTCGCCTGCCGCAAGGTCGCCGGGGTGCCGCTCGAATGAGTCCCGCTTTGAAACGGACAGGCAAGCGAAGTTCAGGGAAGGCCGCACGCCGCATTGCTGTTCGCACTTCCACCTTTCCGCAGATGACGCAGATTCAGGAGGGAGCCGGACCGCGGCGCAAAAAGCCTTCCTATGCATCTGCGAAATCTGCGGAAAAGGGGACGAAGCGGGTCGCGGCAAACCAACACAAGTCAGTGAATCTTAACGGCTACGACGTGGAGCGCCTGCGCAAGGACTTCCCCATCCTATCGACGAAGGTGAACGGCAAACCTCTCGTCTACCTGGACAACGCCGCCACGACGCAGAAGCCCAAGCAGGTCATCGCCGCGCTGCGCCGGTATTACGAAGAGCAGAACGCCAACATCCATCGCGGCGTCCACCACCTCTCCGAAGTCGCGACAAAGGAATACGAGGCTGCTCGCGTCAAGGTCGGCCGCTTCATCCACGCACAGCGACCTGAACAGATTGTCTTCACGCGCGGCGCAACCGAGGCCATCAACCTCGTCGCGAATGCATTCGTCCGCCCGCGCATCGGCGTTGGGGACGAAATCATCGTCTCCACGATGGAGCACCACTCAAACATCGTTCCGTGGCAGATGGCGTGTCAAGCAACGGGGGCCACGCTCAAAGTCGTCCCCATCACTGACTCCGGCGAATTGCGCACGGACGAATTCCGTCGCCTCCTTGGCTCGAAGACAAAGTTCGTTTCAATCGGCCACGTGTCGAATGCTTTGGGCACCGTCAACCCCGTCGAGAAAATCGTCGCGGCATGCCACGACCAAGGCGTTCCAGTCCTCATCGACGGCGCGCAAGCAGTCCCCCACAAGGCAGTCGACGTGCAGGCTCTAGGGGCTGACTTCTACGTCGCCTCCGGCCACAAGATGTACGGCCCGACTGGAGTGGGATTCCTTTACGGCAAGCCCGAGCACCTCGAAGCGATGCCCCCGTGGCAGGGTGGCGGCGACATGATTCGCTCCGTTTCCTTCGCGGGCACGACGTACAATGACGTCCCATTCAAATTCGAGGCGGGCACACCCAACATCGCGGGCGGCATCGGCCTCGGCGCGGCCGTCGATTACCTCAACGCCATCGGCATGGATGCAATTGCGCGACACGAGCAGGCGCTCCTCGCCCGCGCGACGAAAGCCATTGGCGCCATCAAGGGCGTCCGCCTCATCGGCACAGCCACCCAGAAAGCCGCTGTACTTTCATTCACCATCGACGGCATCCACCCGCACGACATCGGGTCCCTCGTCGACCGCGACGGCATCGCCATCCGCACGGGGCACCACTGCGCGCAACCCGTCATGGAACGCTTCGGCGTCCCCGCCACGTGCCGGGCAAGTTTTGGGCTCTACAACACGACGCAAGAAGTCGATGCATTGGCGAAGTCGCTGCGGAAGGTCGTGGAGATGTTCAAGTGAGCGCCGCCGCCACACGTAAACCACGAATTTCACGAATTGCACGAACGGACTACGTCCGTTTCGTGGGTTTCGTGCAATTCGTGGTTCGGTTGCGCCCCCTGCAATTCGTGGTTTCGTCGGAGGGCGCGTAGCATGGACGACGCGATGCGCGAGCTGTACCAGGACACGATCCTGCAGCACAACAAGCACCCCCGCAACTTCCGCGCGATTCCCGATGCCGACCGTAAGCAGGAGGGTTTCAACCCGTTGTGCGGCGACCGTCTCACGCTCTACCTCAAACTCGACGGCAACCGGATCGCGGACGTGGCATTCGAGGGTCACGGCTGCGCCATCAGCACGAGTTCTGCCAGCCTAATGACGGAAGCCGTCAAGGGCAAGAGCATGGCCGAAGCCGAGCGCACGTTCGAGGCGTTCCGCCGACTCGTCACGCGCGAGGGTCCACCGCCTTCGAAGGCCCAAATTGGCAAGCTCCTCGTCTTCTCGGGCGTTGGGGAGTTCCCAGCCCGCGTCAAGTGCGCGACGTTGTGTTGGCATACGCTGAAGGCGGCCCTCGACGGAAAGCAGGCGAACGTCAGCACGGAGTGAGTCGATGGTCCGGCCCATGCCCGAAGAACGCCATGCGCCCTTTGCCACGACGCGTGAGCTCAAGGTCATCACGATTCCCGATGGCAAGGAAGGCAGCCTCCCCAAGGGCACGACCGTGCAAGTCACGCAAACCCTCGGCACATCCTACACCGTCAAGACCGACCGGGGTGTCAAGTACCGGGTCAGTGGCGAGGACGGCGATGCCATCGGTCAACCTCAGCTCGGCTCCGGGAGGATTACGCCGACCGCGCAAACCGTGCCCGCCATCGTGACGGCCGCCAACAAGGCCTTGCGCAAGGTGTTCGACCCGGAGATTCCAGTGGACATCATCAACCTCGGACTCGTCCACGAATTAATCGTTGAACCGCAACCCGATGGGAAGTTCCACGCCAAGGTCCGCATGGGCCTCACGAGTCCGGGGTGCGGTATGGGCGACGTGTTGGTGCGCGACGTCGAGACCGCGTTGAAGAACATCGATGGCATCACTACGGTGGATGCGAAGGTGGTCTTGTTTCCCGTGTGGAACCCGAACACGATGATGAGCGACGCCGCGAAACTGAAACTCGGGATGCTGTAGCGCGACGAATGATGCCCCTCCAAGTCGAGTCGAACCGCGTCATCCAGTGGCTTGCCTGCGGCGATACCCGAAAACGCTTTGAAGCGGTGTTCTCCCTCGCTGTTCCCATGCGCGTCCTACTCGCTGCCTGCGCCATGACCTTCCTCGCCTTCGCCGGCTGCTCCGGCAACGACGACGCGGCCGATAACGGTGACGACCCTCCGTCCGGGTCTGGCTCGAGCACAGACACCTCGACGCCTGAGCCGACCGGCCCTAAGACACACGACGTCAAGTTGGAAGGCAACAAGTTCGTCAACCAGAGCATCACGATTAACGCGGGCGACTCCGTCAAGTGGACGCACATGGACGGCATGACGCCCCACAACATCGAGGAGGAAAACGAAAAGTGGGACTCCCACCCCAACTGCGTGGCGCTCGTCCCGGCCGACCCGCCCTGCATGATTTCGACCAGCCCGCCCTACACGCGCGAATTCACGGAAGTCGGGACGGTCAACTACCTCTGTGAGATCCACCCTGGAATGACCGGCACGATCAACGTCATCGCGGCCGGCGCCGGCAACGCGACGACCAGTTAGCGCCGACTGGAAACCAATTCATCGGGCTAGTCGTGGATTACCTGCCTGCCCACGGAGTGTTAGAGGTTGAGGCGCTGTCCGACTCGCCTTCCACTGACTTGGCTCCTGCAGGCCCTGAAAGCCCATTTTCCCACCACGAGATCGATGTCTTGACTGGCATGCTCAAGCGGTTCGGGCTACCGCGGTTCCCGCTTGACAGGGCGCTAAGTCCAGTCCTGTGCCGCCCGTTTGAGTTCGTCAACCCAGCGGGTGCCGTACGGCGACTTGAACCACGGAATTGTTGTCGACAGCGCGGCAAGATTGGCGTTCAACCACGCCGCCAATTTTGGCTCGTGCACAATCAGACGGTAGCAGAAGAAGGCCTGGCTGACATCGGTGGCATCGAATAGAGCCTCCAACAAAGGAGCGCCGTTGTCATACCACATCGTCGACCAAAGGAACCGAGGCGGCGAGTCCTCCGCGAACGAAAGCCGCGCCTTCTCGGGAAGGTGCTGAGACAGAGCCAAGCGCCGCTGAAGGCCCGTGGCCTTCTGCAGCGTGGTTTCAGATGGGAGGCCGACATTCAAGCCAGCAAAAAATGCGTCAACGTGAACGGATTCATTGCGCGCTTCTTCGTACGTGATTCGCACTTTCGGGTAGCAAGCAATCACGGCCGCCACGGGTTGGGCCGTCAATCCCGGATGGTCGTGCGGATATTCAGAAACCAGGTGGGACTTGCCGGTAACTCGACGGAAGCGCGCGAAAGGGCCAGCCTGGTCATCGTGTCCGTAGAACTCGTCGACTCGAGTTGAGGTGACCGTCGCTCCATCCCTCGTCGAAAAACCGGAGATCGTCGCGGCGTGAAGCCCGTTCCAGGTGCAATTGGCACACTCGAGTTTGTGTGCCAGGATTGTCGGTAGCCCTGCCTCTGCGTAGGCCACTACCAACTCCGAGAGGTAGGTGGAAGCGTCCAGCCCGTGCTTTGCCATGTACGGGTTCTCTTTGGCATCCAACACCCTTGCTTCGGCTTCGAATCCGTTCCTTCGGATGGCCTGGATAATCTGGTACAGGTTCAGGCCGTGAGATGGGAAGTCTCTGTTGGTTTGCAGGGGATGCCCCGCTGCTTGGCTGGTGATCTCGGCCGGCGTCGGCGTGTACCGGCCGTAGACGGGCCCTAGGACTTGGAGGGCGGACCAGACCGATGTAGTTGCACAGGCCGCCACTACGGCATCCTGCTCCTGAAACGGCATGCTCTCGACCGAGAGCTTCATGCCAAGCAAATGCGATGAAAAGGGGGCTGTAGCCCGATAGTGTCGCAATCCGCCAGGCTTTTTCTTGTCGTACAGCGCAAGACAGGTGCTGCCGATAAACGCCTGCGGAAGCGGCTTGACTACGATGTACCCTAGGTAGCGCCTCGCCAAGTCCTCCCGCAGTTCAGGGGTGAGACTTAGCGCCGCTTTTCGAATCTGTTCATGCGTGACGTTCGCGGAGAACGCATGGATGCGCCGGCACTTTCGCCCGTAGCCTGCGTGGCAGCGAACGTAGTAGGCAGCAAAATCCTCGAGATAGTTCCGGTCGATGTAGTCCTTCTCAACCACCAGCGTCTTGGCCCCGATGGCCGTCAGGTATCGAGCCAGAAAAGCAGCCCTCTGGTTGCGCGCCACCAAAAGCGCGCTTCGATTCTGGTCGGCAAGGAGGCCGAGGAACCCGGGCTCGGTGAAGGCAACTACCTCGACCATTCGAGCTACGCGTTGAAGGTGCGAAAGAGGGTGTCCTTCTCAATCGTCTTCACGCGCTCCATGTCATCGGGTGAGGCGATGAGTCGGGCTGCAACAAGCTTGTTTGCCCGCTCAACGGCGGCGGCTTGGTTGACTTGGGCGAGGTTTGGCAGTTGTAGGGTGGATGCCATGGTTTTTCCTCCTTCCTCGACAGGACGCGGACCTACGTGCGGTCCTTATGGATTGCGCCCCCCAGTGAAGGTATTGGTGGTGGCTGCGGCCCCATGCCGCCATTCGACACCCACGTTTATATGGATGCTGTTTGTCGTTCGTAGCCCTGAATGGCCTCCTGGACGCGTATTCCATATGGCACCCAAGCCTGAAAACAAGGTCACTGTCCCGCTGAAGCTCGCACCCCGCCAGCTGGAGCTAATCGACAAGTTGGATGAGACGTACGGATCCACGCGCTCTGAGAAGATTCGGGCAATCCTGGGCGATTGGCTGGGGGAGCACCTGGACTCAGTTTTCAAGCAGTGAGAACTCGGCTGGAGCGGGCATGTCTTCCAGGACCTGCGAAGCGCGATTTGAGCTTCAGCGGCAGCTCACTGGTCGAATCCCTTCCCTCACCGATTGCCGTTCCCGATGTGGTCAGAAAATGGACATCGGCGCGTGACTTACCACGAGGTCGGTAGCACTTGGGGAGTCTCCTGCTACGTCCCGCACAGCCGGCCATCGCTCGGCCCCAGTCCACCGCAACGCTCATCGCGGAATTGGCGCATTGCGCGTCATGCTCCGATTCAATGCTCGCATCGCTCTGGCCACCCTGCTGCTGACGGCGACGTTCTTCGCCGGTTGCTCCGGGGGCGGCGATGACGACCCCACGAACTCCAACACGAACACGGGCTCGACGAGCGGCACGAGTTCCTCCGGCACGACTTCGAGTTCGAGCGGAACAGGCACTGGATCTAACACCTCGACCTCGACGCCCACGCCGCGGCCGGTGAAGACCTGGAACAAGGACATACAAGGCAATGCCTTCCCCGGCGGCACGTTCGAGATCCAAGTGAACGACACCGTCCACTGGACGCAGAAGGATACAGCCCTCCACACGGTCACTTCCAAAGCCGGGGCACCCGAAGCATTCGACTCTGGCGACCTCGACCCCGTTGTGAAGCCGACGTTCGAGCACAAGTTCGACGTGCTTGGAACGTACGACTACTTCTGTGAACGTCACCCCAACATGACCGGCACCATCACGGTCGTCGCGGTGCAGACGTCCTAAGCGGACGCCAAGGCGCAATCGCAGCGTCCAGGCCACGCAGGTCCCCATCGCAAAGGCCATCAGGGACTCCTTGAATGCCGCGGCATGGCGCTGAAGCCCCTACTCTTGGTCCCGCTCCTCCTGTCGGCCTTCGCGCTGGCCGGATGCTCCGGCGACGATCATGGCGACGACGCGCATGGCGAGATTCATGACGTCAGCATCCACGGCACGCCTGTCGCCTTCGACCCCAAGACGATCACCATTTCTGCTGGCCACACGGTCAAGTGGACCAACCACGAGACCACGGTCCACTCCATCGTCTCGACTTCGAGCGAGGCCTTCTCCTCCCCCAATCTCGGCTCGGGAAAAACCTTCGAGCACCACTTTGAGAAGACGGGGACGTTCACCTACAAGTGCGGCAAGCACGCGTCGATGACCGGGACAATCACGGTCACCTAGCCTGCCCAGACCAGGCCTCAGCACCAAGCCGTCCAGGGTTGTTTTTCCACGCGCACACAAGGGGCCACAAGCTGTACGTGCCACGCTGCGGATCCATCCAGCCAAACATGAACCTGTTCACGTCTAGCGGACCTGTAAAGTACGAAGCCAAAGCTTTACATAAAGGGGCCATGGGCGTGTCCTCATGAGCCAGGCCAAGCCCCCCGCCGCCAAGGCCACGACTGCCCCGCCGCCGTCCGCGAACCCTTCGGCTTCCACTTCGCCCCCCGTGAAATCGGCGGTCGCGCCTTCGACATCCGCCTCCTCGACGCCGAGCGCCAAAGGGTCCGCAAACGGTGCCGGCGTTCCACCGCTCGATGCAATCTCGAAACTGCGCGCCCGCAAGGCGCAGGCTCAACTCGGCGGGGGACCCGTACGCATCCAAGCGCAGCACGACAAGGGCAAGTACACGGCGCGCGAACGCATTGACCTGCTGTGCGACCCCGGGACCTTCGTCGAACTCGACCCCTTCGTGCGCACGCAGGCGACGTCCTTCGGCATGGATAAGGCGCGCTTCGATGGCGACGGCGTCGTCACTGGATTCGGCTACGTCGGCGGTCGCCTCGTCTACATCTACAGTCAGGACTTCACTGTCCTCGGCGGATCGCTGGGTGAACAGACCGCGCGCAAGATCTGCAAGGTGCAGGACATGGCGCTACGCAACGGTGCGCCAATCATCGGGTTCAACGACTCCGGCGGGGCGCGCATCCAGGAGGGCGTGGCCTCGCTCGCGGGGTACGGGGACATCTTCTTCCGCAACGTAGCGGCAAGCGGCGTCATTCCCCAGATCTCCGTTATCGTCGGCCCCTCCGCTGGCGGAGCGGTCTACTCCCCCGCCCTCACCGACTTCGTCGTCATGGTCGAGGACTCTTCCCACATGTTCGTGACAGGCCCCGACGTCGTGAAGACCGTCACCGGCGAAGACGCAAGCCAAGAGGAACTGGGCGGCGCCTCCGTCCACACCGTTAAATCTGGTGTGGCGAGCTTCTCGGGTCTCGACGAGGACGACGCCATCCGGAAGATCAAGTCGCTTCTCGCGTACCTGCCTTCCAACAATATCTCGGAGCTGCCAGTCGTCCCGCCCACGGATGACCGCTTCCGCATGGACGACGCCCTGGACACAATCGTCCCCGATTCGCCCAACAAGCCTTACGAGATGCGAGACATCATCGGCCGCGTCATGGACAAGGGTTCGTGGGAAGAGATTCAGTCGAAGTGGGCCACGAACGTCGTCATTGGAATCGCTCGGCTCGACGGCTACCCCGTCGGCGTCGTCGCCAACCAACCTGCCGTGCTCGCCGGAGCCCTTGACATCGAAGGCAGCATCAAGGCCGCGAAGTGGATCCGCTTCCTCGACGCCTTCAACTTCCCCATCGTGAGTTTCGTCGACACGCCCGGGTTCCTGCCTGGACTCGGCCAGGAACATGGAGGCATCATCCGCAACGGCGCTAAACTTCTCTACGCTTACTGTGAGGCGACGACTCCGAAGCTCTGCGTCATCACGCGTAAGTCGTACGGTGGCGCCTACATCGTCATGTCGAGCAAGCACGTCGGCACCGACGTCAACTTCGCCTGGCCCAACGCGGAGATCGCCGTCATGGGCGCCGAAGGTGCCGTCAACATCCTCTACAAGCGCGATATGCAGAAGCTGATCGAATCGGCGGGTCCAGCAGGCCCGGCTCGAGCCAAGGAGTTGGCCGCGAAGTTCCAGGCTGAATACCAGGAGAAGTTCGCCAACCCGTACGTCGCCGCCGAGCGAGGGTGGATCGATGACGTCATTGAGCCGAGCGAGACGCGGCCGAAACTGATTCAAGCCCTGTGGCCCCTCATCAATAAGCGGGAACAGAGGCCGAATAAGAAACACGGACTCGTGCCGCTTTAGCGGCACGAGCAGCCTGACCCGGTCGCCCGAACACCGTCACTTTTCCGCTTCCTCCCCCAACCTCCTTACTCCCTCCTCCCAACCTCCACCCCACCCGGCGAATCCCCATGTCATCCGTAGAATCCGTCACAAGAGAGCCCATCGCCATCATCGGCCTCGGCTGCGTCCTCCCCGACGCGCCCGACGTGACGGCGTTCTGGGACAACCTCCTCGCCGGAAAGTCCTCAGTGCGGGAAGTGCCCGCGACGCGCTGGGACACCAGCCTGTTCTGGTCCGCCAACAAGGAGGAACCGGACAAGACCTACGCCAAGATAGGTGCCTTCGTGGCGGATGATGCATTCAGCGCACTCGACTATCGGATGCCGCCGAAGGTCTTGGAGCAGATTGACCCGAGCCAGCGCTGGGCATTGTCCGCGACGCGCCAAGCGTTCAAGGACGCCGGCTACAAGACCGGACTCAAGGGCGACGAGGGGAAGGACTTCGATCGCAACCGCTGCGCCGTGATCTTGGGCAACGCGATGGGCGGCGAACTCATGAAACTCACGACGAAGCGACTCTACTGGCCGCAGATCGATCGTGCCCTCCGTTCCGACGCAGGATTCCAGCAGCTCGCTCCCGCCGAGCAGGACGCCGTCCTGCGCCGTACGGAGATCATCTACAAGGCGGACACGCCCTCCGTGACGGAGGATTCCATGCCGGGCACGCTCTCCAACGTGGCGGCCGGCCGCATCGCGAACCTCTTCGACCTCGCCGGCAAGAACTACACGACGGATGCCGCCTGCGCATCAAGCCTCGCGGCCCTCGACGCAGCCATCGACACGCTGCGACGCAATGACGCCGAGATGGTCGTCTGGGGCGGCACGGACCGCTCGATGGACATCACGCCGTACGTCGAGTTCAGCAAGATCGGCGCCCTCAGCCCGGACGGCAGCCGCCCCTTCGATGCGAACGCCAACGGCTTCGTCATGGGCGAAGGGTGCGCGGTCTTCCTCCTCAAGCGCCTCGGCGACGCGGAACGCGACGGCGACAAGATCTACGCCGTCGTGCGCGGCATCGGCAGCTCCTCCGACGGCAAGGGCAAGGGCATCACGGCCCCGAACCCGGTGGGGCAAATCAAGGCCGTCGTGCGCGCCTACGAAGACGCGGAATGCGACCCGTTCTCCATCGGGTACATGGAAGCCCACGGCACGAGTACACCCGTCGGCGATCCAGTCGAACTCACTTCCGCGGAAGAGGCGTTCAGGGCCGTCAGCAAGACCGTCGTCGCACCCGGTTCCATCGCAGTCGGTTCTGTCAAGTCGAACATGGGCCACCTCAAGTCCGCCGCCGGCGCCGTCGGACTACTCAAGGCGGCACTCGCGCTGAAACACGGCGTCATCCCACCCAGCATCAACGTCACGACGATCAATCCCCGCATCGACTGGGCGAAGTCCCCCTTCAAAGTCCAGACGCAGAAGGTGACGTGGACCCGGCCCGCGGCCTTCCCTCGGCGAGCGGCTGTCTCGAGTTTCGGTTTCGGCGGCACGAACTTCCACGTCGTCCTCGAGGAGCATATCCCTGGCCGGTTCCAGGTCCAGCCGATGGACGCACACGTGTCGATGATTGCGTCGAGCCACCCGGGAAGCGCACCTGTCCGCGTCAACCGCGCGCTCGAATCGGGAATCGCCGCGGCGACGTCGCTGTCCATGTCGACGCCGACCCTCGATGTCACCGCATTCCAAGCCGCCATGAAGGACGCTGCACCGCTCGAAGCGGAAGCCCTCGTGCTCGACGGCGCGAGCGCAACCCATGTCGCGCCGCAACTCGCGACCACCAAGATTGAATTCCCGGCCACGGGCGCCGGCCCCCGTCTGCGTGACGTCCTTCATCCGCACTCGACGACGGGAATCACGGCAGACACGCGTGTAGCCATCGCCCTTTCCGACCCCGCTGACATCGCCAAGAAACTCGACATAGCCCAGAAGGCTGCGACAAATCCCGCCCAAGCGCGTCTTGCGTTCCAACAGGGCGTCTTCCTTGGAAAGGGCAAACCCGCCGGAAAAATCGCGTTCCTCTTCCCGGGTCAGGGCACGCAGTACGTCAACATGATGCGTGACCTTGCCGGAAAGTATGAAGTCGTGCGCAACACGTTCGAGGAAGCCGATACGGTCCTCATCGACGAACTCGATGGCGTCAAACTCACGGACATCCTGTGGCCGACGCCCAACACGCCGGAAGCGCAAGCGGCCTCGGAGAAGAAGCTGCAACTCACGGAGTTCACTCAACCCGCCGTGCTGGCCGCTGACGTTGCCATCCTTCGGCTGCTCAGGCAATGGGGCATCGAACCCGATGTGGTGGCCGGCCACAGCCTGGGCGAATACGGTGCCCTCGTGGCGGCAGGAGTCCTCACCTTCGCTGACGCGTTGCATGCGGTGGCAGCTCGCGGCCGTGAGATGGCACATGTCGAAGTCCCCGACCTGGGAAAGATGGCGAGCATCTCCGCCGATTGGCACGTCGTCACGGAAGCCATCAAGTCGCTGACGGAGTACGTCATCCCCGCCAACAAGAACTGCCCCAGCCAGACCGTCATCGCAGGCAGTTCCAAGGGCGTCGACCAGGCCGTCGCGCTGCTGCAAGGCAAAGGGCTGCAAGCACAGTACCTACCAGTCTCGGCGGCGTTCCACTCCGCCATCGTCGCCCCCGCCTCGATGCCGCTGCGCAACGTCCTGGCACGCCTCGACGTCAAGTCCCCGAAGGTCCGAGTCTTGTCCAATGTCGGAGCAGCCCCTTACGAAGCGGACCCCGAATGGATTCGTGATAACCTCTCCACGCAAGTGGCAAGCCCCGTGGAATGGATTGGCATCGTGGACCGGATGTACAACGAGGGCGTGCGCACCTTCATCGAAGTCGGCCCCAAGCTGGCCCTCACCAACTTCGTCCGGGACATCCTCGGACACGCCGGCCGGGCCGGTGGGCCCGCAACCGATGCGGTAGCCATCGGCGCCAACCACCCGAAGAAGGGTGGCATCACGCACGTTAACGAACTCTTTGCATTCCTCTCCGCGTGGGGTTTCCGTCCTGTGCTTCCCGCCCTTGACGACCCGGCGGTCTACACGCGCACCTTCCGCGACCCGACAGCAAAGTTCCGCAGCCATGCCTCTACCGCGCATCCACCGATGACACCGATGTCACCGATGGCCGGCCATGCAGCCGCATCGGTGTCATCGGTGAAATCGGTGGATTCGTCGTGGGCCGGCAAAGACCAACGACTGAACACCCTCATCCAGATGGCGGAGGACCTGCGGCGCCTCGTCGAACAAGAGAAGGTCGGCCCCGCTACGAAGTCGGCCCCCGCGGCGGCCCAGGTCGCATCCGCGCACGTCGACGCCGCACCTAGCGAGCAGGCCATCGAAGCGGAAGTGCAACGGCGCCTGGCCGCATTCGGATTCGACCTCGCCGACATCGGCGTTTCAGGCATCAGCGTCGGCTTACCCGGTGCCCACAAGGCCCTCTTCGCGGATGACAATTGGGACCGAATTCTGCGCGGCGAGAACATGATTGACGCCCTCCCCGAAGCGGAGCGGCGCAAGATCGTCGGCAAGAACATCGTGCGCCTCGAGAAGGGTGCCGGTGGGTCCGCGCAATTCCAGGTCATCAGCGACATTTCGCAAGTCATTCAGCTTGCAGGCCAACGCGGCGGCTTTGACATCGCGAACTACGGCGTCGGCAAAGAACTCGCTGATTCACTCGACTCGACGTTCCAATACGCCATCGCGGCCGGACTGGAAGCCCTCCGGGACGCAGGCATCCCGCTGCAGCGCACGTACCTGCAGACCAGCCAGGGCGGGTACCTCCCCAAAGAATGGAAGCTCCCCGAAGCGCTACGCGACGAGACGGGAATCGTCTTCGCCTCTGCGTTCCCAGGCTACGACAACCTCGTGCGCGACATCAGCCGCTTCATGGCGGACAAGTACACGGGCCGGACGCGGGACGAACTCAATGCGCTTTACAACGAGCTCCTTGGCCTCGTGAGCGACGAAGGCTCGCGCGACCGCCTTCAAACGGCCTTCGACGTCGAGTTCACTCGACTTGGCGGCAGCCTCCCCGACTCGCAAGAAGCCCGGTACGAGTTCAACCGCAAGTTCCTCTTCAACGTCCTCTCGATGGGGCACAGTCAACTCGCCCAATTCATTGGCGCCCGTGGCCCCAATACGCAGGTCAACGCCGCATGCGCCAGCACGACGCAGGGCATCGCCATCGCGGAGGACTGGATCCGGATGGGTCGCTGCAAGCGGGTCCTCGTGGTTGGTGCCGATGATGTCACGTCGGACGCCATGTTCGAATGGATTGGCGCCGGCTTCCTTGCCTCGGGCGCCGCCACGACCAAGGCGAAGGTCGAGGACGCGGCGCTTCCCTTCGACAAGCGCCGCCACGGCATGATCGTCGGCATGGGAGCCGTCGGCCTCGTACTCGAATCCGCGCCGGAGTGCGCGAAGCGCGGCATGCTCCCCATCGCACGCATTCTCGGTACGCGCGTCAGCAACTCCGCGTTCCACGGCAGCCGCCTCGACGTCGAACACATCGCCGGCGAAATGCAAGCCTTGCTCGCCGCCGCGGGCCGAAGGTATGGGATCACTCCCGCTGGCATCGCCGCCCAGACCGTGTTTATGTCCCACGAAACGTACACGCCGGCCCGCGGTGGGTCCGCCTCGGCCGAGGTCCACGCCTTGCGCGCGACGTTTGGGGCCTCCGCCAACAAGGTCGTCATCGCGAACACGAAGGGCTTCACCGGCCACCCACAGGGCGCCGGCATCGAAGACGCCATCGTACTCAAGTGCCTGCAACGCGGCAAACTCCCGCCCATCGCGAACTACCGTGACGTGGACCCCGAGCTCGGCGACCTCAACCTCTCCAAGGGCGGCAGCTACGATATGCGATATGCGCTCCGTCTGGCGGCGGGGTTCGGCTCGCAAGTCGCCATGAGCCTCACGGAACTCGTCGCCAAAGAATCCGAACGCATCGCCGACGCGCCCCGTTACGCCGCTTGGCTCAGCGAAGTTTCCGGTTTGCCGAACGCGAAGACGGAAGTGCAGAACCGCACGTTGCGCATCATCGACCAAGGCGCGCCGAAGCCGCAGACGAAGGCGGCCAAGCTGGAAACGAAGCCGGTCGTGCCGCTGCCAACGGCGACGCCCCCAGCCGCTCGTCAGTCGGCGGGAGCGAGCAGCGAAGTCCTTGCGAAGCTTATCGACCTCGTAGCAAGCAAGACCGGCTACCCCAAGGATCTCCTCGACCCGGACCTCGACATGGAGGCGGACCTCGGGATTGACACGGTCAAGCAAGCTGAATTGTTCGGCGCCATCCGTGACGCGTATAGCCTGCCGCAGGAAGACGGCATCCAGATCAAGGACTACCCGAGCCTGCGCAAAGTCGCCGGCTACGTGCAGTCAAGGCTAGGCGGCGCATCGAGCTCCTCGCCCAATGAGTCGTCGCCTGCGGTAACCGCGCATTCGCCGACGTCGCCGATGCACCAAGCACCGGCCACTCCCACGGCCAAGGCAGTCCAAGCGGCTTCCCCCCACCCGGAAGCCATGTCCTCCCAGGGCCTACCCATCGCGCCCTCCCACTCGCTCGACGGCGACGTCCTGACGCGCCTCATCGGACTCGTCGCGAGCAAGACCGGCTACCCGACGGACCTGTTGGACCCGAACCTCGACATGGAGGCCGACCTCGGAATTGACACGGTCAAGCAAGCTGAATTGTTCGGCGCCATCCGCGACGCGTACGGCCTTCCCCTTGAGGAAGGAATCATGATCAAGGACTACCCGACGCTCGCGAAGGTCGCGGGGTATGTCCAGGCGCGGCTTAGCGGCGGTGCTTCGGCTCAGCCACCGATGGCCGGCAATGCAGCCGCATCGGTGTCATCGGTGAAATCGGTGGATTCAGAGGGGACGAAGCCGCGCGCCGGCCCCGACGCTGGCTCGCTCGATGAAGCGGCTGTCCTCGCGAAGGTCATCGAACTCGTCGCCGCCAAGACCGGCTACCCGGCCGACATGCTGGAACCCAACCTCGACATGGAGGCCGACCTCGGGATTGACACGGTCAAGCAAGCCGAATTGTTCGGAGAAGTCCGCACCGCATTCGGCATAGCACCAAGCGACGGCATCCAACTCAAGGACTACCCGACGTTGCGCAAGGTCGCCGGATTCGTCACCTCGCAAGGAGTGGCCGCAGGCACGACGCCACAAACCGCGGATTTCGCGGAGAACGCGAATCGCGGTTCCGTGAAATCCGCGCAATCCGTGGTTTCGTCGGGCGGAGACGCCGCCAGGGCACCCACGAGCACCATTATCCGCCGCGCGCCCACGCTGCGTCCGCAACCGCTCTCCGGACAACTCAACGCCGTTCCTCGTGGCCCTCTCGTCGTCCTCGGCGATGTCGACGGCTCCTGGATGGACGCCTTCGTCAAGGCTGGATTCCAACCGACCACTGACGTCAATTGCGCTGCGCCGGTCGGTATCGTGGCTCTAGCCCTGCGCCCCGGCGGCGACGCGCTCGCCCGCATCGGGCCTCTCTTCGATGCCGCCAAGGCGCATCGGGCGACGCTCCCCGGCGGACTCATCCTTGTCGTTACCCGTCAGGACGGCGCGCACGGCATCAAATCGGTGCGCGACTCGAGCATGGCAGCGCTGGCTGGCCTCGGGAAGGCGCTGCGCAAGGAATTCCCGACCGCCATCACGAAGGTCATTGACCTGCACGCAGAGACGCATAAGGGCACGGAACTTGTCCTCGCCGAAGTCACGACGGGGGGCGACCGCACGGAAGTCGCCTACGGAGCGGACGGCACAAGGTTCATCGTTGAAGTCAGTCCACAGGACCTACCGCAAGGCGTCCATGAAGTCGCCGGACAGTGCATCGTCGTATCCGGCGGAGCGCAAGGAATCACGGTCGAGATGCTCGCCGCCCTCGCCCCGCAGGGCCCCAAGTTCCTGCTGCTCGGACGCACCGAAGTCCCGGCGGAGGCCTCCGACTGGGCGAGCCTCGATTCCGCTGGTTGGAAGCGCATGGAGGCGCAGGTCATGGAGAACCTGAAGGCCAAGAGCGAACGCGTGACGCCCGTCGCCATCCAGAAGGCGCTGTCCCCGATGCAGAAAGCCGCGGAAGTACATCGCAACATGCATCGCCTCACCCAACTCGGCGCCGAAGTGCTCTACGCCCCCGTTGACGTCACGAACGCAGGCACCGTCGCAGAAGCCGTTGCATGGGCGCGCTCGCAGTGGGGTCGCATCGACGGCGTCCTGCACGCGGCCGGCGTCGAAATCTCAAAGGACATCGCGTCAAAGGAACGCAGTCAATTCGACCAGGTCTTCGGCATCAAGGCCGACGGCTGGAAGGCACTCATGGCCGCAACACGCGAGGACAAACTCTCCTTCGTCGCCGCCTTCGGCTCCGTCGCGGGGCGATTCGGCAACATTGGGCAGACCGATTATTCCGCCGCCAACGAATACCTCTGCAAGGCCGTCAAGTGGGAGGCCGCCCACCGTAAGTGCAACGGCTTCACCATCGCGTGGGGACCGTGGGGCGAGGTTGGCATGGCGACCAAAGGATCGATTCTGCAAATCATGCACGCCTCCGGAGTCACGCCAATCCCAACCGCCGCAGGCGTCGCCCACTTCCTCGCAGAACTCGCCGTGCCAGGAATCCGCGAATCCGTCGTGGCTGGAGAAGTCGGCGCAATCGACGCTGACCACCAAGTCGTCGCCCATGGATGGGACGTCGCGGTCGCCGTGGCAAACGAGTTCATCACCGCACACGCTGAACGGTTCCGACTCCTTTCGAGCATCGATTCATGCGTCCCGGAACGCAGCCTCGAAGCGACCGTAACGATGGACCAGGCGCGTGACCCTGGCATCGCCGACCACAAGGTGGATGGCGTGCCCTACTTGCCCGGCGTGTTCGGCATCGAGGCATTCGCGCAAGCCGCAAGCCTCCTCGTGGACAAGGAAGCCAAGTTCCTCGGCGCCCAAGACGTGCAGTTCGTAAGCCCACTCAAGCAGCTCAAGGCAGCGCCAGTAAACGCTCGGCTCGTCGCCTCAGTCCTGCCGGGCGATGGTCGCGACAAGAACGTGCGGTGCCAACTCACGACGCAATTCGTAGGGCCAGATGGCAAACCGCACGGGGAACCGCGTTTGCATTTCCAAGCGACGATGCGCTTCGGCCCGGCCTCTAAACAGGCCCATGCGACTCCACCCACGTGCACGGCAGAACTGCAACGGTCGGGCATCTATCCGCCGTTTTTCCACGGCCCAAGCTTCCAGGTCCTCGAAGCCGCAGGCCCTCTCGGTGCCGAGGGAGTCGCGCAGTTCCGCGAACCCAAGGAACGCCATTTCGGCGTTGGCCCAGCCCAGTTCCTGAGCCACCCGATGCTCGGCGAGGCCCTGTTCCAGGTATGCGGACTGCGAACGATGGCGGCGGAACGCGCGATGAGTCTCCCAGCGGGCATCCATCGCCTTGACGTCTTCCATTACGGCCAACTCCCGGTCGATGTGCGCCTGCACTGCAAGCCGACGGGTCGGGACGCCGCCAACAACCGAACTTTCGACGCCGAAGCCATCGCTCGCGACGGCACTGTACTCATGCGCATGCACGGATACGCAATGGTCGAGACCGGGTCGTCGCCCCAAATCATGACGGCAAAGGCCATTGCGGCCACGATTCCAGGCGCCGCACTGGAGTTGCCCCACTTGGAGGATGTGCACTTTGCTGCCGTCGCCGTCGAGAGCACAGGCGCCGACGAGCGCTGGTTCACCGCTGCGGAGCGCGCCAACCACGCCGCCTTCACGGTGCCCAAGCGTGCCAGTGAGTGGCGAGCCGGTCGCCTGGCGGCAAAGAAGGCCGTAATGGAGACGCATCCCGGTATGGGGCCGCACGACGTGGAAGTCGTCGCGGACGAAGCAACAGGCAAACCCCGCCTCTACCTGCAAGGCCAAGAATCGGCCCTCTGGCTCTCCATCAGCCACCGCTCAGGGTTTGCCATCGCGGCACTTTCCCCTGGAGCCATCGGCGTCGACCTCGAGACTATCGAAGAACGGCCGCGCAGTTTCCTCGAAGAGGCATTCTCCGTCGCGGAACTCAAGGCCATCCTCTCGAATGAGGCCGCAAGCGAGATGGATGTCAAGACGCAAATCGCCTGCATGTGGGCCGCCAAGGAGGCTGCACTCAAGCGCGCCGGCGTCGGTCTGCGCACTGACCTTCGCGCCCATCAAGTCGTGCCCGACGGAAACGGCGGGGCGGTCGTTTCTGGGCCGACTGGACGATTCGGCGTGCGTTTCTTCCAAGTCGCGGAGCAAGTGCTCGCGGTCAGCCACGCGCAACTTGACGCAATGACGGCGGAGAAACGGGTATGAGCCGGCCGGGTGCAGCAGCGGTCGGACGGTCTAACCCGAACATTCTCGGGCTCGATGCAAACCATACCGCCGAACGCTACCGCTACGCGCGCTGGAACGCGCACAACACGTGGCTCGCGATGGGTTGGCCCGTCAAGGTCGCCGCAGCGGGGGGAATGGCCGCATTCCTTGCGCTCATGGCGCAACTGAGTTTCCCCCTCCCGTTCACGCCCGTTCCGTTCAGCTTCCAGGTTCTCGGCGTTGCCCTGGCAGGCGCCTACCTTGGACGCAACTACGGCCTGCTCTCGATTGCGTTCTACGTCCTCGCCGGGGCCTTGGGCCTCCGTGTTTTCGCAGACCAGGAATCATCCGGCGTACAGATTCTTACCGGGTACACGGGGGGCTACATTTTCGGTTTCGCGGTGGCCGCCTACCTCGTCGGCTGGTATGTCGAGCGACGTCGCGCCCGCCTTTTGGACCAACGCACCGCGAAGCTGCTTGCCCTCGTCCTGGGCGTCGCTGCGCTCGGTGCATTCGTCACCGTCGTTTGGATCAGCCTAAATCAAGCCACCTTCGAGGCGGCCTGGTTCGACGCCTACGCAGACGACTTGTCCGCGCCGCGTTACCTGGTATGGGTCATGTCGGGCCTGTTCGTGCTCAGCGCCATCGTGGCGTTCATGCTGGTGGCCCGCGCCCGCGGTACAGGCTGGGAGAAGCTGAACCTCTTCCTCGTCGTGATGGGCGCCATCGCCGTCATCCACATCTGCGGGGTGACTGTCCTCAAAGCTACGCTGCACTACTCATGGCCGGAAGCCATCGCCCTGGGTTCCCTCGTATTCCTCCCGTTCGACATGGTGAAGGCCGGCCTCGCCGTGGCCCTTTCGAGCGTCTTCCTACCGACACGCCGCGACGAGCAACGGTTTGAAGCAGGCACGGCCTCTCCCTCCAAGCAGCCCACGTCCAGCCCGGTGTCTCCATGAAACCCCTTTTCCGCAAGATTCTGGTTGCAAACCGTGGCGAGATCGCCTTGCGTGTCATGCGCACTGCACGGGAGCTGGACATCAAGACCGTCGCCATCCATTCCCCGCAGGATGCCAAGGCGCCCCACGTCCGCTTCGCCGACGAGGCACACCTGCTCGGCAACGAATCCTCGTCCACGAATTACCTCAACATCCCGGCAATCGTGGAGTTGTGTCAGAAGGTCGGGGCCGACGCCGTCCACCCGGGTTACGGTTTCCTGTCGGAACGCAGCGAGTTTGGCACAGCGCTCGCGAAGGCAGGCATCAAGTTCATCGGCCCGCCGCCGCAGCCCATTGACATCCTCGGCGACAAGGTCGCATCCAAGATCGCAGCCCGCAAGGCAGGCGTACCAGTCGTCCCAGGCAAGGATGAATTCGTCGCGACCCTCGACGAGGCCAAGGAGGTCGTCAAGCTTACCGGCTACCCAGTCATCATCAAGGCGGCCTTCGGCGGCGGTGGCATGGGGATGCAAGTCGTCAACTCGGAGGCGGAGCTCGCGACCGCTTTGGCTGCCACCCAACGCCAAGCAAAGGCTGCCTTCGGGCGCGGCGAGGTCTTCATCGAGAAGTTCATCACGCGACCTCGCCACATTGAAATCCAGTTCCTCGCCGACGAACACGGCAACGTCGTCCACTTCGGCGAACGTGAATGCTCCGTGCAGCGCCGCCACCAGAAACTCATCGAAGAGGCGCCGAGCCCCATCGTCAAGGACGAGGACCGCAAACGCGTCGGCGCATCGGTATGCAAACTCGCCAAGGAGGTCGGCTACTGGAACGCGGGCACGGCTGAATTCCTCTACGAGGACGGCCACTACTACTTCAACGAGGTCAACACGCGACTGCAAGTCGAACACCCGGTCACGGAGCAAGTGTACGGCATCGACCTCGTGCGCGAACAGATCCGCATCGCCGCCGGTGAGAAACTGGGCTATGACCAAGCCTGGGTCGACGCGCGCCGCCGCGGTTGGGCCATCGAGTGCCGCATCAACGCCGAGGACCCGAAGAACAAGTTCATGCCGACGCCAGGGCTCATCCAACGGCATACCGCTCCAAGCGGCAATGGCGTCCGGGTGGACACGTACCTCTACTCGGGCTTCCAGGTACCGTCGACCTACGATTCAATGGTTGCAAAGTTGATTTGCTATGGGGCGGACCGCCCGGAGGCGATTCGCAAGATGCGTCGTGCCCTTGCTGAATACGACTTGGGCAACCTCGTCACGAACCGCGAGCTGCATGAAGTCATCTTCCGCGACGAGGCGTTCTGCGCCGGAGACATGACGACGAAATTCCTCGACGAACGCAAGATTCTCGACAAACTAATGGGCGTCGAAGAGACTGCGACGGATGACACAAAACGCCGCCTTGCGGCACTCGCCGCCGCCCTCGCGCATGAACCCGGCGGCATCGATTCGCTCGTCCTTAAGGCCTACAGCTTCAAGCAGTCGTCCGCCAAGAACGTCGGCGTCGACGAGTATGGCCGCCGCCGCATGTCCGCCTGGGGCAAGCGCGGACGCAGCGACAGCGTGGGGGTGCTGAAGTGAATTATTCCTTCCAGCTCGGCAACCGCTCCTACAACGTCAACCTCGAGGAGCACGCCGACGGGCCAAAGTTCGTCGTCGAAGGTTCCACGTTCACGCCCACCGTCAAGGTCGTCGGGAAGGGACACTACAAGGTGAGCATCGACGGCCAGGTGTACGAGTTCCGCGTGCAAAACGGCATCGTGAGCGAAGGC
This sequence comes from uncultured Halobacteriales archaeon, assembly GCA_964643795.1. Lineage (GTDB taxonomy): Archaea > Thermoplasmatota > E2 > JACPAO01 > JAHFTW01 > JAHFTW01. Next base: position 21,836 of record CAZXUC010000013.1, on the reverse strand, counting down.
CCTCACCCCATCGATCTGGAGGTACGACGCGCACGGCCGGACCTCATCCGGAAGAACGCGGCCGGCCGCAAGAACGATGGCCGCATCAAGCCCCCGATGCCCGGAAAGATCGTCGAAGTCAAGGTCAAGGAAGGCCAAGTCGTCAAGGAAGGCGACATCCTCGTCGTCCTCGAAGCCATGAAGATGCAGAACGACCTCAAGTCGCCGGTTTCTGGCACGGTGCGCCGCGTCCACGTGACGGAGGGAAGCAACGTCGAGGCCAGCACGGTGCTCATCGAAGTCGAGCCGGCGCCGACCTAGTTCTGGTCATCCACCGATGTCACCGATGACACCGATGTGGAAGGACCTAGGAGGCGGGGCGAGGAGAACCGCTGCACCTCGAGCCGAAGGCTGCCAAAATTTAGGAGCAAACCGACGTCGAGGGGCCCGGACTTGAGGTAGTTCAAGACCTGTGCTTCCTCGACGCCACTAGTGACGCTGAGGGCTTTCAGTTCGACGACGACGTCCCCGAAGCAGAGGAAGTCCACGCGATAGGTGCAATCGAGAAGGTCCCCCTTGTACGTGACCGGCAGTACGACTTCCATTTCGAAGGGAATGTCGCGTCTCGCGAATTCATTGGCCAGGGCACACTGGTAGACGCGTTCGAGGAACCCGCATCCCAGGACTTTGTGCACTTCTTGGGCGGCGCCGATGATGGCGTAGGTCTGTGGGTCGAAGGAGTCGTTCGGTGTCATCGGTGGATGGGCGGGCAGGACTTGGCACCACTAGTCCACGGATTGGCCTTTGAACCTGCCCTGGCCTCCCAGCCCCGATGAGCGTCCTGCTCTGCGACATCGACGACAAGGGCATCGCCACCCTTACCATCAACCGCCCCGACGCGCTGAATGCCCTCAACGGCGAGGTTCTCGACTCCCTGCGTACGACAATCGAGGGCTTGACGGGCAAGGCCCGAGCCATCATCATCACGGGTGCTGGCAAGGCATTCGTCGCGGGTGCCGACATCGCCCAGATGGTCGGCCTCTCCGGCGAGGAAGCGACGGCGTTCGCGCGGCGCGGGCATGCCGTTGGGTCAGCCATATCGGATTTTCCCGGTCCAGTAATCGCAGCCGTCAACGGTTACGCGCTAGGCGGCGGGCTCGAACTTGCCATGGCGTGCGACTTCATCGTCGCCTCCGACAAGGCCGTCGTCGGTCAACCCGAGGTTAAGCTCGGAGTCGTCCCCGGCTTCGGTGGGTCACAGCGACTACCTCGTCGCGTCGGACCTGGCGTTGCGAAGTGGCTACTAATGACGGGTGATTCCGTCAAGGCGGACGAAGCGTTGCGCCTGGGAATCGTGGACAAGGTCGTGCCATCTGACACCCTTCTCCCCGAATGTCGCAGGATCTGCGAGACCATCTTGTCCAACGGTCCACTCGCCGTCGCCGACGTCAAGAAACTCGTGGACGAAGGCCTCGAGACCGACTTGTGGGAAGCATTGGAGTACGAGGCCGAGATGTTCGGCGCCGCATTTCGCACGCAGGACCAGAAAGAGGGGATGAAGGCCTTCACGGAAAAGAGGAAGGCGGCGTTCACGGGAACTTGACGAACGCCCAGCGTCATCCTAGCTGGGGGGTTCGGCGTGATTGCGATAGTCCCACACGCTGCATCCCATGGCCTCGAAGTCCCGGGCATCCGCTGTGACCACATAGGTGCCCTGGACTTGGGTTTCCGCCGCGATGTAGATATCACCCCACGTAGGTCGCTTGCCTTTGCCCACGAGCGCTGCCCGGATGCGAGCCGCGGCAATCAGCGTTTCATCCCGGGCAAGCAGGACCCGGTACCCGCGTCGAAGCGCTTGAAGGATGCCAATGGGTTCGTTGCGGCCCGACATGAGTTCAAGGGCCGCCTGACCCGGCACCACGAGTTCCTTCGAGCCCAACCGTCGTAGGGCCGCGTGGGCACTTTTGACGTTGTGTTCGAGGTCGATGAGGAACGAAGCGTCAAGGACGGGCAACGCGGCCTGCCCCCGGGCGATTCCTGGCTTCTGCTTCGGCCCACGCGTCGCGGTCATCGTCGTCGCGCCACTGCCGGATCAACCGCGCATGCTCCTCGATTGGAATCGACCGCTTCAGGTGCTTGATGGCTTCCAAATAGTGCCAGGGGTCTTTTTTCTCGCGGGCGCCGGTCGCCTCGTGGATGAGTCGGTTCACGACGTCGCTATCGCTTTCTCCTTTCTTCTTCTCATGGCGGAGGGCGGCGAAAGCACTGTCACTGAGCGTAACGGGCTTTGTCATATACGACCATATACGTATGCTGCCGTATATGGCACCAGCGGTCTCGGCCGCCGCTCCGGCAAGCAAGGAAAAGCCATAGAAGGTCCTGTGAATGCCCGTCTATGGACGGGGCACTTCGCCAGGTCACGTTTCGCGTTCAGCATGACTGCCCGATGGCTCGGCTCAGCGCCGAAGTCTCGTCCGCATCCTTCCAATGCTGGAGCGGCCACAGCTTCGAAGTGGTGGAGGTGCGTTGTTCTGCCGCAACCTGGGCTCGCGTCGAGGAGTCGGCCGTCCAGTACCTCAAACCTCGCCGCACCTTTGCCACGGCGGAGGGGGGCATAATCGTCTGGGAGCCCCACGTCAATCCGGAAGTCTCCATCAGCAGGACGCTCGAAGCCCATCAAGTGCTCTGGCTGCAACCCATGCTCGTCGTCGGCGGCTGGGAACAATACGACGGCATCGCGCTCAACCCGAAAGGAGAACAAGGAGCGCTTGACGCATTATCAGCGCATTGGCCGACCCAGGTCGTGCGTCGCCGCGCCGTCGGCGCCGAGGATCTGCTTGCGTCCATGTTCCTCTCGCTGCGCCCGGCCCTTGAGGGACCGACGTTGAAGCAAGCGGAAGCCCTGGTCGCGGCGGGGCACCGCGGGTACTATCGCTCCCCACGTCTATCCACTACGGCGGAAGTCGCACAGGGACTCGGCATCGGCCGCAGCGCCTTCGAGGAGCGGCTGCGCGGAGGCGAGAACCGGCTCCTGGGAGCAATCGTCCCGGCGCTTGAGCAGTATCGCTTCCACGGCCAAGGTGGGACGCAACCGCCAAAAGGTACCGGCACCTCGAGGCGGCGTGGACTTCCGGCTAAGCGATGAAGAAAGCCTCATCCAGAAGACCGTGCGCGAGTTCGCGCGCGGTGCCGTGAAGGAACGCGCGGCCCGGCTCGACCGGGAGGGAACGTTTCCGATGGAGAGTTTCCGCGAATTGGGCCAACTCGGAATGCTTGGGCCGACGATTCCCGAGAAGTTCGGCGGCGCCCCCGTCACGAAAGTCGCCTACAACCTCATGCTGGAGGAACTCGCCTGGGCTTGCGCATCCACCAGCGTCACCGTCGCCGTCCACTCCTCCGTCGCGGCCACGCCAATAGTGAATTGGGGTTCGGCTTCGGTCCAAGAGAAATTCCTCCCCAAACTCGCCTCAGGCGAATGGATTGGATGCTTCGCCCTCACCGAACCAAGCGCCGGCTCCGACGTGGCCAGCCTCCAGACCACCGCCTTCCGAGAGGGGGACCACTACCGTATCAACGGCTCAAAGGTCTTCATCACGAACGGCAACCACGCCGGGTCAGCGATTGTCGCCGCCAAGACCGATCCCAAGGCAGGCCACAATGGGCTCAGCCTCTTCGCCGTCGAAGCGGCCACCAAGGGTTTCGGCAAGGATGGTCACGAGGAGAAACTCGGCTTGTGCGCGAGTGACACGGCCCGCCTCAGTTTCACCGACATGCTCGTGCCCAAAGACAACCTCCTGGGCAAGCCGGGCGACGGGTTCAAGCAACTCATGACGACACTCAACGGTAGCCGCATCTCAATCGGCGCGCAGGCAGTCGGCATCGCGCAACGCGCCTTCGACGAAGCCCGCGAATACGCGCAGCAGCGCAAGCAGTTCGGCAAACCCATCAGTGCCAACCAAGCAATCCAGTGGAAACTCGCCGACATGGATGTCCGCATCGAGGCCGCCCGCTTGCTCTACCTCAAAGCCGCCACCGCCCTCGACGCCGGAACGATGACGCCGGAAATGTCGTCGCGAGCAAAGTTGTTCGCCTCAGAGACCGCGATGTGGGTGACAACGCAGGCGGTCCAGGTGCACGGAGGAAACGGGTACACGATGGACTACCCTGTTGAGAGGTTGATGCGCGACGCGAAGGTCACGGAGATCTACGAGGGCACGAGCGAGATCCAGAGAATGGTCATCGCGAAGCAGGCATTGCAGTAAGCCCGCTCCCCGCTCACGCGTCGCCCGTAGTATTTTGCGGTGGCGATGCCGTTGCCGCAGCTTCTCGCACGGCCTCGAGTGCCGCTTCGTGGCGATTATGTGCAAGGGGGCCGAGCAGTTGCGTGCGCGACGCAATTCAGGTTGGCTGGCCACAGAGGTACTGGAGGCCTGGGATTGCACGGATTTTCACAGAACTTGATCTTCGCGTGCCGCGCACGCCACGAGGTAACGATAATCTGTGAAGGTCTGTGAAATCCCAAGCCTCCCACACTACGGCCGAGGATCTAAGCCTCGCATCCGGGTGGACTGCTGCAGAGGAAAGGGAGGCCTGGGGTTGCACGGATTTTCACAGAACTTGATCTTCGCGGCATTACACTCCACGAGGGAAACGTCATCTGTGCAGTTCTGTGAAATCCCAAGCCTCCCACCCTACGGCCGAGGATTCAGGCCTCCCAAACTGGCTCGCCATGGGAAACGCGCCAAAGCCCCGATTCGAGGTTCCTCCTCCAAGAAACGGCCCCTCCCCCTCGCCCGACTGTTGGATTCGAAGGTCGTCCCACCCTTTTCATATGGGGACTTCGTCGGTCAACTTGCGTGAAGATGGCCAAGGGAGCTTCCCGCCGACTTTGGATTGCGCTGACGCTGTTCACGGTCACGCTCGTCCTGCTCTTCGGGGCGACGGGGTCCGCGCTTGCCGACGACAAACCCGGAGCCCTGCGCGGAAGCTTCACGGTCGCAGAATCCAAGCCGGGTGACCACCTCACCTACACGATTGCCTTCATCCAACCCGTCGACTCGAAACAAGGTCGATACGTCGACGCCAACGCCCGGTACGTCGTCGAGCGCATGCCCGACCGCCTCTTGCCCACGCCCGACGGAGGACTCGTCCCGGCTACTTCATTCGCGACCACGTGGACTAGCGAGGAGTTCTCGTGGGGCTTCCTCCCCTTCTTCGACATGGGTGCGTCCTTCCCGTCAGACTTCAGCGACGAGCAAGCGTGGCAAGAATGGGGCGAAGGATGGGCGGACATGAGCGCCTGGGACCTGTTGGGCGGTTCGCAAGTGCATGGCGAGCAGTGGCGAGTGTCGCACTTCGACGCCAGCGGCACCGGATTCGCCATGACAGTGCCATCCGAACGGGGCAGCGCTGCTACTCCAGCGCCGGGCTCGACCTACGGCGACACGGTAGGCCCCCATCTCGTGACCGTGTTCAAGTCGGTCGAGGGACCATGCGGGTTCCTCAGTTCCCTGCAAGGCAAGACTATCGACCTCTCCCAGCCCGTGCAAATCGCAGGCCAATGCCCGCCACCAGGAAGCCTCGACAACCAACCGGCGCCGCAGACGACGCACGGCGAATACCTGGCATCCGGACGCGATGAGGTGGGGGGCCGCGAGACGCTCGTGCTCTCTTGGACCGGCGGAGCCAAGGCCGTCAGGCTGTGGTATGCCGAGGATGTCCCGTATCCTGTGAGGATTCTCACCCGCTACGACAGCCCCCTTTCCGACGACTCCCACGACGCCTCCCACGGGAGGTCGTCCGCTGCTGCGGACGACCTCTTTATGCTGTACGAAATGAACGAGTTCCAACGCGGCACGGGAACCCCCATCCAATCCGTGCCCGCTTTCGATTCACTTTTCGCTCCCCGCGACATCCATGGCCCGAACGACGCGGGCGTGACGCATCCGTTCCCACTCTCAGCCGCGTTCAATGCGGCCCGCGACGACCTCGTGTACTCGGCGCTCCGCGACTTCCTCACAGCCCACCCGAACGCCGTCGTCGTCGACGCGCGCTACCATGAGCGACAGGAAGACTCGCGTACCGATCATGTCTGGAGCTTCAAGGTCGACGACGGGGCAGCAGCCATGCGCGTGACCGCGACCCGGGGACCCCCGCCGTACTCGCAACTCCTTCCCCTGCCGGTCGCGGCGTCACACATCGACCGCTTCAGTGACGAAGCCGTTGCCTCGACCGCCAATCCGTCGCGCTTGCCCGGCCAAGTCCCCGCCGTCGCGGCCATACTGCAACGATGGGAGTTCGCAACGAGCCAGTCAACCGACCGCCCCGCGTGGGCATTCGATTGGCCTTGCCCCGCAGACGCGTGCCAAGACGACTCATCCTGGATCGCGTCCGGCTCCGTATCGGTGCAGGTATCCGGTGGCCCGCAGAACGAGCAGACCACGGCGCGCTACTCGTTGCTCGGCCTTGGCCTCGATGGGCGCCCGCTCTTCATCGATGAGTCGCCTGGCCCCTACGTTCCGGCCGGCGACAACGTGCCGCCCAACGCATACGGCGGCGGCTGGGTGCCCGATTGGAGCGATCCCGACTCGTGGCAGGAGCCTTGGGGTTTCGGCCTCGCCTCCGTCGGCTTGTGGACGTTCCCTGAATCCGAGACGGCAGCCGGCGTTTCCATCGCGGCGGCTCTCGTCGGCCTGTTGGCGTATTGGATTCCCAAGGGCCTGCCCGCGCTCGGGTTGTTCAGCCGCATCCGCCCCGACGAACTCACCGGCCACCCACTGCGCGCCCAGATCGTCGAACTCGTGCGCGCCAACCCCGGCATCCACTTCCAAGAGATCGTGCGCCGCCTCGACAAGGGACGCGGGACGCTGGAGCACCACTTGCGCAAACTCGTCGTCGGCGAAGTCCTGACCCAGCAGGCGTCGAAGGGCTTCACGTGCTACTTCCCCAAGGGCGTCGTCGGGTACTCCCTCATGGTCGCCGCCCCCAGCATGAAGTCGGAGGGCGCCCGCAAGGTCCTCGAAGCCATCGGCGTCAGTCCAGGTATCGCCGCGCAAGACGTAGCCGCACGGACGGGATTCACGCCGAGCACCGTCAACTACCACCTCAAGCGGCTCGTTCAGTCAGGCCTCGTCACCGTGCAGCGGGCGGGACGGTTCCTCGCGTTGAGCGCGACTCCCCTCGGGGCGCAGGCGCTTGCGACGTGGAGCAGTGGGCCTGTGCCTGCGCTGGTGACTGCGGGGGCTTAGGTCGGACCGCGCAGCGGCAGGGGCGGCTGCATAACCTGCCTCCAGCCGCCGCGTGTTCTGAGGGTCACGAGCCGAAGCACGGTCCGGCAAATCCGGGCCGTCCGGCAAATCCGCTTGTCCCCTTGCGACGGCTTTCAAATAGCGCCACACATCGCCGCGTCAAGAGGAGTCCAAGATGGCCCAGACTGTCCAGGTCGCATCAGATCCCGTCGCCGCGTCCCCCGAGTTCGTGCAGAAGACGTATGATGCGATGGCCAAGCGCCTCGCCGTCGTTCGCAAGCGGCTGGGCCGCCCTCTTACCCTCACGGAGAAGATCCTCTACAGCCACCTCGACGACCCCGCCGGCGCGGAGCTGGTGCGCGGCAAGTCCTACCTCGACCTGCGCCCCGACCGCGTCACGATGCAGGACGCCACGGCGCAGATGGCGATCCTCCAGTTCCTGACTACGGGCAAGACACAGACGGCCGTCCCGACGACGGTGCACTGCGACCACCTCATCACTGCCAAGCTTGGAGCCGCTGCTGACCTGCACGAGGCGACGGAATCGAACAGGGAAGTCTACGAGTTCCTGCGCACGGCGTCCGCGAAATGCGGGCTCGGGTTTTGGAAGCCGGGTGCCGGCATCATTCACCAAGTCGTGTTCGAGCAATACGCGTTCCCCGGCCAGATGGTCATCGGCACGGATTCTCACACACCGAACGGCGGCGGGCTCGGCATGTTCGCCTCCGGTGTCGGCGGGGCTGACGCAGTCGACGTCATGGCGGGATTTCCCTGGGAAGTGTTGCACCCGAAGATCATCGGCGTCAAGCTCACCGGCAAGCTCTCCGGTTGGACTGCCCCGAAAGATGTCATCCTGAAACTCTGCGGCATCCTCACCGTCGCCGGCGGCACGAACGCCGTCATCGAGTACTTCGGCGACGGCACTGCGTCGATCAGTGCGACGGGGAAGGCCACCATCACGAACATGGGCGCCGAACTTGGTGCCACGACCTCCGTCTTCCCGCATGACGAACGCATGGACGTGTACCTCAAGGCAACAGGACGCGCTGAACTTGCGGCGCTCGCCGGCAAGGTCCACTCGGACCTGCTCGTCGCAGACAAGGAAGTGCTCGCGGACCCGAAGAAGTTCTTCGACCAAGTCATCGAGATCGACCTCTCGACGTTGGAGCCTCACCTCGTGGGCCCCCACACGCCAGATCTCGCCCGCCCCGTCTCCGAGATGGCTGCGGCCGTTGCGAAGGAAAAGTATCCGGACAACATCTCCGTGGCGCTCATCGGTTCCTGCACGAACTCGAGTTACGAGGACATGGTGCGAACCGCCGACGTGGCGGCGCAAGCGATGAAGCACGGCGTGAAGGCCCGGACTCCGCTTCTCGTGACACCCGGGTCGGAGCAGATCCACCTCACCATCCAACGCGACGGCCAAATGGCGACGCTACAGAAATCCGGCGCCACCGTGCTGGCGAACGCGTGTGGCCCCTGCATCGGGCAATGGAATCGCCCGGCAACGGACATGGGCAAGGAGAACACCATCGTCACGTCGTACAACCGCAACTTCCCCAAGCGCAACGATGGCTCCGCGAAGACGCTCGCGTTCATGGGCTCACCCGAGATTGTGATGGCGTACGGACTCGCAGGCCGCTTGAGTTTCAATCCGCTCAAGGACGAACTGACTGGACTTGACGGCAAACCGTTCCGCCTGCAACCTCCCGCCCAGGCTCCGGAGGTCCCCGCCAAGGGCTACGTCCCGGATCCCTCTGGATACATCGGCCCGACGCCCGCGTCCGCCACGACGCAAGTCAACGTGGACCCCGCGTCGAAGCGCATTCAACTCTTGGCGCCGTTTGCTCCGTGGGACGGTGGCGACTTCCTCGAACTCCCGCTCCTGCTCAAGGCGAAGGGGAAGTGCACGACTGACCACATCAGTCCCGCCGGGCCGTGGCTCAAGTTCCGCGGCCACCTGGAGAACCTCTCGGATAACATGTTCCTCGGCGCCATCAATGCCTTCACGAACTCCGCCGGCGGAGGCAAGGACTTACTGGACGGCAAGACGAAACTGTTCCACGAGGTCGCCCGCGCCTACAAGGCAAAGGGTCTCCGCTGGATTGTCGCCGGCGACGAGAACTACGGCGAAGGCTCATCCCGTGAACACGCAGCCATGGAACCCCGCCACCTCGGAGCAGCGGTGATCATTGCGAGGAGTTTCGCGCGCATCCACGAGACGAACCTGAAGAAGCAGGGACTTCTCCCGCTCACGTTCGCCGACAGAACGGACTACGACAAGGTGCAGGAAGAGGACCGCATCTCAATCATCGGCCTCAAGGAGATGGCGCCAAGCCAGCCCCTCACCGTCATCGTGAAGCACAAGGACGGCCGCGAAGACCGCATCCAGGTCAAGCACTCCTTCTCCGCGGACCAGATTGCGTGGTTTAGGGCGGGTTCTGCGTTGAACCTGTTGCGGAGTGGGAAGTAAGGTCACGTCCGCCGTCTTGCCTCAACCCCAACTTGTGGACGCGGCCGTCGGCGGACTGCGGTAAGTCATGTGGCCGGGCTGCGCCGATGACGGGCCGGCGAAGGAGAAGTCCCCTATCACCTCTACTTGGAGCCGGAGGGGTTCCGGATTCCCGAGGTCGGCAAGCAATTCGACATCTACGTGACCCAGTGGTTCAGCGGCGGGCCGCCGTCCGGCTGGTCGTTCCTGACGCAGGGCCAATAGGGTTTTTCTCCCCACTAGCGCCCGCTGAAACCCGTACATTTCGACGTCCTGACTAGGGTCCTTAAGGCTACCCGCCCCTCGTCGCTGGCATGCGTTGGTTAGTTGCAGTAACGCTCGCCGTACTTGCTGGCACCGCCCTGGCGGGATGTGGAGAGCCCGCCTCCTCCAATGGAAGGGAGCTCATCGTTGAGTCCGCGCCGGACTCCGTCATTGAAGTCGATTCCGCGACTGGCGAGACCGTGGCGCCCACGGCCGCACAAGCACCCAAAAAGGAGGCAAACCCGAAGACGCTTGGGCACATTGCAGGCGTCGTGGTCGACGAGTCCATTCGTCCGATTGAAGGCGCTTCCGTGCGCCTGCCCGGCCTCGACCTGGCGCGCGTGACCGACCGGGACGGAGGCTTCGGCTTCGTTGACCTGCATCCGGGCCCATACTACATCATCGCCAACGCCACGGAGTATTATGCGGCCGAATCGGAGCTTGCCGTTGACGCGGAAAAGTTCACGCGCGTCAAGTTCGTCCTCAAGGCCATCCCGCCGCCGGAGCCACGCAACTTCACCCTCCCGTTCGAAGGCTTCACTGACGTCACGGAAGCAAGCGCCCTCATCCTCAACACCGGGTACTTCTGCAACACGTGCACCTTCCAGTTCTACGCCGGCGGCCCAGGGTTCCGCGGCATGGTCATCGAGGGCTACATGGACGGCTACGCGGGCGCCGGGGCAGGAGGCCTGGGGTCGAATTCGTTCTACCATTATCTGTATGATGCGGCCGGTTCCGGCTTCAATCCTGTGTCAAGAGGCGCCGTGGGAAACCCCTTCAACATGGTCTTCAAGGCAAACGACCTTATCGCCGAGGAGGAGCATTCCTACTCGCTTGAGGTCAACCCGCGCGGCTTCCCCGCACCGGAGTTCTCCAAGAAATTCCACATCTACGTGACGCAGTTCTTCAACCAAGACCCGCCACCTGGCTGGAGCTTCCTTGCAACTGAACCGTGAACCACGAAGGCGCGGGTCCAACCGCAGTCCGCGCCGAGCGGCGGCCATCGTGGTCATTATGCTTGCGGCGATGCTCCTCGCAGGATGCAGTGACAACGGGGCGCGCCGCCACAAGGAGGTCGTCGTCGAATCGAACATCTTCAATGTCGCGTCCAACGAGACGGGGAACGCGGGCTACGAACCAAGTGCGAGGACTATGGGTCACATCGCCGGCATCGTCGTCGACCAAGCCATCCGTCCGCTGGAAGGCATCGCGGTCCGCCTGCCCGGCCTCGATGCGCAAGGCGTTACGGACCGGAACGGCGCTTTCGGCTTCGTCGATCTGCATCCAGGTCCCTACTACATCACCGCGGAGTCACCAGGCTTTGCCAAGGCTGAGACCGAACTCATGGTCGAAGCCGACACGTTCACGCGCGTCAAGTTCATCCTGCGAGCTATCCCGCCGCCGACCCCCCGGCATTTTACCCTGCCCTTCGAAGGTTTTGCGGAGGTTACCGACCAGGAACAGACTGGAGGCGGGCTCATGTGCAGCGTCTGCTCCTGGGACTTCTACGTCGAGGGCGACGGGTTCCGCGGCCTCATCGTGGAGGCGACGATGGACGCACCGAGCCCACCTGCAGTGTCCAACAGCTTCTACTACGAACTGCAAGACGACGAGGGTGCCGACGTGAGCCGCGACTACTCGACGAACCCAATGAGGCTCGTCCTGCGCATGGCCGATACGGAGACTTCGCCACGCTACCACCTTGGGGTCCAGCCGCTGGGGTTCCCCGCGCCCGAGGTCGCTAAGAAGTTCCACATCTACGTCACGCAGTGGTTCAACGAGGACCCGCCCCAGGACTGGTCATTCGTCTCCGGCTCCCAGTGACGCCCTGTCCCCGCTCTGGCCATCAAGCCAGCAAGCCGTCAACGGGAACCTTCAAGATAGCGGGGCCTGAGTGGCGACCCATGCGTGTCCTCGGCTTCCTCGCGGTGGCCGCCCTCGTCATGTCGGGTTGTTCCGGGTCGGAGTCCAAGGAGCCTGGCCCCGACTTCCCCCCGCCGGAGGCTGGCCGGGGAAACATCTTCGGCGTCGTGGTCGACGATGCCATCCGGCCCATCGTCGGGGCAAACCTGAGCTTGCCCGGACTAGGCCTAACGACGACAAGCGATGTGAACGGCGAGTTTACGTTCACCGACCTCGCGCCTGGCACGTATTTAATCACCGCGACGGCGGTCAATTACGTGGCCGTGCAGACTGCCGCCGACGTCGTCGCCGGCGAGGCCGTGCGCACCAAGGTGCAGTTACGCTTTGACCCGACGCCCAAGCCCTATCCGCTCACGTGGCACTTGGACGGCCTGATGCAAGTTTGGGGCGGCTACGGCCAATACATCCTGGAGGAATTCACCCCCAACGGGACGGGCAGCTGCGCGTGTCGCGTCTTTGCCACCCCCGACCTGAACGCCACGAGCTACGTGTACGAGGCCTACTGGCAGCATTCCCTTCCTGACCCGGGTGAACTAGCGGAATACTACTGGATTGTAAATGGTTCCGGGATTCGTGATGACGACTACTGCTTCAGCCCGTGCATCACGTATGGCGACCTCGAAGACTTCGAGCAAGGTGGCACAATGTACGCCCGCCTCGATGGGCCCGACTTCACGGTGGCCGCCCAGCAGAAATTCCAGCTCTTCTTCACGGTCTGGCACCACGGCGAGGCTCCCGATGGTTGGACCGTCGTGACCTCAGGTGCCTGAAGTGGCTTCGCCTCCCACCCAGAAGCCGCTATTCCCTGAGGTGGCCTCCTTTTTTCCCGTGCACAAGGACCCCGCCGCGCCTGTGTTGGGCCCGGCCACGATGCCGGCCAAGTACGTCGCCTTCGACCTAGAGACGACCGGGCGCGACGGTGAACGGGACCGCATCACGGAATTTTGCTTCATCGAACTCGACGCGGCCCTCGCGGAGCAAGGCCGCTGGAGCCGCCTCGTGGACCCCGGCGTCCCCGTCCCGAAGGAAATCGAGGAACTGACGGGGATTACGACCGACATGGTCAGGGGCCAGCCTCCGTTCGCCGCCCACGCGCCACGCATCCAGGCCCTCGTGGCGGGAGCCGTCCTCATCGCGCACAACCACCAGTTTGACGTGCAGTTCCTCAACCGCGAACTGCGCATGGCGGGCCAAGCCGGCATCGCCGTCGGCCACCCCTGCATCGATACGCTTCTCATCGAGCGGTCCGTCAATTCGCATCGCCTCGGCGCAATCTACCGCCGCTACACGGGCGTGGACATGGAGGGGGCTCACCGTTCGGAAGCGGACACGGCCGCGACCGTGGAGGTCCTGCGCCGGCAACGCGTCCAGCACTCGCAAACCCTCCCCTCGACGCTGCATGACCTCGTCGTGAGCACCTTGGACCGCCACTTCGGCAACGAGAAGGAAACGCGCAACTGGCTTGACCACGGCCACCGCTTCTACCGCGACGGCCAAGGCACGATCCGCTTCGGCTTCGGCAAATACCGCAACGAACCCGCGCTGCAGCATGAGGACTACTTGTTGTGGATGAAGGGCCGCGACTTCCCCGACGAGACGAAGGCGACGATTGACATGATTCTCAAGGCGAAGGAAACGCCAGTCCCATCGTCGCCAAGTCCTACCCCCATCCCCCGATGACACCTATTTCACCGAACGACTCCCGACGGACGACCGAGGATTACGGGAATTACGGGGAACCAACTGTTGCGCGTTATCCCCGAAATCTCCGTAATCCCCGGTCGGCAGGTGGACCCCAACAGCGGGGACACGGGGCCAAAACGCCTAAGTCCCCGCAAGCGACGCAGGAGGCGTGAAGGTCCTCTGCGTCGGCCGGAACTACCGTGCCCACGTCAAGGAACTCGGCGGTGGCTCCGCGGAGCCCGTGTGGTTCTGGAAACCAGACTCCGCCATCATCGGCGAAGGCGAACCAATCATGATTCCGGATGGGATTGGCGCGGTCCACCATGAAGTCGAACTCGCGGTGCGCATCGGCCGGGAAGCACGTCGCATCGCGGCGGCAAACGCCCAACGCCACATCGAGTCCTTCACGGTCGCAAACGACGTCACGGCCCGCGACCTTCAAAACGCGGCGAAGAAAGTCGGCGGACCGTGGGACCAGGCAAAGGGGTACGACACGTTCCTCCCGCTCGGCGAGTGGCGCGGCTTGGACCGTGACCTGCAAAGCCTGTCGTTGCAGTTGACGGTGAACGGCGTCGTCAAGCAACAGGGCGCGACGAAAGACATGACCTGGAACGTGTTCGACCTCGTCGCGAGGGCAAGCCAATGGACGACGCTCAAGGTCGGCGACGTGCTCCTGACCGGGACGCCGGAGGGAGTCGGCGCGATTGTCCCCGGGGACAAGGTGGAAGCCGAAATCGTTGGCCTAGCCAGCGTCCGCAATCCTGTTGTCGCCCGCTAACGCGGGTGCGCCGCATCGCCAAACCGTTCACCATGGGCCCCGTGGAGCCGCCCTCATGGTGCTGAGACTATCACTGGTGGACCAAAAAGGATACAAGGAGGGCCATCTGGTTGGAAACCGTGCGGAGGTGGTCCGTGGCAGCCCTGGTCGTGCTCCTGGCGGGCTGCAGCCAGGCTCCGGTCGACGATTCCGCTGGCGCTCCTGTCGACGCCACGCTGGGCACGGTTTCTGGCGTCGTGGTGGATGCCGCCATACGGCCTTTGGTGGCCAGCATCGAGATGGATGGGCAACTCGCCGCCACGTCGGCAGCCGACGGCACGTTCGAGATCGTAGACTTGGTCACCGGTGCGCACTTGCTGCGCGTGAACGCCACCGGATTCTTGCCCAAGCAAGTGGCCATCACCGTCGCGGCCGGCGAATCGACGCCCCTGCGCATCCAGCTCGTAGTCGAACCCTCGGACAAGCCCTTTGTGCAGACCGTTCCCTTTGATGGTTTCTACCAGGTCTCTCTGGGCCTGGTGACTGCCGTCGCGGACCAACTCGATGACCCGCTCGGCCTCCTGAAGTGTCGATGCTCGTTCACTGTGCAACCTGGCCCCGGCTTGTCGCGGATGGTGCTCGAAGTGTTCTGGGACGATTCGGTGCACGACCCTACGGGAGCCACGCAATTTGCATGGCAAATCGAAGCCGTCGGAACCAATGGAACGGCGACCGGCACGGGCGAGAGCCCAATATCCCGCGTCCTCGGTCGCTTGGATTTCCCGGTGCAGGGCTTCGAGTTCTCCGACGCCCCCGAATACGAAGTGCGCATCTATCCGGATGCCACTTGGCCTGGCGTGTCGCAGAACTTCCAGGCCTTCCTATCCCTCTGGTACGGGGGTCCGCCCCCCGAGGACTGGAGCGTCAACAACCCCTGAGGCCCTGACATGAACCGAAGCTTGCTAATGATCCTAATGTCCGCGACGTTGTTGACCGCAACCCTTGCCGGATGCGCGGACGACAAAGACGCGACCACGCAGAGCCAGAACGACCCCGCACCGACGACCGACTCGTTGGAACAGGAGCTCGGGGCCGTCCCGAGCAGCCTCCTCTCCCAGGCGGGCGTCTTGGACGTCAACACGCCCTTCCTCCTGTCGGCTAAGGCAGGACCGGATTCGCCCATCTCGGCGTTCCTATGGACGATTCCCGACGGCGCCATCATCAAGTCGACGCCGTACCAAGGCTTCAACGACTACGAAGTTAATGGCGTCGTCTTCGGCATGGTTCCCATCTTTCCGGAGGCCAACGTGACCCTCGAAGACTTCGGGCTCTTGATCTTCCGCATCGGTCGCGACGCCGACCTTGCCTACGGCGACGTCGGGACGGCCATTACAGGCACCCAATCGGACCTCTTGACCTCGGGCCCCATCAGCCTGCAGGGGACCTTGGGGGCCCGTTGGATCACCGTGGACGCCGGCTCTTTGAAGGCAGGCGACAAGTTGGCCTTCGTCTTTGCCGCCAAGTCCGCTAAGGCCGGGTCTGTCGGCCTGCTGTTTTCCCCCCAGGCCGTCGAGCCCAAGGACAACCAGGAACCTGCGACGACGGCGAGCCAGCTCGTCGGCGGGCGAACTGTGGCCAGCCTGCCCATGTCCGGTTCCGGCGTCGGGTTCCAATACGCGAGCTACGTGAACTTCAACCTCATGTTCCTTACCTTCATCATGCACCAGGAACTCATGACCGACTCAATCCAGGTGGACGACCGGACGCGGACCCCGACGGAACCTGCGGCTACGGTGCGCGACGCGACGATTTCCGCCAACTTTGCCAGCGGCGGCTTCAGCATCGGCAGCGCGGTGCAATTCATCTACGGCCTCCTGACGCCCTGCCAAGCAAACGGAAAGTTCGACATCAACATCGACCTGCACGGCACGACCGTGGAGCACCGCAACCTCATCATCGGGACGCCGGTTTACCTGCCGACCACACTCTTGACCGGCTGGGGCTTCGCGTTTGCCATCGGCGAGGGCAGCGGCTCCGCTTCGACATCGCTCGACTTCCAGGTGGCATCCACCTGCGGCCTGGAGATTGAGGTCGTGGAGCAGCTGTCCCTCGGTGCCACCCTGGAGAACCTGACCGGAACGGCTTCAGCCACCGGCGGATCCGCCTTCACTGGCCTCATCGGCAACATCCCACCCAGCATGATGCACGCCCAAGACGGCGACCTGTTCATCGTGCACGGCACGAGGACGACTCGGTTGGCCGGTTTGGGCCACGTCCTCGACCCCGTCGAGGAAGTCCGCGAGATGATGGCGGCGGCTTAGCGGTTGGTGCAAGGCGGAACTTGCGTTACCCGCCGCCCGCCGTCACGCGGTCTGCGCTGGGTACGGTCTGCGCCTTCGGGTCCAACGCCTTGTCCACTTGCTCCTTCGTGAGTCCCGAGTCGCGGTATGCAATCTCGCGCACGGTTTTGCCTTCCTTCTGGCTGGCCTTCGCGATTTTGGCGGCCTTGTCGTAGCCGATGAGGGGGTTGAGGGCGGTCGCCATGCTGACGCTGCGTTCGACGTTGCCCGTGGCCCTTGCCACGTTTGCTTTCGTGTCCTTGACGCAATGGTCGACGAAGACGCGGCTGGCACTTGCGAGGAGGCGGATGGATTCGAGGAGGTTATGCGCCATCATCGGGAGCATGACGTTGAGGTCAAGCTGGCCCCATTGACCTCCAATCCGGACCGCGAGGTTGTTTCCGGTGACGTGGGCGCCTACCATCGTGACGGATTCGCAGATGACGGGGTTCACCTTGCCGGGCATGATGCTGCTGCCCGGTTGGATTGCGGGGAGGAGAAGTTCGCCGAGGCCGCAGTCGGGGCCCGAGCCCATGTACCGGACGTCGTTGGCGATTTTCATCAGGGACGCAGCGACGGTGTCGAGGGCGCCTGCTGCAAACACGTACGCGTCCCTGCTCGCTTGCGCTTCGAAGTGGTCTTTCGCTTCCTTGAACTTGAAGCCAGTAGCCTCCTCCAACTTCGCGGCGACGGCGGCGCCGAACTTCGGGTGCGCGTTGAGACCTGTCCCCACGGCAGTGCCGCCCTGGGCGATTTCGAGGAGGCCCGGCAGCGTCGCGCGCATGCGCTCGATGCCCAGCTCGATTTGCCTCGCGTAGCCACCGAATTCTTGCCCGAGTCGGATTGGGACGGCGTCCTGCAGGTGGGTGCGGCCGACCTTTACCACATCATCGAACTCTTTGGCCTTCGACTTCAGGCAGGCGTGCAGGTGTTCCAAGGCCGGGATGAGTTCGTGTTCAATCTGCAAGACGGCGGCGACGTGCATCGTCGTCGGAATGACGTCGTTGGAGGACTGCCCGAAGTTGACGTGGTCGTTCGGGTGCACGTCGCGGCCCATGATCTGCGTAGCAAGGTGCGCAATGACTTCGTTCGCGTTCGTGTTCGTCGAGGTGCCGGAGCCAGTCTGGAAGACGTCGATGGGGAACTCCCCCACGTGGTCCCCCTCGTAGATTGTAAGAGCCGCCTGCGCGACGGCGTCGGCGACCTTCGGGTCGAGGACCTTGAGTTGCTTGTTCGCTTGCGCACACGCCCACTTGACGAGGCCGAGGCTGCGCACGAACTCGGGCGGCATGCGCATCCCCGAAACGGGGAAGTTCAGCACGGCGCGTTGACTGGAAGCACCCCAGAGAGCATCGATAGGGACTTCCATGGCGCCCATCGAGTCCTTCTCCGTGCGCGTGGCGGGGCCTTGGCCCTTCTCGAAGTCGGAACCGGTCTCCGCGGCCGCCTGATGCGCCTTGCTTGCCATGGCTAGGGCCAAGTAGTGGGGGAGAAAAAGGGTGGGTCAGCTGGGTAGGCCACTCAATCCAAGCACGACCAATCCACCGCTGTCACCGATGACACCGATGGGGTGACACATCGTTCCGTGACATCGGTGTAATCGGGGCTAGAAAAGGTGGGCTACGCCGCCGCCCCAATCGCCGTCGGCAGGCAGGGGCCATTCTCTACCGGGCACGTACAGAGGCCTCTACTCCTTCTCCACAGCGTCAGCCCGGCTTGCCTTGATGATTTCGGCGATGCGTTTGGCCTTCGCCATCTTCTGCTTATCTTCCTCGGTCGACGCCGTCACCGGTGGCACTTGGGTCGGCTTGTTGTTGCGGTCGAGGGCGACGAACGTCATGTAGCAGCTTGCCGTGTGCCGGATTTCGCCGGTCGTAGGGTTTTCCGCTTCGACGCGGATTCCAACGAGCATGCTGGTTTTGCCGACGTGGCGCACGGTGGCCTTGATGACGAGGATGTCGCCGATGTAGACGGGCTCCCGGAAGTCCATGCGTTCAAGGGAAACGGTCACGACCTTGGGAACCCTGGCATGGCGCCATGCTGACACGGCGGCCGCCTCGTCGATGTACTTCAGGATGGCGCCCCCGTGAACGTTGCCGTACACGTTGGCTTCGTCGGGCGTCATGAGCTTCGACATGGTCGTCGCCGACTGGCTCATGGGGACGGGCGGTAGGTCGCTGGGCATGACGGCGTCTAGCCCAATCCAGGACTTCAGCGCTGCCATCGCGACCGGCGGGCCGGTCCTGTCAGGCGTCGCCGATTCCCTTGAGGCCGAAGGGGGAGCGAGCCGAGGCGAGCGTCATCTTCTCGCTCTCTTGCCAGAGGCGCTTGCGGGCTTCCGGGTCGGACCCTTGGCCCGGCGTCTTCAGTGGTTTGCGGTTCGCGATGAGTTGGCCATTGACCTGGGCGGCCTCCGGCGCGGTGGCAAGCCAAACGACGGAATCAGCGCCTTTCTCGGCCGTCCCGCCGATGGTGTTCGTCATCCACTTGAAGAAGCCCCCCGTCTCGTTGAGCAGCTTAGTGTGGCCGATGAGGCCCGGGTGGACGGCATTGACGGTGATCCCAGTCTCCTGGAGACGGTCGGCGAGTTCCTGCGTGAAGAGCACCTGAGCGAGTTTGCTGGGCGGCACTGCCTTCAGGTACGAGAACGTGCGGCGCTCGAAGTTGATGTCGTCGAAGTCGATTTTGGCGTTACCGTAGCGTGAGGCGACGTTGACGACGCGGCTGGGTGCCGCCTTCTCCAATGACGGAATCAGCAGGTTCGTCAGCAGGAAGGATCCCAAGTAGTTCGTCGCGAAGGTCTTCTCCACGCCGTCCGCCGTAATCTGCTTCTCGGGAAGGAACACGCCCGCACAATTCACGAGGACGTCGAGCCTGCCGTGCCTGCGCTGGAATTCAGCGGCTGCCTTGCGCACGGAGGCCTGCGATGCGAGGTCACCCTGCAAGACGTCAAGCTGGGCGTCGGGCACCTTGGCCTTGATGTCGGCGACGGCTTGCTGTCCGCGCCCAGGATCGCGCACGAGGAGGACCACGTGGAGTTCCTGTTGGGCTAGGCCGGTCGCAGTCGCCTTGCCGATGCCTGAAGTCGCGCCGGTGACGAGGGCGATGCGCGTGGTTGCCATGCTGGCCGTAGCAGGGGGACGCCCTATCCAACCTTTTCCGCTATCTGCGCCTTTTCCACAGATGCCGCAGATGTCGCAGAAACTGGGGCTGCATGCGTGAAGATGAATCGTTCGTAGTTCAGCCGGGGCTCGCCAAAGTTTAGCAAGAGGCCAGTTTCCAGCAATGCGGCTTTCAGGTAGTGGATGACCTGGGATGCGTCGGCTTTCCCAAGAGTGGACTGCGCCTTCAGTTCGACGATGACTTCGTCGAAACAGAGGAAATCGACGCGGGCATGGCCCGGCAGGGGCTGCCCTCGGTAGACGATTGGCAAGCGCACCTCGCGGGCGAACGGGACCCCGCGGGCGCGAAGCTCCACGACCATTGCGTCGGCGTAGACTGATTCCAGGAAACCGGGGCCGAGTTCGCGGTGGACGGCCATGGCGGCGCCGATAATCTCGTAGGTCCTCGAATCGCGGAAGATGGGATTATGGGCCATTGCTCCATGACCCGGGCGCGGACCTTGAAGTCAATTGGGGGTGAGGTGAAATCGCGCAGTCGTTGGCCTGACTGCCGCTATCTGTGCTATCTGCGGCATCTGCGGAAAAGCGGTCGGCGACGGCGGAAAAAGCGGTCTACGACGCTACGGCCCGCGCCGCGGACCACGCCATTCGTCCTCTTTGGCGGGGGGACGGACGAAGATATGGTACTTCTCGGTCGGGTCCTGTAGTTCGTGCAGGATGCGCCCGATGATGACTTTGAGGGGGTGCGCGATCTTGCCGCGGGTCTCGAGGTCTTCGAGGGATTCGAAGGGCTTCTTGCGTTCCGTTACGAGGTGCTCGACGGTCTTCTTGCCGATGCCGGGCAGGAGCTCCAAGGCGTGGTAGCGCACGGAAATACTTGGGGCGTCGTTGAAGAACTTCACGAAACGCATCGGATTGGACTTGACGACGTCCTCGATGACGTAGGGCAACTCGCCGTGGGCGGCCGGGGTGAGTTCTTGGTAAGTGACGCGGCCGCGAATCTTCTGCACGAGGCTGCGCGCGTCGACGTCCTTGCCGATGTAGGCCTTGTCGCCGATGGTGAAGCTGGCGCCCGGCTTGGGGACGAGTTCGAACAGGGTGAACTGCTGCTCGCCCAGGCCCATCAGGGTTGGTTCGCGGCGACTCGGCGGAGAATCGGGGCGCCCCTGGGGCAAGTAGTCCAAGATGTAGACGTAGTCCTCCATGAGGGCACCTAGGCCGTGTAGTGCTCGTCGACGACTGCGATGACCTTCGCAATGTCGCCTTCGGTCAAGTCGTGGCGGGACTTCTGGAAGATGGCGCGCACGTCATCGGCGTGCTGCGGCAGGAGGTCCGCGACGCGAACGGCGAACTTGTCTTCGACGCCGGGCATGGCCGCGGAAATCTGAGCGACGATCTTCTTCGCGACTGTCGCGTTGACGCGGGCGAAGCGCTTCGCGTGCTCGAGGGCAATCTTCTGTTCGTAGGTGAGCTCGGCGCGCTCGGTCTGGGCCTTCTCGAGCATCGTCTTGACCTCGGCTAGGCTGACCAGGCGTCCGGCCTCTACGGCTTCCTCGAGGATGATGTCAGTGTCTGCCATGAGGGGACCTACTTGATGGGGATGAGGTGCTCGGCACGCACGACGAGCGTCTTGGGCTTGTTGCCGTGCAGGATCTCGACGACGAAAGCCGTGCCCTGTTTGCCGGAGACGGTGCCGGTCTGGCCTTGGAAGCGCTTGTGCGTCATGCCGCCGTGCTGGCTCGGCTCCATCTTGACTGCGACGGAGTCGCCGACGGCGAATTGGCGCAGGATGCGGTTGGGGGGCAAGACGCCGCGCTTACGCGGGTCCTTGAGAAGCAGGTGGCGGGTCTTGCTGCGGAGTCCCTTGGAGCGGACGGGCATGAGGTGGCCTCGGTTTGCCGCAGCGCCCAGGGTAGGGCACCGCAGCGGGTAGGACCGCCTTCAGCAAGTCTGGTTTATAACCGTTGCCCGGGGGAGTAAGACGTCAGCCGAATGAAGCTCGGGCGGCGAACCAGAATGGTTTTGGTGTAG
>CAZXUC010000012.1:0-77871 GCA_964643795.1 uncultured Halobacteriales archaeon | reverse complement strand
TGGTTTCCTGTGGAAAATGGTCAAAAAGGCATTTCCCGGACAGGCTCCGCGGATTACGCGGATTTCGCGGAGTGCGGTAGAACTGCGTTCCGCGAAATCCGCGAAATCCGCGGTCAAGTCGGCGCGCCGTGCGTTAAGCGGCGACGACTTTGCCCGCGATGCCGCAATGCGGGCACGCGTCGAACTTGACCTTGCGTGGCGTCGTGCCGAAGGTCGCGATGCGGATGTCTTCGCTACAGTTCTTGCAGTGGTAGTTCGCCGCGTTGGCGGGCCCGTCCGGTAGGAGCATCTCGACCGGCGTGCGGTCCGGTGTCGGCAAGGCGGATTCCTCGCCGCACGCGGGGCAAGTGAAGCCGATGCGTTTGCGGTCTTGGAAGTTCACTTCGCCGTATTGGAAGACGCTTTGGCACGCATCGCAGACCAGGAAGGCGGATTCGAGGACGTGGAGTTCCTGCATGTCCTTGGCGTGTTGCTTGCGGCTGAAGAGCAGGACCACGCAGACGATGAACAGCAGCGCGTAGCAGCCGTACACGGCGTATTCGAGGAGGCGCTCGTTCCACGACTCTCCGCGTAGGAACAGGATGTCGACGAGGCTGCCGACGAAGATGAGCAGCGCGAGGACGATTGCCGTCTTGTACCACGTGCGCCGCTTGGCGACGTTGGCCCTCAAGTGCTGGTATCGGGCAAAGCCGCGCTCGGCTTCCGCCTTCTCATCCGGCGTGTTCGGCACTTCACCCGTGTTGTTCACAGCGACCACCTGGAGGCAAGTGCAATGATGGAGATGAGCAGGACGGAAGCAAACCCGGCCGCCGATGCGACCGCGTAACCGGAATCCGCTTTGAAGAGGTCAATGGCCTCATCGAGGTTGGCGGGACCGTTGCCGGAGGGGCCTGCGACGCCGCCCGTGCCCGTCGACGTGCTTGTTCCGGCGCCGGTGCCCGTGCCGCTGGATGTCCCGGTGCCCGTGCCGGTCCCGTTGCCGGTTCCGTCCGTCAGGTTGCCTAGCACAGGGGCGATGCGCAGCGTGAAGTTGCCGGTGAAATTGTACAAGGTGTAGCGTACATTCCAGTTACCAGGAAGCCCCGCCGGGATGGTGAGGCTCGCGGCTTCCGACGCGGTCGTCGTCCGGTTGATGAGTTCCGTTCCGTTGGCATCCGTGATGACGAATCCAACCGAGCCGTTACCGGTCGCGTTGAACGACCCCGTGGAGTTGGCCGGACCCTGCGTCCAGTTGTACTGATAGACGTCGGATGAGGCGTTCAGCAGACTGACCGTCTCGTTGAAGACCGGCGTCGTGACGTTCAGGAAGTGGGTGAGGCCAGCAACCGGGCCGCCGCCGGCGCCCATGATAAAGACGTAGTCCAGTCCGTTGCCGGTGTTCGGGGCCCGGTCCGAGGTGCCGATGGTTCCGGTGGCGGATCCGACTCGGGCCTCGGAGACCACGAAAATCTCAGTGGCGGCGGCGCCAGCACTTGGGTTCCCAATGGCGGCCAGCGGAATGCGCAGGATGGCCATGGTGCCTTGGACACGCAACTCGTCGGCGACGCCGCCTGGCGTGTAGGAATCAACCCGCGCGTCGGTGGCCGCGTCGTAGTAGCTTTGCAGCGTTGCGGTGGCTTGATACGCCGTTTCTCCAACCTTGAACGACAGGATGTAGCGGAATACGAAGGTCGACTGTGGTCCAGTGTATCCGCCGACCATGGCAGAGTTTGCCTTGATTGTGACGTTGACGGAGGTTGTAGTCTCGTTCGAGAACCACGCCGCCCGCAAGTCCGCGGCGCCGTTGAAAGAGACCGCGGCGCCATCTTCAGGGGCGGCAGGCACGTCGTTCGGAAAGACGTGATCGTACGCCGGATCCGTTACCTCAGGCTCGGCCTCTGTCCCAGCCTGAGTGGGAGTTCCCAGCGCAGCGAGGCTGGAGGCCGCCAGTAGCATCATCAGCGTCCAGCGCCCAGCACCCAACGAGACCTTCACAGGGTTCCCAGGCTTCGGCCCCTTTCAAGGCTTTGCGGTCACTACCGCCACCACCCTGGGGAGTCGCCACCGGTTGGACGAGGCCTACTTTGCCTTCTTGCGCCCGGCCTGCTTCGCCTTCTTGGCCGTCTTGCGCACGGAGACCCGGGTGTCCTTCGCCTTGCGGACCTTCGGGCGGGTATCGGCGTTCTTTGCCGACTGCTTGTTGGTGAGCTTGTCCTTGGGGCTCCAGCTCTCGCCTTCGATGCGCTTGGCTAGGCCCTTCGAAGCGGAAGGCTGGTAGCCGATGTGGCTGCCGCAGTACTTTGAGCCTTCGCGGGCGGAGTTGCGGCACTGCTTGCCGTCATCCGTGAGGGCGCTGCATTGCGGGCGGTAGCCCTTCTCCTGGTGGGGCGTGAGATTCTCGCCGTCGGCGCCCGCGCCACGCTTCAGGAACGGCAGGCCCGTGCGCTTGTTGACGCCCACGTGGTAGCCTCCGGGTTTGCCGCTGAGCCGACCCGACTTGGGTTGGCGCTTCGAGAAGAAATATATCGTGCGGCGGCCACCGTTCTTCAGGTCAACATCCAACGTGTAGAGCGTGTAGCCGTTGTACACGAACGGGAAGTCGAGGCCCTTCGGAGGCTGGACGCGCAGGGACGGACCGGCAGGCGGGGGCGGCGGCGCCGGAGCCTTCGTGACCTTGGCGACCTGGATCGCTTGGAAATCCAAGTCCTTCGATTCACTCCTGCGGACTTCGACGATGCGTTCGACGACCTTGCCGCCACCCTCCAACTTCGCGAAGGCGATGATGAGGGCGATGATTGCGATGAGCACCGCGAAGGCAATCATCAACGGGACGAAGAGGTCCGATTGGTTCTGGTCATAATCGTACCAGATCAAGCCGAGGAGGGCGAGGTCCAGGATGATGGCGATAATCATCAGCGTGCGTAGGGTCTTTGATTTCATGCTACGAGTCTCCTAGAGAGTCCAATGATCGAAAGCAGGGCCGTCGCGCCGAACAGGGCGGCGCCAGCCTGGAGTTCACGACGGTCAGCAAGGCCGCCCGCCCCGCCGCCCGAAGTGGCGTCCAATGGCGCCGGGTCGATGCCGTCGGGTTGGCCGTCCCCATCCGTATCGGCGACGTTGGGGTCGGTGCCGGCGGTTTGCTCCGCCGTGTTGTTGAGCCCGTCCCCGTCGGGGTCGCCGGTGCCGTTCTGCGCCGCAATCCCGCCGAATTGGGTCTCTTCCCAAGTGTCGTTCAGACCGTCGCCGTCGGTGTCGGAGGCCGTTGACCCGGGGCCGCCACGAGTCGGGTCAAGCGGGAAAGGGTCGTCCGCATCGTTCGCGCCGTCGCCGTCGGTATCAGCGACGTTGGGATCCGTACCTTTGGCGAACTCGCCGGTGTTGTTGAGCCCGTCCCCGTCGGGGTCGCCCGCGCCATCCTGTGCTTCAATGCTGTCGAAGTGGGTCAGTTCCCATGCGTCGGGCAGACCGTCCCCGTCCACATCTTCGGCCGAACCGCCGGGCGCGAAGCCGCCCGTCAAGATGTAATCCGTCCCGAAACCAGTGTCTGGGGCGCGGTCACGCAAGAGGCCTCCGGGCACCTGGCTGGGCCCCCCTCCGTATGCCGCCATGCAGATGCCCGAAAGGACGGCACCAGCGGCCGGCGATCCGATGTTCGTCTTGGGGACCGTGAAATCCGCCGTGCCGCCACTAATCGCAACGGATGTCGCGATGCCACCTGGCGCGGGCGAGGTTCCGCTCGCGAGCGTCGCGATGTACTCCGTGCCGCCCGACGTAAGGCGGAATTCGTAGCTGTACGGGCCTGCGGTACCGTCAACGAAGGTGCCACTGGTCTTCATGAAGAGGTGAATCTCCGTGACGGTCTCGTCCGTGATCCAGCCCGCCCGCAGGTCACTTCCCGCGAAGCCGACCTCATCGACCCCATCGACCTCGCCAAGCACAGCTTGGTCGCCGGCGGCATCCGTAATCTCCGGTGCCTCCTCGGTTCCACCTTGGACAGAAAACGACGCCGCGAGGACCAGTCCCGCCGCGAGAAAGAGGAGCCACGATGGACGAGACCGGAATGACATGACAGCGGTGGACCCCGCGCGCCCTTTGAAAGGATTAGGGTCGCAGGAACGGCCGCTCCCGGAGGCGTCAATCCGCCGCCGTCGCCTCGTCGTCGCCTGCGCCAAAGAGCCGGTCGACCATCCAGCCGGCGTCGAAGGGCCGAAGGTCCGGGTAGTCCTGCCCCACCCCGACGAACAGGAGCGGCTTGTTGATGGTGTACGCGACGGAGAGAGCGGCGCCGCCTTTTGCATCGACGTCGACCTTCGTAAGAATGACGCCGCCTACGTCGACGATCTCGTCGAATTTGCGCGCTTGCTCGACGGCGTCGTTTCCAGCCAGGGAATCTCCCACGAACACGCACAGGTCGGGATTCGCGACGCGGCGAATCTTGTCCATCTCATCCATGAGGCTCCGATTGTTCTGCATCCGGCCTGCCGTGTCGAGGAGCACCACTTCCTTGTGGCGGGCCTTCGCGTGCTCAATGGCGTCGTAGGCGACGGCTGCGGGGTCTGCCCCAGCCTTGTGCTTGACGACGGTGACCCCCAAGCGCTCGCCGTGCAGAGCGAGTTGTTCGATGGCTCCGGCGCGAAACGTGTCCCCCGCTGCCATGACGCACGTGATTCCTTGCTGCTTGAGCCGATACGCGATGCGGCCAATCGAGGTCGTTTTCCCGGTGCCGTTGACGCCGACGAACATGATGACGACGGGCTTCTTGCCGGAGGCGATCTTGTCGCGCACGAAGGCATCGAAGTCGAGGGGTCGGACTTGCAAGACGCGCTTGACCGCCGTGCGCAGGACGAGTTCGACGAGTTCCTCCGGCTTCTTGCCGCCGACACTCATGGTGAGAAGCTGCTCCTTCACGTTGGCCTTGATGGCCTCGATGACGGGCAGGGCCACGTCGGATTCGAGCAGGCCCACTTCGAGGTCCCACAGGATGTCCTCGAGCACTTGCTCGTTGATGGTGAACTTCGTGGCCGTCGGCGCCGACGTGCGGACTGCGTGTTGGACGTCCTTCTGCACGGCGACTGCCTCGCCCAGTTCCTGCTCCAGGCGTTGCTCGATTTCGGTCTCGGAGAAAGTCTTGCGACCAGTCGCGCTGCGCGGAAGCGGCGCCGTACGTGGCGGCGAGGTTCCCTTTGCGAATGTGGGTGGCGCCGGGGTGGGTGGCCCAGGGGAGGGTGGCGTTAGCGGCGTTGGCGGCGTTGGCACGGTTGGCGGCGCGGGGTCGGTTGGCAGGGTTGGCGGCGATGGCGAAGGACCGGCGCCCGTGGGTTGGGTCGGTGCGGTCGCACGCGGAGGCAAGGCCGGTTGCGGTGCCAGTTGCGGCGGCGGAAGTGGTGCCGACGGTGGAGACGGTTTGGGCGCGGCCGGCGGCGCGGCGGGCGACGGCCGTGTGGCTGGAAACGGTTGTATGGCTGGAGCCGGCGCCGCGGCCGGCGCACCCTTGCCTTTCGCCATCTCGGCAGCCAGTTCGCGCTCCAACTGGTCGCCGAGCTGCTTCTCGACTTCCCCCTCCAATTTCTTCGAGATGCCCTTGAGGCGGTCCCGCAGCGCCTTGAACACGGCCGTCGCGAGGGGAGTGCGCTACAAGAGAATTGGGGGTGGATGCTGGCGAAGGCACGAAGCGAGCGCGCGTTGCAAGACGGGATGCTCAGGCCAACCAGTGCGCGATTTCACTCCACTCACCGTTATGGCAAAGTATAAGGAAACGATAACTCCATCCAATGCCTGTCCTCATCATGCCCGTCACGACGATTCCCATCGATAGCGCAATGCGCGACCGCCTCAAACAGCACGGCACCATGGGAATGACCTACACCCAGATTGTCAAGGAACTCCTCGATTACGTCGACAAGGACCGGTTCCTGGCGGAGATTCGCCACCGCGCCGCCACCAACAAGGACTGGGTCGACCTCGACGACGTGTGAACATGCGGGTTTCCCTCGACCAAGCCCTCGCGGCCGACGTCCTGCGCAGAATGCCGCCCGAGCCCCGCAAGCGAATCAAGGCGAAACTGCGGCTGCTGGAAGGGGATCCGTTGCCGTCGAACCGGGAACTGGGCGCCCGCCAGATGGAATCAAACCCAGAACGCTCCCCCGTCTACCGCATCAAGGTCGGACATTGGCGCATCATCTACACCGTCGAGAGCAGCCGCGTCTACGTCATCCGAATCATGCCGCGTGACGAAGGATACGATTGGTTGGACTAACAGCGGACGACATTTGCAAGGGGGTCTGGGGGACCGCAGGTCCCCCAGCGGGGGGAAGCGGGTGGGGGGCAGAGCCCCCCACGGTGCGGGCGAAGCCCGCACTTCGGGTCAAGGGGCGAAGCCCCTTGCAGTGCGGCCCACGGGAATCGAACCCGTGCATGGAGCTTGGGAAGCTCCAGTCATACCATTAGACCAGGGCCGCGTTCACTGATTTGAGAGGGAAGAAAGGCGGTCGTTGATGGTCGCTGCGACTTGCGCGAGGCGCTCGGCCTCTGCGCTCGCCTGCTGGAACGACTGCGCAAGCGATTTGCTTCGCTCCTCGAGCGCAGCGGCGACGTTGGCGGCGGGGCTTTCCGTGAAGTAGCCGGCGCCGATGGGCATCAGGACTGGCGCCTTGCCGTCGATGCGGGCGTGCGCGTGCACGCCGCCGCCGAGCGCGATGAAGGTATCGGTTGGCTTGCCCGCTTCGGCGAGCGCGGTGCAGGCGGCGTGGGCCTGCTGGGTTTCCATGAGGGCTTGTTCGAGGGAGGCGAGCCGCCGCTCGCTTCTCTCGAGTTCGCGCTGCACGAGGTCGAACTGTGCTGCAAGCTGCCGGGGGTCATCGCTTGGCTGGCTGCGCGCGGGCCCTTCGCCGGCCATTGCGTTCACTTGGCCTTGCTGGCCGGAGCCTTGATCTCGCGGAGCACGACGGGATTCGTGACGTCGGCTTCCTTGATTGACTTCGCCGTCGCGATGGCAATCTGTCGGCGGTTGACGCCGTGGCGCGAGCCGAGAGTCGCGAAGACGCGTTCTTTGGCGGCGGCTTCGTCGGCGGCTGCGACTTCGAGGACGAAGTGCTGGCGCAGGCGACCCATCTGGAAATCTCCTTCGACCTGGTAGGCTTTGCTCGTCATGGTTTCACGTCGTTGACTTCTTGATCCAAGAATCCTAGGGCTTCGTCAATCCGGCCGAGCTCGATGCCTGTGGTGCGCGAGCCGCACGCCGCGCCATGCTGGTTGGCGGCGATGCCCGCGCCCACGAGGCCGTGGCCGTGGTTGACGGTCCCGATTCGGGCTGGCGCATGCAGGGCCTTCTTGATAAAGGCCAGTTCCGCGTCGCTGGAGAGGGGATGGACGAGCACGCCGAGGTTCGTCGCGATGCCCGCCGTGCCGACCGTGGGAAGGCCCGCAATCGGGGTGCGCTCGACTGGGACGCCGAGGGTCTCCGTGATGCCCTTGACGGCCTTTTCGGATAAGTCGGGGTGGACGATGGCGCCCTTGTCGTTGCACAACACATTGTTGCCGGCGGCATTGAGGCGGCTGTGCTCCAGGCGGAAGACAGCGAGGCCGGCTTTCTCGAAGAGGGAGAGTTCTTCGTCCGTGGCGAAATCCGCGACGACGGCGCCGAACTTGTTGGCGACGACGAGGGAGCCGACGAGCGGCGAGCCGCCGATGGTGGCTTCGATGGCCTTGTGGCCGAGGGCGTCCTGCAGGTCCTTGACGTTGAGGGCCGTAATCCCCGGTGGCACGAAGAGGTGGCGGCTTGTCGCGCGCACGTAGACCCCAACGTTTGGATTGCCGAAGGGGTCGAGGCGCTTGAACACAATCTCACCAGAAGGAGCCTTACTCCTTCTTGTCGGACTTGGCCGCCTTGGCCTTGTCCTTGTCCTCGTCGCTGGCCTTTGCCGCGTCGTCCGCCTTTGCGGGTTCGGATTCGGCTTCCTTGGCGGCTTCGGCCAAGTCTGCCTCAATCTGCGGCTGCGCCTTGACGTCGGCCGTCTCCGTCTCGCCGGAAACGATTGCTTCGGCGTCGTCGATCCAGCTTTGCGCTTTCTCGGCGGGCACGCCTGCGATGTTGGCGATGTCGTTGGCCTGCGCGTGCATGAGGTCGTGCAGAGTGCGAATCTCGGCGCCGTCGAGTTTCTCGGCGGTGGCGGGGCCGATGCCCTTGACGTCGGTGACGGGGCGTGCGGCTCCGGGGCCGTGGCCGTGTTCATCGCCCTCGGTCTCGGGGGCCTTGAGCACGGGCGCTTCGGCGGCCTTCTCGCGGCGTTCGGCCAGAGTCTCGCGGATTGAGCCGGTCGTGGTGGCTTCAGGGAGGGTGACCTCGACGACGCCGTCGGAGAAGCGCGTGGCGCGCACGCGGATGCGGCTCGGAATGGAGTATTTGCCGTGGCTCCACAACAGTTCATTCACGGTGTTGTCGAGCCAGATGGACTCCGACTTCATGTGCTGCGACAGGTAGCGCTTGACGTCGCGGACGGCAAGATCGGCGCGGCGCGACCGGACGAGGTCCTTCGTCTTGCGCAGCGGAATGGTGTAGATGCGTTCCAGTTCGGTGGTCTTGTCAGCCATGGTGTCGCCTCTACATCTTCAAGTGGTTCTTGCGCCAGCTGCGGCGCTTGGGGTGGCTGGTGAAGCGCCGGCTCGTGCGGATCATAATCCAGGCCGGTACACGGCGGTTGCTCTTCTCGGCCCGAAGGAGGCGGAGTTTCTTTGCGAGGGGCTTTCGGCTTGCCATGGCGGTTCCCTTCCGGGGCGCTTCGTGTTATTTCCTTGTGATCTTGATGTCGCGGTCTTGGCCTGGGACTTGCGCCAATAAGGTGCGCAAGTCCGCGTCCGAGATGCGCCGCGCGAGCCGTCCTTGTTGGGCGAGCGTCACCAGTTGCCGGGTGACTGCCTCAGCCAATTCGGGCCGACTCATGCGGATGCGGGTGAGGCGCTCTCGCGCCTCGGGTTCCAGGATCTGCTGCAGGACGCGCTCGACGGCCTCTGCCTGTGCGGCTTCGGCCTGTGCGTCCTCGGCCTGCGCCGCCGGATCCTGGGCGGCGGTGCGGGCCTTGCGGGCCTGGAGTTCCTGGAGCCGCCGTTGCCGGAGGGCGTCCAGGTCGTCCATGCTCGACCTTAGTACTTGGCGAGGGCCGGGATAGTCTTCTGGACTTCGGCGCGCACCGTGTGCGCGCTGTTGTCCATCAGGCTGCGGCCCTTGGCGGTCGCGATGCGGCCTTGCGCTTGGACCGTTTGGACCAAGCCGGCCGCCTCGAGTTGCTGGAGTGCTTCCCTTGCGATGGAACCGGAGCCCTTCACGGCGTGGTTCGGGCGGTTGCCGCGGTCGCGGTAACCGCCGAAGTGCGCGCGCAGCGCCTCGGTCCCGACGGGGCCGTCCGTGTACACCTTGCGGAGCACGGCGGCGACGCGGGTGTGCCACCAGTCGTCCTGCACCGGAGGTTTCTCGGTGTGGATGCCCGTCTTGACGAAGGGCGCCCACTCCGGGGCCTCGATCTCCTTGACCTCATGAAGTCGCTTGCTGACTTCCTGAATCAGGGCCGTTGCGGGGACATCGTACGCGGTGGTCATTCCGGTTCTCCCAGGGGAAGCAAGTTGCGCCGAAGAAGGGGTGGTATATACCCGTTTGGGGCGTGTTTCCAGGAGTGGGCGGGCCCGGCGTCACAGTTCAATTGCCAGGAAGGGATTCGAGCTCCTGGCATCGGCGGCGGACATCACGATGCGGCCATCGGGTAGGAAACCGAGCGTCATGAAGTCAAACCGATTAGCAGGCGCGGTGATACTGGAGCCAAAGGTGCCATCGCCGGCGCCAACGTAGAGAATCTCCTGCAAGGATGGCCGTCCGTCGAGACCGCGGAAGCGCCAGGCTGCCTGCTGCACGTTGCTCCCAACGTCGGCATTGACTGCGAAGACCGCCTGGTCAAGTGCGGCGTTGACACGGAAATCCCATTCACCCGCCCGCCAACCTGCCGGCAACTGCACGTTTTGGGAGTCCCACGTGGCTCCGCCGTCATGGCTGATGGCATAGGTCAAGGTGTCAGCGCCTACGGAGACGGAGTGCCATGTCCCTACGCTGTCCACACGCAGGACTTGGCCGGGAATCTCGGGCCGGGTTGCACTCGCCCAGATGGGGGTGTCGCGCAGGGCGGCGGATTCCCGCCACACTCCAAGGCCGTTGTCGAGCGCCACGATGGGAAACTCCGCTATGGGCGCGAGCCAGTCACGGTTTGCATCGGCCGCCACCATGCGGGAGCGCAGGTCGATGGTTGCCCCGATTGGTGCGGTCACGCTGTTGGACGGGACATACGTCAATCCGTCCAGGCTGATGAGAAGCGGCGGCTTGACGAAGGCCCCGCACTCGACGACAGTGGCGTAGGGCGCAATTACGTCGTCGAGCACGAACGGTCCTTTGATGGTGGCAATCCACGGCCGGTCGCAAGCCGGCTTCTCGAACAGCACCGACTGCGTGTGCCAGGTCTTGCTCGCCGCTGAATACCGGTAGGCAAACGCGGTATCGCCATTGTAGACCGCCCAATCGAAGGCCACGATGTCTCCGTCTGGTGCGGCAGCGACGGAACCTTCCCCAGCGAGCAGGACAAGGGGCGAGCGAACGCCTTGCCATGTGCGTCCCTCGTCGTCGCTAAAGGCCAGGGTGGAACCACCCTGGTCGAGGATGCGCCCCTCGGGCGTCGTCGCCACGTAGTTCTCGCAACAGTTGCCCGTGCCCGCCACGGTACGCCATCCACGCGCATCCAACGGTGCACCATCCGCCCGGAACGCAAGGAAGGTCTCCTCCGCGATTGTGGTGGCATGGTTAGCCGGCGACAATTCGGTGGGCGCTGGCCCTTGCAGCGGGGCGGAGGAGACTTCGGTCCCGGGAACGCCGACCGTTTGGCATCCCACGGCCGCCACCGAGAAACGGTCCGCCGCCGAAGCCCCTGGAATTCCGTAGGCACGTGAGTGGGCGACCGTGTGGAACGCGACCCCGTTGCGCAAGATTTGGTACCCGGTGGCGTTCGGCGCGTCCTGCCAGGAGAGGGTGACCATTCCTGGTCCCGGGCCTGGGGTGGCGCGCAGGCCGGCCGGCGCCGCTGGCGGTTCGCCGCCGTTTTGCACGAGCAGGTCGAGGGTGCTGTCCTGTTGCAGGTCCAACGTGATATCCGTCGGAGGTAGGCATGGCGAAGTCACGCGCAGGATGTGCGGGCCGGGAGCCAGCACGAAGGAAAAGAATCCGTTAATCTCCGTGCGCGCCGTCGGTCCGCCAGGCGGATCGAGCTGGACGCGCGCGGCGAAGATTGGCAACCCCGTCACTACGTCAAGCAAGGTGCCGTTGAAGCGCACATAGTCGGCGGGCACGGGCGGCAGGCCCGCAACCGTCGTACCGTTTCCTGTTCCTGGCGGGAATCCAGGCGCCCCGGGCGTCCAGGATAGCGGGGAAAGCGGGATGCGGGCGGTCTGGTCGGTTTCGCAAGCAAGGACCACGAGGCCAGCATGGTAGTCTTGGTGCCGCGTGGCGACGGTGCAGGTTGCAGCTGGCTCAAGCGTGACGCTGGCGCGGCCAGCGTCGTCGGTGTGTTCGTCCCAGACCGCGACTTCAGCCACGCGCACCTCGAGATGTACGTCGGAGAGCGGCGAACCCGACACGGCGTCCACGACCTGAAGGGAAAGCGTCGTCAAACCGTCATCGGGGTCGGCCACAGGCCACGACGACGCGCCATCGCCTTTCAGACAGCCGGACATCACGAGCAGCAGCAGGATGGCGGTGGCCGGACGCATGACGCAGGCCAAGCTGGGCTAGGGGCGGAAAAAGACTGCGGTGTGCCCGCGCACTTCGATGAGGGTGCAATGCGTGGCATCCGCGAGCTTCTGCGCTTGCGTGTCGTCCTGCGCCCCGCCTTCTGTGGCCGCCGGAAGGAGTCGCACCTTGACGAGCTTGCGGATCTTGAGTTGCGCGGAGAGTTCCGCCGACGTCTGCTCCGTGACGCCGTTCTTACCGACGTGAAGCGATACGGAAATCTGCTGCGCTTCGGCGCGTTTCTGTTGAATCTGGGCGTTGGAGAGTTTGTCCATGGGGTTCACCGGGAGCGTCGTGGCGAGCGTGAATTGGCGAGCGGGCGCTGTTGCTTAGGGCGCACTTTGGGCACGGGAACGGCAAGGGGGCGCCGCGTGATGTCGCCGCACTGGAGGCACGTTGTGACGATGCGGCCCCGGGCCAAACGTGCGCGGCTGTTGCGTCCAGGAACACGATAGGCGCCGCAGGCCCGGCAGACTTGCGCCTTCGCCTCGCGCGGCAGGCCAGTCTGATATTTCTTGGCGATGGCGAGCGCCAATTCTGCGTACCTGTCGGGCATCGGCTCGTTGCCGTTCAAGGCTTCGCTGCGAGCGCGGTCCAGCAGTGTCGTGATGCGCGCCGAGGCGACGTCACGCTCCTCGGATTTGTCGCGTCGGCGAGCCATGCGTCGGCCAGGAAGGCCGGTGATAAGAGGGTGGCGGCGCGCGAGCCGCAACGTACAATCGTCGCAGCCATGTGGCGCGTTTGTGCAGAGGGCGGCGAACCCATGGGACCGTTTCTACCGCCACCACGAGGCGCCATGGCGCGGCGAGCGACCGATCGCCACTTTGGTTCCGTTGCTCGGCAAAGGTCCGGTGCTCGAGCTTGGGTGCGGCAATGGAAAACTGCTGCGTCCCTTGCAAGCTGCTGGCATCGACGCCATCGGACTCGACATTTCGTTCCATGCCCTGCGCCGATTGGACGGAGCGTGGCCGCGCGTCATGGCCGACGCGTCGCGTCTGCCGTTCGCCGACGAATCGTTCAGCGCCGTCCTGGACATCCACTGCACGGGCCACTTGCCCGCGGCAGGTCGCGCACATGCCGCCGCGGAATCATGGCGGGTCCTGCGCGGCGGCGGACACCTTGTCGTCGAGCGCTTGACGCCGAGCGACCTGCGCGCCGGCCAGGGGCAGCCCGTCCCCGGTCAACCAGGAATGAAGGCCGTGCAGGACGGACGGGCCACCCACTTCAGCAGCGCGGCGGCGTTGCGGGCGGAGTTCGAACGCGCCGGCTTCGTCGCAATCTCGGCGGCGACCGAGCGTCGCGAACCGGGCCACCGCGGCCGCCTCGTCGTCCGCGAATCGGTGCGCGTGGTGTTCCAGCGGCCGGCCTGACCATACGACTCCACGCGGAACTCGCGGAATGCGCGGAACGGCCGTAGTTCGTTTCCGTGGGTTTCCGCGCGTTCCGCGTGTCGGTCGGTGGTTGTGGTGTCGCGGGCGCGTCACTTGCGGCGTTTCGGCGCGACCGCTGGTTCCGGCGACGCGCGTGCGAAGGGCGGCGGTGTCCGTGCGGGCGCGCCTTGCACGACCGCCACGAACTCGACGTTTGCAGCGCGCCTGGCTGCCTTGGCGCTCGTGGCACTCACCAGGATAGCCTGCCGCGTCCCGGGGGGGGCATTGACGGGCGCAATCACGACGAGCGTGATGTCCTCGACTTGGGCTGGCACCATGGCAAGTTCCGGAACCGGGAGGAATGCTGCCCAGCCCTCGGCGACGGCGGAGACTTGCAGAATGACTTGGTCGTCTTCCTTGGCGAGGGACTCAACCCGCAACGGGAAGGCGACCCGGCCGCCGGGGGGGATGTTGAGTTCGGGGCGGTCCGTCGCAAGCCGGACGAGGACGCGGCGCGAGGCGACCGTTATGCCCACGGCGACGAGGACCGCGGCGACGAGGGCGAGTATCAGGACGTAAATCCACGGGCCAACGGCCTCGAGGACGTTGCGGGTCACGGAGTTGTCGACGTGCAGTTCGATGGCGTCGCGGCCCGAACTCATCTGGGAAGCGCCGGGGACACTGCCGAGGATCGGGTCGAGGCCTTCGAGTGGCGTCGCCATGTCGGCAATGACTGTGATAGTGTGCTTGGCCGTTGACGAACTCGCGGATGCGAGCACGGAAAGCGACACGGTCAGGGACTTGCCTGGTGCAAGATCGAACGCCGCGGGCGTGATGCTGGCGGTCCAACCGTCTGGGACGCCTTCGAGGCGCATGGTGACCTCGCCTTTGTTCTGCTCGTCCAGCGGCGTGCCGGAAGATGAGCCCGCGTTCTTGACGACGACGTTGAACGTCGTAGCGCGTTCGACGGTGACGGTTCCGGTATCTTCTTGGACGGCCACGGTAATGGATGGAGTGAACGAAGGCGGAGGCGGTTGGGCTTGCGTCGAGGTTGCGGCCACGGCTACGACGAGGCACACGGCTAGGACCCACAGGGGGCGCACGACTGTCCCATGGTTGCCCTCTTTGAAAGGCTTCGCCGCGGGGAA
This sequence comes from uncultured Halobacteriales archaeon, assembly GCA_964643795.1. Classification (GTDB taxonomy): domain Archaea; phylum Thermoplasmatota; class E2; order JACPAO01; family JAHFTW01; genus JAHFTW01. The sequence continues at coordinate 63,559 of CAZXUC010000012.1, read as the reverse complement.
GCGGACCCACCAAGCCTGGTCTCCGGCCTTGCTCCCTGCGGGGCGAGTGCTTTGACTCAGGTCAGCACCGCTTTCTACTCAGCGCACCAATTACACCACAGGACAGCTTGGGTTTGCCCTTCGCCAGTTGTGCGCAGCAACCTTAAGAAGCAAACCTCGTCGTCGCTGTCCCAAGAGGCGAAACATGGCACTGTCTGACCCAATCCACTTGCACGGGGACGCTGCCAAGGCGTTCCTGCGCGACCTGCGCAATCCCCCCAAGGATCCAAAGCGCGACGCCTTCATCGCCGCCGCCGAGAAGAAGTTCGGCAACAAGAAACCCAACCAGTGAGTTTCCGTGGCCGACGTTCAGTTGAAGGCTGAGCTCGGCCTTGACGACTTTCCCATCTCCCGGTTGAGCGATGGCGACTTCGACCTCGCAGGCTTCGCGTGCGACGACTCGGAAATCGACGGCTTCCTGCACGACAACCGCCGCAGCGATGAAACGGAGGCGGCAAACTAAGCCGACGGCTCGACATGGCTGCGTTTTCTCCCCCTGTCGCCACGCCAAACCGCCGCTCTTCGCGTGCGAGCAAGGCCTATTTGGCACCATGTAGCTGGATGGCTTGGTACCCATGACCCGCATGCTCTACATGGAAGGGGGGCTCGAACGTTGCTACGACACTACGTTCACAGCTAAGGTGCTCGAAGCCAAGCCAGATTACGTTGTCCTCGACCAGACCCTGTTCTACCCATTGGGCGGCGGGCAGGAGTGGGATACGGGCGCGCTTACGACCGATTCGGGAACCACGTTTCGCGTCAAGGAGGTGACGAAGCGCGGCCCCGTCAAGCACGTGCTTGGACCTGACCATCGCCTGCAAGCCGGCACCCAGGTGCGGGGCACCATCGATTGGGACCGGCGTTACGCCCACATGCGCATGCACACGGCGCAGCACCTCGTATCGGGCCTCGCTTACGAGATGTTCGGTGGCGCCCGGACGGTCGGCAACCAGATTCACGCCGCGTTCAGCCGCATTGACTTCAATCCCATCAATTTCACGGACCCAATGGTGAAGGACCTCGAGGCGGCCGCCAACGACCTCGTCAAGTCAGGTAAGGCAGTCGTCGCAGGCACCATGACGCGCGAAGACATCAATCGGGAACTTCCCGAGGATCGCACCAACCTGGACCTTCTGCCCAAGTCCGTGACGGACCTGCGCGTCATCCGCATCGGTGCGGACATCGACTTGTGCCCGTGCGCCGGCACCCACGTCCAGAACACGAAGGAAATCGGCGAGGTCCGCATGTTGCGCCGCAGTTCGAAAGGGTCGGGGACGCAACGGCTGGAGTATACGCTGTCGGGGTTGGAGCCTAAGCCGCATGTGTAGACCCGCGGCCTCTCAGTAGTCTATATAGATTACCTCCGGCTTGGCTTTGCACAATAGAAGGACGTGGCGCAACCATGGAACTGAGGAAGATTCAGGTCACCGGCGGCTCCACGCATGTCGTGAGCCTGCCGAAGAAGTGGGTCGACCGCAACGGCCTAGGCCGCAGCGACACCGTCGCAATCCACGAAGAGCCCGACGGCTCCCTGCTGCTCATCCCGCACAGTGAAGCTCGGCACAAGCTCAAGTCCCTCACCGTGCACATCCCCGACGCCCCCGGCGCCGAGGAAGTCGTCCGACGCCTGGTGGGGGCCTACCTCGCCGGAGCCGACGAAATCCACATCCGCTGCAACGGCAAGATGGATCCCAAGGTGCGCCAGAAAGTGCGCGAAATCACCCGCGACCTCGTCGGCGTCGAGATCCTCGAAGAATCGGCGAGCGCCATGGTGCTCCAGGACCTCGTCGGCGTGTCCGACATGGACTTGCGCAAGACCATGACGCGGATGCAGCGCATCGCCCGCATCATGTACGATGATGCCATCGCGGCACTGCAAGCCCGCGACATCGCCGGGGCGCAAGACGTCGCGAACCGTGACGATGAACTCGACCGCCTCCTCTGGATGGTCTCCAAGCAGATGCATGCACTCCTCGAACAGCCCCGCCTCGCCGCAAAACTCAACGTGCGACCCGCGGAAGCACTCAACCTTTTCTTGGCCGCGCGGGCCCTCGAACGCATGGGCGACCACGCCGCCAAGATCAGCAAGAACATCGTGACCCTGGCAGGCCGCGACCTCCCGAAGGCCATCGTCGAGGCCGTCGTGGCCCACGCCGACGTCGTGCGCAAGATTTGGGACGACGCCTTCACGAGCCTGAAGCGCCCCGACTTTGAGCAAGCCTCCGCCGCCGCCGACGCCGGTGAGGAGGCCGCGAAGTGGCGAGCCCAGTTCCCCAACCTCCTGCGCAACCTCCCGCCGGAATCCGTCGGCCCGCTCACCCTCATCGCGGACTCCATCGACCGCACCCGCGGCTATGCAATCGACCTCGCCGAGACGGCCATGAATCAGACGTTCCAGATGACCCCCGGGAAGGTCGAGAAGGCGGGGAAGTAGGCGCGCGGCGGCGCCTCCAAGCAGCTCGACTAGCCCCGCTGCCCCGCGCCAACGTCCTTAACTACCATAGTCACTATAGTAGTTCTGCGATGAGCACAACGATCCAGGTCGAGGACGAGCGCAAGGCCCGCCTGGCCCGCCTGAAGGTCGGCGGCATGACGTACGACGACGTCATCGACCAATTGCTGCGCGACGTCGACGAAGAGGAGTTCCGCCGCCTCGCGCTCGCCTGGCAGGACGAGATGGCGGCCCGCATCCGCGCCAACCCTGCGAACCGGCGACTTCTGTGACCGCATTCGAGGTCTGGGCCGACCCTGGCTTCCAGCGTGAGGTGCAAGACCTGGCCCCTGCGGACCGGGCAACCGTTGCCGAAGCGCTGCCCGGACTGGCGGCGCATCCGCGCGACCACCCCCAGACCGTCCGCCTCAAGGGCAGCGACTATCCCGGCTCCTTCCGGCTACGCATCGGTCGCCTCCGCGTGCTTGGATTGGCTTTGGACGGTCCACGCGTCATCCTGCTCACGACGGTCTTCGTCACGAAGCGTGAATCGGACTATGATCAAGCCGTGGAGCGCCATGACGCTCGCCTGAAGACGCAAGGGCCCCCGTTGGGCGCCTTCGTGCAAGCGGCCAGGAAGCGCCGATAGGCCTGGACCGGCTCGGCCGGCCCGTGTTTACCGCCGGTAGAATCGAAAAACAACCCTTATCCTCACCATCAGGGGTCTAAGGAGTGGATGGGTATGCAGCAAGCGGAGGCTTTCCCGTGGCGATGAAGCTCATGAGCGCCAGCATCGGGAAATGGCTGACCGGCCTTTTCGGACGCAAACACGCCAAGATTGGCATCTATGGACCGCCGAACGCCGGCAAGACGACGCTCGCAAACCGCATTGCGCGCGACTTCACCGGCGAGACCATCGGCGTCGCAAGCCCCGTCCCACACGAGACTCGACGCGTTCGCAAGAAAGCCGACATCGACCTGCGAGCGAACGGCTCCCGACTACACATTGACGTCATCGACACGCCAGGCATCGCGACGCAGATTGACTTCCACGAATTCGTCGAAGACCACGGCATGGACGAAGAAGAGGCCCGCCGCCGCGCCAAAGAAGCCACCGAAGGCGTCATTGAAGCCATCCGTTGGCTCGACGACGTCGACGGCGTCCTCTTGGTGATGGACTCCGCAGAGGACCCCTTCACGCAAGTCAACGTCACCATTCTAGGCAACCTCGAAGCCCGCAAGCTCCCAGTCATCATCGTCGCCAACAAGATCGACCTGCCCGAATCCAGCCCGGCCACGATCAAGGCCGCGTTCCCGCAGCACCCAGTCGTCCCCGTCTCCGCCGGCGAGGGCACGAACATGGACGCACTCTACGAAGTCATCGCCAAACACATGAGGTGACCGTGATGGCCAAGAACGCCGCCGCCCAAGCAATCGCCAAAGCCCTCATGGAACGGGCGCCCAGCATCAACCTCGTGAGCCACGAGAAGATCGAAGGCATGGGGACGCAAGAGAAGATCCGCTTCATCCTCGACGAAGTCGAATCCGGCAAGGTCCTCGTCCTGGAGCGCGGACTCACTCCGCAGGAAGAGGCGCTTCTGATCGAACAGACCATGCGCGAAGTCGACCAGGAGAACTTCATCGGCATCGAGATGCAATCCTACGGCATGGACCGCGGCAAGAACATGTTCCAACGCGTCATGATGGGCGGACCACGCCCCCGCATGGCCGTCATCGGCCCCGCGAGCCTGCTGAAGCTCGTGTCGAAGGACTCGGAAAAGATCGTGACGAAGATCATCGGCCAGGAGCCAGCGGCCGCAGCGGCGGGCGTTTGAGCATGGCCAGCGCGCTGCCCTTGGGATTCATGGGAGGCGCTCTACCCTTGGGACTTAGGCATTGGTGTGCCTGATGGCACACCAATGCCTAGCGTGCGGCCACCTGTTCACAGAAGGGTCAAGCGCCATCCTGCAAGGCTGCCCCCAATGCAAGGGCACGCGTTTCTTTTACACGCAAAAACCCCTCCCCGCCGAAGAACGGCAAGCCCTCGCCGCGAAAGCCCAGAAAGATTTGCGCTCCGTCGTAAGCGAACTCCTGCAAAGCGCCCCGGAGGCGCAAGCCGAGATGCAAAAGGTCGCCGCCGGCGGATGGGGCGAACTGCGCCCCAAGGACCTGCGCAAACTAGTCGCTCAAGTCGCTGAGCAGCAAGAACGCGCACAGGCGAACGCGAAGGCGAAGATGGCCGAGTGGGAGAACCCCGACGTGCAGCCCTTCGTCGTCGACGCGAAAGTAGGCGAGCGGCGCGATGCCATGCAGGCTGAACTTGCAGCCAAGGCAAAGGCGCCGCCCCACCCCGACACGGTCAACATCCGCAAGCCCGGCCAATACGACATCGACATCAAGGGCCTGCTCGAGAAGAATCCCATCGTCGTCCACAAGGACGGCGCCTACCTGATTCACCTACCGAGCCTATTCGACCAGGCGAAGAGAGAGTAACGGCGACTATTGGCGGATTTGCAGGCGGATGCGACCACCGCGCACGCTGCGGGCGTCCACGACCGCGCAAGACTCTTATCGCACTCCTAAGTGGCGCGGCGTGCACCGACTGGGGGCCACGGGCTCATAGTCTAGCGGTTATGACGGCGCTCTCACACAGCGCAGGTCACCGGTTCAAATCCGGTTGAGCCCACTGCCGCCGCGACGCCGTCGCGGACAAACGGCTAAAAGGGGCCCCCAAGTCGGCGCACCTGCATCCGGACCTTTCGGGGGCCGGATGGTGACGAGCATTTGCCCGAGTAGTGTAGCGGCCTATCATGGGACCCTGTCACGGTTCCGACCTGGGTTCGAATCCCAGCTCGGGCGCCTTCCGCATACAGTGGGGCAGTTGGGACTAGCGACACGGTAATCGGTTCCGCAAGTCTCGGCTTCCCCTGACCTAGCAGTGCCATCGTCAGGACCTCCCCTTCCAGTGGGGTGGCACGACGACCGGCGGTTGTCTGGCGCATGAGCCAAAGCCTCACTGGCCTTGGGACAAAACTCGCTGCGGGGGTGCCGAGCCAAACCGTGTGCCCACAGTAGCCGGGCACCAAGGACCGGTGTACCACAGAGGTTATCCATCCCTCGACAAGTTTGGGGATATGAAGTGGATGGTGGTCCTGGTGGGATTGCTGGCGGCGCCTTCGGTTGCCGCATCCCTTGACGAGTTGGCGCCTCCAGTGGGGCCCCAGTGGTCCTTGGCCCCGGTTGATGGCGAGGACGCCCCCGGATTTGGTGAAGCGCCTGCAGACGAATCGATTGAACCATGGGCGCTTTTGCCCGAGGACGCATTGGGCAACGACATCCCTTGGCAACTCTTCCCCAGTCGGCCGACAAACTCAGCGGTCCATACATTTGTCGCTCCGCCGGACCTCAATCTGACCGCCGAAGAAGTGGAGCCTGCGGCGCAACCAATCGTCGAGGAACCGGCCCCTGCGCTGGAAACGCCCGAGACGCCCACGCCCGAGACGCCCGAAGAGCAGCAGTCCTTCGAATGGGTTCCCGTTGTGCGCGAGAGCGAGGCCCCCAGTTGGGATATACCGGCCTCGCCGGCGCCATCGCCGTTGCAGCCTCACACCGTGCTCCCCCTCGAACCGGTGAACCCAGACGTTCCCCTCACGACCTTGTTCGTGCTAAGCGGCTTGGCGGTAGTCCTTGCCGCGAGTCGTGGCGCATTGGCGAAGGGTCTGAAACGCATTTTCACGATGCCGTGGTGGAGCCTGTTCTCGCATGTGGGCCGTGGCGAGGCCGTGGCCCACCGCCACTCGCTGCAGGAGCGGATCCAAGGGCTGGTGGGAAGCCACCCGGGGATTACGCTGATGGAACTAGGGCATCTCACGGGGCAGAGGCGTGGTGCCCTGCGCTACCACCTTCGGCATATGGAACTCCTCGGCCTTGTCAAGTCCGCGCCGTTTGGCCGTGCGCGTCACTATTTCTCTGCCGGCCGCCAACTCGCGGCACCCATGGTTGTGCTTGCGGTCTTGAGCAAGCCCCGGAATCGTTCAGCGTTGGCAGTCGTGCGAGAAAATCCGGGCTGGATCCAGAAGCAGGTAGGCCGTGCGGTCGGGCTTGGTCCTAGCCAGATCCACAATTGCCTTGCTCAACTGAAGAAGGTCGGGTTGGTGTGGTCATCCCGCGAAGGGCGCACGGTGAAGTACTACCCGACGCCGCTATTGCGCACACTAGGCGCAATTGGCTCGTCCCAAGCACCCGCGAGCGGCTCGAGCTGACCCAGCCCAGCATGGAAAGGCATTGGCCGCGTTATTGTTGCTATGCAAAACCAACAATCAACGGGCCTCGCTCTTGGTTGCAACGAGTCCTGCTTTGGCATCTCGGCCCGGAAAGACCGTCAACCGCACGATGGCCAGCAGCGCGAGGAGCCCCGCAACAAGGAGCAGCCGGATGACGGCGCCGGCCGGCGTGAGAGGCTCCATGACTGCCAACGAGTTGTTCCGGGTGGCAAGAGTCGGTGTCCAAGCAATTGCCATTGCAAGAGCTGGAATGCCTGTCCAGAAAATCATCTGGCGCAGCCCAACTTGGCGACTGGAGAGCGCTGGAAGGAAGGTGCTGGCGGAAATCGCGGCGACGGCCAATGCGGCCAAGCCCAGCTGCAGGAGAGTCGGATTTGTCGGCGTCCCCGCGCCGGCGAAGGCCCCTGCCGCGCCGAGCCATGCCAAACTCAACGCCCACGGCCGATTGGACCATGTGACCACCAGTAGACCGAGCACGCCGATTGACGCTCCGACAAGTAGCAGCGGATCTTGTGGATTGGAGGCAAACGCCAGAGCACCGAAACCGATTATGGCAACGGCTGGCCGCAGAAGCTTCATCGAATCACGGCCCCCAATACGGGCCGCTCCGCAGCCAGCTCCTGCTGGCTCGCGTCCCAATCCACGACCACGGCGCCGGTCTGGCGAAGGCCTTGCAGGACGTGTTCTCGTGCGCTGCGGCGCGCCGGGGACTTTCCCCAGTCCTTGTCGGTAGGTGTCGGACTCACGACCGTAAGCGGGTGGCCTCGGGCCAGGATGTCCGACGCCAGTCTTGGTAGGTCGAAGTCCAGCTCGCCGCTAGTAATCACGATGACCGGTCCTTGGCTTCGCATGTCCTTGCGTGCCGTTTCCCAAGCCTGGCGTGCGGGGATTGCGCCGCCGGCCAGGAGGCTTGCGAGGAGGCTCTCCATGGCTTGGATTCGATTCTGGGTCCCGGCCGGCAACGCCGTGACGTGTGTGCCATAGGCGATGAAACGGATCGTGTCGCGAGCCGCCATGGCGTTGGTGAACAGGCCCAAGGCGGCTCGGCAGCCACGGTCGAGTGGCGTGATGCCTGCTGGACCCATGCCCATGACCGTCCGGGCATCGAGTAGGATCAGGATCTCGCTGTGCGTCTCGAGTTGGCGCTGGTTGACGATGAGGTCTTCGCGGCGGGCGGACGCCTTCCAGTTGACCGATCGCATGGTGTCGCCTGGTGCATACTGGCGGAGCGTGAAGAAGTCGAAGCCATGCCCGGGGCGGTTGACCTGGAAGCGGCCCTGCATGGGTTTGACGACGCGGCTCAATAGCCCGAAGCGTTTGACGACTGCGACGCGTGGCACGACCTCGACGGTCATCTCTTCCTGCATGGTAAGGTCGTGGGCCCACAAACGCAGGGGGCTCCAGAATCGCACCATGACCGGGCCGATCCGTTGCGGGCCGCGCACCTTGGCCACGACGCGGAACTCCAGGGTGTCCTCCGAGGTGGTTGGCTCCCACAGGTTCGTTGAATCAGCCTTCAAGCGGAGACCGGCGGAGAGGAGGGTCTCGACCTGGTGGCCGGCGCGGAGTCGCTTGCCTACGAGCCGGACTTCGATCTCCGTTTCTTCTGGGACCCGGCCAGGCACGGGTGCCAGGCTGAGGATGGGTCGGCGGCCGCCGACTTGGATGGCGTCGGCGGCTAAGTGGAGGAGGAGGAGGCCGCCTAGGATGGCCAGGTGGATGGCCGGTAGGGCAGCGCCCAAGGCGACCATTGCAAGGCCTGCGGCCATGCAGAAGGCCGCCTGGGGCGTCCAAAGCAGGCTCGACCGTTCCACTTTGTTCACTCCTTGCTTCGCGGGACGGGGGCCTTGCGAATGATCTCCTCGATGACCTTCACCTGGGTGACGCCGCTGACGCGGGCATCACTCGAGAGGATGGTGCGGTGGGCCAGAACCGGTACCGCCAGTTCGCGGACGTCGTCGGGCACGACGTAGGTGCGGCCTTGCATGGTGGCGCGGGCGCGGGCAAGTTTCAGGAGGTTCAAGGAGCCGCGGGGACTGCATCCGGCAACCAGGCTGGGGTGGCTGCGTGTCAGGACGATGAGGCGTGCGATGTAGTCCATGATGGCTCGGTCGACGTGGACCTCTTCGGCGGCGGCCTGGGCGCGCATCAAGTCGTCGCGGCTGATGACTGCCTTCGTGTCGAACGAGTCGTGCTTGCGGAAGACGCGGCGGTCCATGATCTCAATCTCTTCCGCGTGCGTCGGGTAGCCCATCGAGAGGCGCATCGCAAATCGGTCCAGTTGCGCTTCTGGTAGGGGGTAGGTCCCTTCCTGTTCGACGGGGTTCTGGGTGGCCAGGACGATGAACGGGGGCGACAGTTTATGGGTGATGCCTTCCACGCTGACCTGTTTCTCGGCCATGGCTTCAAGCAGGGCCGACTGGGTCTTCGGCGAGGCGCGGTTGATCTCATCGGCGAGGAGGAAATTGGTGAAGATCGGCCCGCGCCGGAACTCGAAGTCATCGGTCTTGCGGTTGAAGATGTGTCCGCCAGTGATGTCGGTGGGTAGGAGGTCGGGCGTGAACTGGATGCGGCGGAAGTCGCAGCCGGCGGCTTTTGAGAAGGTGGCCGCTAAGACAGACTTGGCCAGGCCCGGCATGTCCTCGAAGAGGACGTGTGAGCCTTCTGCCATGGCCGCCAAGATGACCTTGTCAATAATCTCCTGTTTGCCGACGATGACCTTCTGGACCTCCTGGCGCAGGAGGTTGATGTTGCGACGGACGTCCTCGAAGGCTCCGGCCGGCAGGCGGGGCGGGGTTGGTCGGATGGCTTGGACGACGCGGGCGTTGTTCATGGGGTTCCTCCGGGCGGGCTCTCTTGCGAATCGGCGATGGCGGAGGGCCGGAGTGGCGCGATGTCGCCGGACAAGGCCGCGTGGAGGGCCGCAAGACCGGCGGCTTCGACGGCGGGGTCGCCGGCGTCTGGTGCAGGGGCATGAGGCTGCAGGGATCGCACACGCGGCGCGGCGGCAACGGCCCCCAAGGCACCCACAGCCAGGATGCCCAGGCCCGCGATTTGCTCGGATGTGGGGGCGACCAAGGCGCGGTACGCGGGATTGCGGACCTTGTCCGCGATGGTGGGTTGTGCACCGGAACTGTCCAGGTAGACGATTCCTTCCGGGTCGATGGTGCGTGCGAGGGCGACCATTGCCTCAAGATTCGCGGGGATTTCGTCGAGCACGCCGTTGCGCCATGCATCGGCGTCCGCGACCGCGATGGCGCGGCCTTGCCCGTGGTGCCATTGCAGAATCATGGGCGCTTTCAGAGGCCCTTGGTCCCCGAGGCTTAGCTTGCCGTCGAGGTCGGTGTCGAGGAAGACGGGCACGGTCGAGTTGAACAGGTCCAATTGGGGGCCCTGTGCATTGGTGGAGTTGGGGAACGTGGTGGGGGATGGCAGGCAAATCGAGTGTCCCGTTGGGGGATTGGGGAATGGGACCTCGACGCATCTTTTTTCGAGGTCGGAGGGAAGCAGGGCGGGCAAACCTTTGAATTGGAATCCTAGGGCGGCTGCCCATGGACCGGCGTTTTCTCCGTCGGCGGCCAGGAGTAGCGTCCCGCCTTCCGCGACGAATCTCTCGAGCCGGTCGACCTCGAGCGCGGACGGGGCCCGGTGCGTTGGGAACAGCACCAGCATGCTGCCCACCGGGTGGTCGGTGGGAAGCGTTCCCAGGGAAGCCTCAATCACACGCACCTGGCGTTCTTCGGACAGCGCACGAGCGAGCCGACTGTGGCCGTCGGGGCCTGGGTCCCTCCAGGAGGCTCCACCTCCGTCAGGGATGTTTGGGATGGCCACGGTTGCCGTAATGGCGAAGGCAAGCGCGCCGACGGCTAGCCACCTGCCAAGGTGAGGCGTGAATCGGCGACGGGGTGCCTCGTCGCTCCTGGTACGCCTACGCCACGACTCCACCTGTAACCAGGAGTGGGTTGACACATGAACATTGTCGCCAGGTCTGGAAATGTCGAACCTTAATCGGTGCGGGCTGCGCCGGGTTCATTCCCGGTTTCTAGGGTTCAGGGTGCCGGCACGATGACCCGCAAGGGAACGCCCAGGTGGGAGGCCAAGGTGCGCGTGACGTCGACTGCGTTGTTGCGCTGCTGCAGTGACAGTTCGCGGTCCGAATAGCAAGCCTGCTCGAAGAGCCTGGTGATGCCGTCCATGGGATGCGTCGGTAGGCCGAACTCCCGCCTTGCACGAAGGGCGATGTCCCGCACGGTTTCCTCGTCCTGGGCGGGATACCCGGCGGTCCGTAGGCAACGCAGCAGGCTGGCGTAGAGTTCGCGGACCGCGCGCGCCGGCGACCCATGGGGATCCAGCAGCAGTTCGTGGCTCTGGCGCACGGCGTTGCGAAGGGTCTGCAGTTGCCGCCGCTGCCAGACAAGGTAGGCCACCAGAAGTCCAAGGGCCATCAGGACGCCGGCTGAGACACCGTACACCCAGGGGGAGACCGTCGTGCGGACCTCAAGCTGGACCAAATCAGTCGTCGCATAGGCCACGGATTCGAGTTGGATTTTCGGGTCGCGCAGGGCCACGATGCGCACATCCCCAGTCTGCCATGCGGCCAACTCAAGTTGGGCTTGGCCGGCCCCGTCGAGGGTGGCCACTAGGCTCTCCTGTTCGCCATCCGCCTCACGCACGAGCATGACCTCGAGCCCCTCAAGCCGGATGCCTTCCGAGGCCTTGACGTGCACCGAGAGGCCTCGGGTGCCGTCGGAACGCGGCGTTTCGAAGACGGAGGCCGTGACGGGGGAGGTCAACAGCACAGACGCCTCTGCCGCCTGCATCACTACGCCGGTGGTGGTAGTGGAGCCTGCCACGCGCAGGATGTGAGTCCCATTGGGGCCCATGGGGGCCGTGAAGGGGATGGACCACTCGTCGCGCAGGACGGCGGCGGCCCCCATGGGCACGCCATTCAGAGTCGCGTTCAGAAGCACGGGGCCGACGGCGTCGCTGGATGACTTGAGGCGGCCAGCCACGCTGTAAGGCTTTCCAGCGTCGATGGCGGCCGGGACGCGCAGCAACTCCACGAAGACGGTATGGATGACGCCGATGTGGACGTGCACGGCGGTGCCCTGCTGGAGCGCCGAGGTGTTGAAGCGCACCTCAGCCCCCCATGCCCCCGGCAGGGCCGGGAAGGCTTGGGCCGAGTTCAGCTCGAAGCGGCCGTCTCGGTCCGTGGCGACCTCGGCTGCGATTCTGCGGCTCGATGATCCGTTGCCAGCCACGGGTTCCAAAAGGACCAGCACGCGGCGGTCCGGCAGCGGGGCACCCAGGTCATCCGTGAGCCGCCCAGTGACCAGCGGGCCGCTGACTGTGCGGTCAAAATTGAAGGTCACGTTGTGACCGCTAGCGGCAAGGACCGTGGGCACCCGGACAAGGACCTCGCGCTGCGACTGGGCAGGCTTCAGAATCTCGGAGCCCATGAAGCGGGCGACGACCGTTGAGGCCCCTTCCGTTGCCGGGGCCGTCAGGGTCCCTTTGAAGAGGCCCTGGGCGTCCGTGCGCAATGTCGCGTTGCTGCTTCCCCAGGTGACGTTCACCGCGGCTTCGCCTATCGGGGCTCCATCGGGCAGGGCAAGCGCCCCCGCGACTTGGGTGGCCTGGCCGCGCAGCGCCGAGAGCGCTTCGAGGTGCAGGACGGGAGCGCCAATGTGCAGCGATGACGCTTGAGCGGTTTCCGGGACATGTAGCATCGACAGCGGACCCGAGGAGGGCGACCGGAACGCGATGGTCCAGTCGAAGCGCCCAGGTGCGCTAGCGTTGACCGAGAAGCGGGCAACCCCTTCGGCGTCGACGCCTTGGATGATGCGTTCCTCGCCCTGTCCCGACGTGACCGTGAAGGCTTCTGCCGGGTCGGTGACACGCGTCCCGTCCATGCGTTCCAAGGCGATCCGGACTTGGTCCGCGATGTCGACGGGGGTTGTTGCGTTGGCAAGGACGCGAATCCGCCCGGCGTATTGTGGCTCAAGGTAGACGGATACTTCGCGCAGATTGTCGGCTGGCGTGACGGGTTGCGGGACGACCCGAAGGTGAAGCAGCTCTAGCGGCGTGCCCGCTGGAAGGGGTGGTAACGTGACACGCAGCACGCCGTCGTCCCCGGTGTGCCGTTGCGATGGTGACTGCACGGCCTGCCCCGAGACCGTCTGGACCGTCACAGTAACGGCGCGATTTGCAAGGGGGATGGGGGGATTGTGGTGGTCGACCAGGAGCGCCTCGAATTGGAGGGGTTGGTCGGAGCGCAGTGGCGGGGCGCCATTGGAGGGTGCCAGGCCGCCATTGACGACGTCGCGCTCGTTGACCCCGATGGACTGCCAACGCATGTCGAGGGCCACGGTGGCTTGCTGCGTCACGGGAGCGGGGTCTGTCAAGAAGGGCTCGTCGAGGATGGCCCACACGGTCACGTCGACAGAACCGGTGGGGACCAACGTCGTCGACGTCGTCGCCTTGAATGATCCGTCGGCGGCCGTCTTGGCGTCGGGCAGCTCGATTACGGCGCCCCCTTGTGGCCGCAGTTCGAGGTGGATGTTGCGGTTCGCTAGCGGCCCCTGGGTCGCATCGAGTAGCCGCCCGGCGAGGGTGAGGTTATCCCCCTGGAACACCGGCTCCGGTTTCTCGAACAGTAGCGTCGTGGTCGCGCTAAGCTCAAGGGCCCTAGAGTCGTCGCCGACGGCGGGGAAGGCGGCGGCCGTGGCATGGCGGAACATTCGCGCGTCTGCGAGGGGGCGATTGAAGCCGGGATCCACTAGCACCGCTCGGACCTTGGCTGGCTCCACCCCTTGCATGGGGGGCCTGCCGTCCGGGATGGTGAACGTGGGTGCTGCCTGCTTGAAGGCGGCCACGCTTGCCAATGGCTCACCGCTGGCCGCGGGATGGAACGACAGCGGCTGCAATCCGGGGTCGTTGGCCTCAGCCACGATGAAGAGCTGCAACGGCCCTGGCACCAGCAAAAGGGCGTCGGGCGTGGGCAGCCTTGCGGTGTTGCCGCCCTCCATGATGCGTCCTGACACCGTGGCCCCGCCTGCTGGTGCAGTCCCGGCCAGCGCCTCGGCCAGGGCCGCGCCCTTGATGGTGAACGAACCTTGGCTGTCAGTGAAATTGAACCCGGCGACGGCTTCACGCCCAGTGGAATCCCGCAGCACCGCCTTGACGGTGAGGCCCTGCACTTTGGCGCCATTGGCCGCCAGCGGGCCTGCCAGGGGCTTCCCCAAGCCATTGGCGGTCGCGTTCGTGGAGCCGGCCGGCTCTGGCTCGTCGACGGTGACGCTGCCCGTGACCGTAAACCCCTTGCCTCCCTTCTCGAACCCGCCGGCCGATAGGTCCGTGATGTCCACTCGGACATGGAACCGGTCGAGGAACGTCGGTACGCCGTCAAAGTCCGGGTCCAAGTAGGAAGTCTTGCTGCGGTCCTCCAGCGCCCCCCACAGTGCCGTGAGGTTGGTCTTGTAGCGGCCCTTGCCTTCGGGTCCGACCCAGGAGGGGTCCCAGCGGATGATGCCGACGTTTGCTGGGTCGAGGGCCGGGAACGGGTCGTCGCGGTCCGGGATGCCGTCGTTGTCCAGGTCTGGGTCGATGCGGTCGTCGGTCTCCTCCAGGCTTGCATACCAGTCTTTGTCGCCATCCGTGTCCTGCGACGTCGGGTCGGGCCCAGCCCACCAAGTCCCATCCCGCCCCTCGTCCCAAGCGGCCTGCGCGTGCGCGGCGTCCGGGCGCCGCCAGTCAAACGTGGAGCGGATTGGCGCACCGCTCGGCTTCGGCTCCAGTTCCTGCGGGGCGACGACGCCGTACTCCTCCACGGTTGACAGGAAATCGCCGTCCGGATCGCGCAGTTCCTCGGGGCTTGCCGGGCCAAGGTGATGGTGCGGGGCCAAAGCGTCCTGGAAACGGTCGTCCGTGGTCCGGTCGCGCCAGAACACTGCCCAGCCGTCGGGGACCCCGTCGCCGGAGGTGTCCCAGGCCATCGAGGAGGACAGGCCGGCACCGAGGACCAAGTCCTGCACCCGGTCATAGATGCCCTCACGCTTGAACAGCACTTGGCCCTCCGGGCAGACGCCGCCCGAGGCGCGCTGGTGCAGGATGCCGCGCTCCATGTAGTCCTGGAACAATTGCCCGTACGTCATGGGCCCGCCCAAGGCCGCGGGGCGATGCTTGGTGGATTCCTGTCCGGTGGCATTGCGCACAGGGTCAGTCCACCCGACGGCGCCCGGGCCGCCAGGTAAGCACAGGTTGCCGGCGCCGTTCGTGCCGAGCAGGAACGTCAGGTCCTTGTCAGGCAGGTTCTTGTCCACTGCGTATCGCAGGCCGTGCACATCCCCGTCCAGCAGGCCGTCGCCGTCTGAGTCTGGGTCCAAGCGGCTCGTGCCGATTTTGTCCTCGACGAGGTTGATCAAGCCGTCGCCGTCCCAGTCCTCCTGGCCGCGGTCGTCGAAGGGGTCCAGGGGGTCAAGGCCGACAAGCTTGACCTCGACCCAGTCCGGCAAGCCGCCACCATCGGTGTCGGAGGCCCGGGGGTCAAGGCCGCGCTCATAGGTCTGAATGTAGGAGAGGCAGAAGTCGGCGCTGCCGTCCACGGGTTGGTCGATGACCTGCAGCAGAGTGTTCTTGCAGCCGGCGCCAATGGAGCCCGGCGTGGACTCCGTGCCGCCGATGCCGGCATTGACGCCGTAGGCGGCCTCCCAAGCGTCGGGAAGGCCGTCCCCATCGCTGTCATGCCGCCACGGGTTGGTGCCGCGAAGCACATCCTGGGAAAGGGGGTAGGGCGTCCAGGTCCAGCATCCCTGCTTGAGCGTCTGGTCGAGTTGCGACGTCCGGTCGGCCAGGCGGTTGCCCGGAGAGTCGGGAGCGTCGGGGTTTCGCAGGCGGTCCGTCTCGGAGCGCAACGGCGCGGCGGAGAGCGAGGGCAGGGTGGGCAGGGAGCCGACCCCGCAGGCTGGACCGGCGTCGAAGCGCCATGACCCCTTCTCTTGGTGGGCGAACTCCTGGAGCAGGTTGGACGTGGCGCGTATCGGGTCCTGGCCTTGCGGGTTGGGGTTGATGGCGACGATGGGAGCGATGCCGTCGGCGGGCCCTCCGCGTCCGGCGAGCAGGGCGTGCAGGCGGCCCCGCTCGGCCACGCTCCAGTGGTCCGGTGGAACGGCGTTCGCCGCGAAGTCGGGCACGTTCTTCACGCCCCAATGAATGGAGAACATGTTTGGCAGCCCGTCGCCGTCCGCGTCGGCTTCGTAGGGATTGAGGTCGTACCAGTAGGCGAAGGCGTTGCTGAACGGCAGCCGC
The DNA here is from genome assembly GCA_964643795.1 of uncultured Halobacteriales archaeon. Classification (GTDB taxonomy): domain Archaea; phylum Thermoplasmatota; class E2; order JACPAO01; family JAHFTW01; genus JAHFTW01. The sequence continues at coordinate 47,500 of CAZXUC010000012.1, read as the reverse complement.
GCGCCCGAGGGAAGGCGCACGAAGTCCCCGGCCAGGTTCATGTCGGCGTCGCACCATTGGTCTGTGGGCAGTTGCAGGCAGGCCGAGGCCGCCCCGGGCACGCCGCGCACCCCGGGCAGGGAGAGAATCTTGCTTGGGTCGAGGGGCCAGCCGATCTGCGCGGCGTTGGCGCCATCGGGTAAGATGCAGTCCTTGCAGCCAAACACATCGTCGTCGGACCAGTCCACTTCCCACCAGTCGGGAAGGCCGTCGCCATCCGTGTCCCGTTTGGCGGGGTCGGTGGGCGGGCGCGCATTGCTGGCGGGCTTGCCGAGGAAGCGGTCCGGGAAGAGTTCCGCCCCGTCGCGCAGACCGTCGCCGTCCGAGTCGTCGTCGAGGACGTTGGTCTTGCCGTCGCCATCCAGGTCTCCGGTCGGGCTCAGGGCTGTGTCTTGCCCGGACGGCGCGTTGGAGGCGCGGTCGGTCCAGTAGTCCACCTTCTGCCCGTCGGTGAGGAAGCTTCCAGCCGTGTCGCGTCGCGTTGGGTCCGTTCCCAAGGATCCGGGGCCGACCTCGCGCCCGTCGGGCAGCCCGTCTCCATCGGTGTCAGGGTTGCCGGGGTCGGTGCGCGGGAACGCGATGCCGCCCAAGGTCACACCGAAGTATTCCTCACGGTCGGAGAGGCCGTCGCCGTCGCTGTCCGCCTTGCGCGAATCGGCCGAGGCGGCAAGCGCCACGGAACCCTCTTTCGAAGCGGCCTGGGTGCCGTTGCGACCGAGTTCGATGTCGACGGTGACATTCCAGCCACGCAGGGCGACAGCAGGCGGCAAGGAGCCCGCCACGCCCTCCCACCGTGTCGGCAACCCGTGCCACCACGTCCCCAGGGCTGTCTCATTCCACGACGCTGGACGCTTGTAGGCATACAGATCACGCATGCTGACCGCAAAGGGCTCCGCGGGCGCTGGGTTGGCGCCATCGACCAGGGTGCCATTGGCCCACGCATTGGCCGGCTGCGTCTTGACCGGACTGGCGTCCCATTCCTTGGTGGTGAAGGCCATTTGCTGCCGCGCGTCCACGAGGGGGTGGGCGGTGCCGGTGGAATCGCGCAGGGCCCAGGCGTCCGTCACCCCGTCGCCCAGCGTATCCACGCGTGTCGGGTCCACGGCCTGGTCGGTCTGCAGCGCGGTGCGCAGGTCGCAGGGAGCGGCCCCCCGGTTGCAGAAGGCGAGGGTGGCCTGGAACGCCTCAAGCACAGACACGCCGTCACCGGCAGGCTTGAGGGCGGTGACACCGTCGCCGTGGGGGTCGAGGCCGAAGCGGACCAGGTAGCCGTCAGCCACCCCGTCGTCCCTGCTGGAGAAGCGCCGCGGGTCCGTCGCGTTGAAGCCCACCTCAGTGGCGCCCAAGCGCGCCACACCACGCAGTTCCTCCAGGTCGAGCAGGCCGTCTTTGTCGCTGTCGGATCGGGTCGGGTCCAGGCCCAAGTCGTACTTTTCGCGCAACGTCATGGCCGGGTCCCCTGGGGAGGGGTCGCCGGGCTCGATGGCCAACGGGTCCAGGCCATGGGCAAGGCCCCACGCGTCGGCGATGCCGTCGCCGTCGTTGTCCCATTGTCGGGGGTCGAGCGCGGGACCTGCCAGCCACCACGCGTACTTGCCACCGCGCAGGTGGTCCTCCGCCTGGTACAGTCCCGCAAGCGTCGGAAGGGGAAGCGCGCCTGCGCCGCGCAGGGCCTCCGGCAGAAGGCCCGCCGGCGGGACGAGGGCAGGCATGTCGAGGATTGACGGGTCGCTCCAGTCCACGTTCGGAAACCACCGGTGGACCCATCCATCGGGCACGTCGCCCAACGTCGTGGAGTCCTCAATGTCGCTGCCCATGAGGTTCTCGAGGGCATCCGGCATGCCGTCCAAGTCGGCGTCGCGCGCCCCGTCCACGTATCCAACCCGGTCGACTAGGCCGCGCGACCATTGGCCGGGGGACAGGAAGAGCGCACCAAGCCCGCCCGACACCAGAAGCGTCACCAGGATGAAACCCCGAGCCATCCGGCCGGCCCGGCGGATGCCGATGCGGCTGGCCAGCAGGGCGACCGGATTCCTCATCGCCATCGCCCCCGACGCATGGCCAAAGCGGCCAAGGCCAGCGCCAACACCGGCAGCGGCAAGGAGGGAAGGCCCTGCGACCTGCCCGCGACGTCTTGCGTGGGGAGTACGGCGGCAATCAAGCGACCCTGCGGGTCGTGGGCCGCTGTGACCTCGACCTCCAAGCCGGTGCCCGCAGGCCCGACGAGGGCCGCGACGTGGCTGGCGCCAGGCAGGATCTGCGCGACTTGGAACCGGTCGACCACCTTGCCGCTCTGGATGAGCTCTAGCGTGACATTGTAAGCGGGGGCATCGCCAGTGTTGCTTACCCGGATGCGGTAGGCCCGCCCCTGCAGCAGGTCGACGGCCGGCATCGCCTCCGCCTGAAGGGACGGATGACCGATGCGCAGCGTCCAAGGCGCAGTCGCCAGGGAGCGGCCAGTGGCCACGTCAAGCACCTGCAGCGAAGCCAGCGTCGCCGCCGCCGCCTCGAGGGGTACCGTAAGACGAATCGGCAGATGCACCGTTGCCCCCACCCCAATCAAGGCCTCTTCCGCCTGGGCGTCCCAGCCCGGGGCCAACCCGTCCAGAATCGGTTGCACCAGCACCGCGACATTGCCGAGGTTGCGCACCTGCGCCTCGACGACGTGGGTCCACCCGGCCGACACGTTGAGCATGCGTGTCGCGGCTTCGAGTGCGCGGTGCTCCTGGACGTTGAGCAGCAAGGGGACGACCGAGGCGTTGGCGCCCCGGGTGGCAACAGAAAGAGCCAGCAGCGACGGCGCCTGGGCGCGCGGGGGGGCGTCGGCGGGCACCTGCAAGGCCAAGCCGAGGCTGGCTTTGCCGTGGGCGGGGAGCGTGAGGTTCCAGGGCGGAAGGCTCCCGTCCGCGCTAAGCACCCACGGGCTTCCCTGCGCGGGCAGGACCGGACTGATGCGCAACTCTTGCACATCATTGCCGGTGGAGGAGAGGGTGAGGTTCAACTCAATCGTGGAGCCGGGTCGCACCACTTCGCCGTCGGCCACCAACGTGGCCTGGAAACCGGCGATGCGGGCCACCACGGTGCGCAGGTGCAGGTCCGTGCCGGCGGACTCTGCCACAGCCGTGCTGCGCAGGCGCAGCGTGTCTTGGGCGAGGGACAAGGGAGGCGCAGTGGCGGGGACGGGGCGCAGCACCCGCAGCGTCGCCACCGATTGCGGCTCGATCGGAATGACGTGATTGACTGCATCCAAGGGCACTTCCTCCCCGGGGCCGCGCACCCACCAGACCCCCGCCGTAGACCAGTCCGCGCCGGGAAGGTCAGGCAGGACCTCGACGTAGAGTTCCTCATTGACGTCGGCCTCGTTGTGGATGCGCACCAAGAACTGCGCGGACTGGCCGGGCCCCACGGCTTGGTCCGGCTCGTCCGCCTCGGCGCGGAAGGAGCGCTCGACGCCGACGGCTGTGACGATTCGCACGGTGTCGAAGACGGAGCGGTCGGACGCGCTGATGGCGCGCACGTTCGTGATTTGTGCCGGGGCGGCGCCCTGCTGGAGCGGCCAGACCTGCAACGGGACCGTCTCGGACTGGCCCGGGGCCAACGTGCCGGTGGACCAGGTGTAGCCCAGGCCCGGCGGCAGGGTGTAATCCCACGCGCTGCCGGGCGGCGAGATGGCCAAGCCATAGCTGTCGGGTGCGCTGCCTTTGTTCGTGACCGTGATGAGGTAGCGCGCGGTGCCGCCCAGGGGGAGCTCCTGGCGAGCCTCGACATCCTGCGAGTCGACCTTGACGTCGACAACACGCTTGACGAGGTAGTTGATGCGCAGAGCCTCGTCGACCGCCAAGCTCGGGTTGTTGCCGCTGCGAGCGATCACGGTAAGCGAGACGCCGCCAGCCGAGACGTTTGCGTCCGCGGGAATGTCGATGGAAACCGTGACGTTCGCCGGCTCGGCTTGGCCCCCGGCCATGTCCAGGGTGCTTGGCACCACCGTGGCCTGCGGCCAGCCCGCCGGCTCCCCGATGACCTCGAGGGTCACCCGGTCCCGCAGGGCCTGGCCTGACAGGGTGCGGCCTCGGTTCTCCACGGCCACGCGGAACGAAACGGAGTCGCCCGGGTGCTTTTGCACGATCGGTTCGGCCGCCGCCACTCCAAGGGCCGGGCCGACGTACGCAGCCCCAGCAACGTCGATCTGGCCACCCGACGTGAAGGCGGGGACCGGACCTGCAAAGTCACCCGTGCCGCGCTTGAGCCAAGCCACCAGGACCGGCTGGTCCATGGAGATGCGCCAGGTCCCGGCGCCCTGCAGCTCCTGCGACCCGAGGTCGAGGCGCTCAAGAGCGCGCAGGGGCCCGAGCGGGATGCGGTCGCCGTCCTCGACACGCACCGCCTCGCCTGCGGTGCCGGCGAAGATGCCGTAGATGACAATCTTGCCCAACGCCACGCCGGGGTTGCTGCGCGCCGATGGGACGTGGACCAAGTACTCGAAGCCGCCGTCACTGGATTGCGGCACGACCAAGGAACTGAAAGTCACGGAATCCGCAAGGGGGCCGCTGGCGACGGTGAGCGGCCCGTGGGGCATGGACGGCCCGTCTTGCAGTCCGTATCCCTGCAGGGAGGCCGCCCCAGCCGAGTGGGCGCTGCCCACACGCTCCCAGTCACGGTCCCATCCGCTGCCCCAGGCGTACATGGAGTCTGCGAGCGTGCCCGCCCCCAGGCAGAGCTTGTTCTGCTTCGAATCGGTCAGAGGCGGACGGCTGCCCGCCAGGGACTGCACCATGATGCAGGAACCGTCGGGAGAAGAGACCAGCAAGGCATCCTGCGCCCCAGCCCACCCCATAAACGAGGACGCGAAGCTCGGTCCGTCAATGGCCGGCCAGGCGGCCATCCCGCTGCCAATGCGCTGCACCATCACCTGACCCGCCGTCACTTCGAGCAGCGAGCCGACCGCCGCGTTGCCCGGGACCGTGAGGGTCAAGGTCTCGCCCGCCCCCACGGTCTGAAGGGCCCCGCCGTTGAGCGCCATCTTGCAGCCTTTCCCCGGCGAAAGCGCTACAGCCAAGGCGACGGGGCAGTGCACAGCCCAAGACTCCGAAGGGCCTAGGTTGGCCGCCCGGAAGGCGCGGCCGATGTAGCCTCCATCGACGGACGGGATGAACAGGTTCGCCTTGAAGCCGTCCGCAGCGGAGCGGGCCTCGGCCACCACGGGCCGGTCGGCCTCGATGTAGACGCCGCCCTCAGAGCTTCGCACCCCAAAGTTCCCCAACGTGTAGGCGTAGACCGCCCCCGCCCCAACCAAGGTCTTGACGGCCACCGGTTCTCGCAGGTCCGGCATCCCGAATCGGTACTCGTAGAGCTTGACCTCGTTGCTTCCGGGAAAGAGGTTGGTAATCCACACTTTGCGCTGTTCAGACAAGGACCCCTGGGCCCCCGGCAAGTCATGCAGCGGGACGAACAGCCGGTTGCCGCGGCCCGGGCCCACCGAGGCGGCCAACGTCGACTGCAACGCAGAATCGACTGCCCCGACGGCCTCGGAACTAGGGTTGTAGACGGAGTTGAAGTAAAGCTGGAATGTGCGCTTGGCTGCTGCCTCCCCATCCATGACCCAACTCACCAGGACCACGGGGTGTGAACTGGGATCGAATTCCGGGCCCCCAGGGCTGACGAGGACCGGCAGCCGGCGCGGGCCCTGTGCGGTCAATTCCCAGAGTGTGAAGGAGTCCAAGTCCAGCTCGAACCCTTGAAGCAGCGAGGCGCCGCTGGTCAGGCTGCGGCTCGGGTAACCGGCACTCGCCAGCGTCTCAGCGAGATTAAGGACGCGTTGGACCGGCAGGTCGCGCACGCCCTCCATGCCCTCCGGGACGGGGACCTCGAGCGTGACCCGGAACCAGCGCGTAGCCGTCTCACCCTGCGCCTCGTGCCAGCCGTCTTGGCCTTCGGCCTGCACCTGGGGCAAGACGAAGCCGGAGGCGACCGCCAACCACAGCAGCGCCCACGCCGTAGCACGAGACCTCACGGGGCCCTCCTGCGCAGGCAAAAGGCAAGAGCCACCAGCGCCAACAACAGCAGAGACACTGGGGGAGCAGGCGTCGCGCGGTCAAGTAGGGTCGGCTGCGACACGGCGGCCTGCCCGCTGGCGGCGTCGCCGACGTCGTAGAAGGTCGAATCGTCCAGCGACAGCAAGACCCCCACGGGGCGGGCCACGACCAGGAAGCGTCCAAGGCTTTCCTCGCCGGCCCGGAAGGCAAGGGTCGTTTGCGCAACTTGGCCGGGCTCCACCGCGATGACGCGCTGGCTTTGCACGGCGCCGTCCAGCACAAGCAGGACCTCCGCCTCCACCCGGGACACGCCCGGGTTCTCCAGCGAGACCCGCACCGCCTGCACGCGGCCCGTCACTGGATGCAAGGAGTCGAGGTCCGTGTCGGCGATGCGCACGACGGCGGGGTGGAAGTCGACGCTCCAGGGCAGGACAAGGCCGGACCGCCACTCGCCCATCTGCGGCCGCCAACTCACGTTCACAGCGCCGATGCTGCGCAGGGAGGCGTCGCCCAGCACCTCGACTGTGACATTGCGCGACGCGCCCGGGTCCAGCTGGAAGCGTGCGGGACCGGCCGCGGAGCTGCCGTGGTCGATGACGGTGGCCAAGGCCACCTCGACCGGGACGTTGCCGCTGTTGCCGACGCGGACCAGAATCGTGGCGGCGCGTCCCTGGGGCGCGCTTGCCTGCTCGGCCGCCTGCGCCTGTAGGTCCGGGCGCGCCTCGACCTCGAGCGCGTAGGGGACCTGCAGGGTCCGCTCGATGCCGTCCGCGACGCGCTGGAACGTCATGTTCCCGGCGTAGGTGCCGGGGGCCGCGTGGTCTTCGACACGGACCGGGAAGCGCACCAGGGCGCGGCCGAAGGCGGGCAGGTCGACCGGCGTGGAGGCGTTGCTGGCCAAGGGGAACGCCGCCGTGGACAGCGTCCAACGGGTCGGGACGCCCGAGTCTGCGCTGTCCAGGACGACCTCGACGTCCGCCGGCCCAGGGCCGGCGCGCAGCGGCAGGGCCCGCGCCGTGGCGGACGCCTGCAACGCGACGTGGAATTGCAGGGGAAGGGGCAGGGCCACGGCCGGATCCTCCTGCGTCGAGAGGACGACTTGCGGCAGGGCATCGTCACTGCGAAGCGCAAGCGAGGCAGCCAACACGATGCGAATCTGGGCGGTCTCCCCGGGCAGCAGCGGCGGAGCCTGCTCGACATGGACGCGCAGAGCCGACGAATTGCCTGAGTCGCTCACAGGGGTCGCCACTGCAGTGCTGAGGTTGGTGACGTTGACGTGGACGACGACCTGCTCGCCGGGCCGAAGGCCGACCGTGCGGTTCTGGCCATCGGGCAATTGCAGGGCGTACTCATCGACATGCACGGCGTGGCTCAGGAAGGGCTCCAGAGCCGAGTTCGACCCTCCGGTGACGACCTGGACGCGGATGTTGCGCTCGCCGCCGTCGTCGGAGCGACGGCTGGCGGTCCACGCCGAGGGGCTGAAGAGCGTAAGGGTGGTGTCGCCCGGGAATGGGTCTGGCAGCGATGACGGCGCGCAATCCGTGCGGCCCTGCGCGCACCCGGTCAGCCAACTGAACCCATCGCTGGAATCGACGCTGAACTGCACCTGCGGCCCCTTGGCGGGCAGCAGGCCCGCGTTCCGGACGACGACTGCGACGCAGTATGCGTGCCCTGCCACCAAATCACGCACCGGCGGCGCGTCCGTGGCGCATCCAGCATCGGTGAAGGGGACCATCCAAGCGTTCAATGGCAACAACTCGACGGCCTTCACTGGACCCACATGCACGTCACGCGAGACCTGGTTGTCGCTGTAGTCGTTCTCCGGCAGAAGGCTAGCGGGGTCGTCGGAGGGGTTGACGTTGACAACGAGCCGGCGCGGCCCTTGGGCGTCGGGGGTCCACTCCACGGTCTCGAAGACGGTGCAGCCCTGCCGCTTGCAGGGCATGAGGGGGCCCTGCAGGGTCTTGATCGCAATGACCTGGCCGCCCGGGCCTTGATCCTCGAACCGAACCTCGATGGGCTGCCCGGGGCCGCCGATGGGCAGGTCGCCACGGTTGGCAAAGCCGACGGTCAAGGAGACCGGAACCCCACTGGCCAGTTGGGCGACGCCTTGGGTGGCATCGCCTCCCACGGCCAGCTGATCGACGGCCAAGTTGGCCCACGGCCGGATCTTGAAGCTCGCATCGACTCGGGCGGTGGCGGAGGCGGAGGGGTCAACCATGGACTGGGCGACGACGCGGACCGGCAGCGGGTAGCTGGAGGAACCCAAATCCTGCAGCCCGGTCTTCAGGCCGACGCCGACGTGCACCCAAACCTTCGCTTCCTCGCCGGGGTCGAGTGAAATGGGGGGAAGGCCCTCGGGGTCAGGGGCCTGCGTCCGCTGCCGCGACAGGCCGACTTGGACGTCAGGGTAGCTCGCCAAGTCGGTGGCCTGGGCCGTGACGCGCACGGTGTCACGCACCGCGCCTGCGTTGTGCACGCGCACCGGGACAGCGTCCGATTGGCCGTCGAGCAGGTCCAGGGCAATCACCTGGGGGCCCTCGATGGTAAGGCGGTGCTCGGTGAGCGCCATCGACTTGATCATCCAAAAGTTGAGGCCGGTGTCGCCTCCGAAGGAGGCCGCCAGCAGACGGAAGCGGACAGGGCGCGGGATTTCGCTGGGGCCGCCCTCGCTGGACTCGAAGTTTCCGCCTTGGCTGCGGGCGAACTGGCAGGCCCGGAACCCGCTGGTGACTGGAAGTCCAGCAGTGTCCTCCCAGTCCTGGCTTGCCACGCCATTGCAGTACGCAGCAAGGAGCGGCTGATGGGCATCGTCGATGAAGTAGTCGAGCACCGGCCAGGGTTCTCCGGCGTCGACCGCGTTGCCACCCCCCCACAGGCCCGGCAAACCGACCATGGGGTTGGAGGTGAGGCGCTTACAACGCGCGCTGTTGGGGTTTTGCTCGTTTGCAAGCGGGCAGTTCGTTCCACCCATGTCCGCCGTGGTGCCGGGCGGCGCCGTCGAGGTGGCCGACCCCGTCAGGGGCAGCCAGTCGCTGGTGGTCCATTGCCACCCGCAGCTTTGTCCCAAGTGGGCGAAATTTCCACCTCCCGGGCCGCATGCAAGGAAGGGGACCTGCATCACGACGACGTAGGCGGTGTTCGGCGTCGCCCGGTATTGGCTTTCGATGGCAAGGCGGGCGGCGCCGGGCTCGAAGGCGGCCAAGCTGAGGGCTGGGCCGTTTGGCTTGTTCTTGTCGAACGGGTTGCGGGCCGTTCCCTCCGGATTGCGGGCCGTTACCTCCTGCCCCTCCAGTTCGCGTAGCGGATGCCAGATCACGCCATCTGGACCGAAGTCATTGGCCCCATATTGGGCCGGTTCGGGCGGTGTGGTGCTGCCCACCTGCTGCGGGCCCCACTCCTCACCCGCCGTCGTGCTGGGCCGCTCGTCCCGGCGCCACTCCAGCACCGGAGTGCCCAGCGGATCCTGGAACTGCATGCAGGGGTCCTGGCCATCACTGCTCAGCCGCCAACCGTGCAGCAGGGGCGTATCCGTACGGGGACCATCCCCAAGGTCGGTGGTGGCGTCGGGGGCGCACAACCTGCCGCCGAAGAAGCTGTAGGGGCTGGACATGTCGCGCAGGCCATCGCCATCGGTGTCGGGCGGCATGTAGTCCGTGCTCATGCCCACGCGCGTCGCCTCGTAGTAGAAGGCATGGCCGTTGGGCCAATCCGTCCCCTCTTCGTCGAGGTGCAGCCAGCGCATCACCGTCTGGGGGGCAAGCGGGGTGCCGTCCGATGCCTGGGTCCTCAGGGTCATGGTGACCTGGTAGACCCCCGTCCCCAACCCATCCACGTCGAGGGGGAATGCTAGGTCCAACGTCTGGCCGCGGGAGACCAGCGTATTCTTGATCAGAGGGGGAAACCTGTTGAGCGGCAGGATTCCCCTCCCTTGCTGCTCGCAGGGCCAGAAGCCGGTCCTTGGCCCCTGGAAGGCGCAGTGCTGCGGCATGGCGTCGCGCAACTCCACCGTGACTTGGGCGGCCTGTTGCTTGATGGAGCCGTCATTGTGCAGCGCCACGTACAGCACGGCTTGGTCAAGGGAGTGACTCGCGCCCCTGTTGGGCAGCAGGCGCACGGCGTCCTCGGAGCGCAGGAGCGGACTGGTTTGCGTCAGCCCGACCACGGTGACTGCGTCGCCGTCGTTGAGCGCGTATGAATCGGGATCCGGACCGCTGGGTGGCTGGCGCCCAGCCTCGATGCGGAAGGCGGTCGATTCGCCTTTCGGGAAGGAGCCGTCGAAGAACCCCTGGGGGGAACCCAAGTACGCGACGCTGGGCAACTGCACCCGGTCCGTCACGGCGTCGCCGCCGAGGGTGATGACGCGCTGCGTGCCGGCGGGCAACCCGCCGTCCACCAGCACCGTCACCGGGGTCTGCGGAATGGCCCAGCACTCGCCGCCGCAGTCGAGCACCTGCGTCATGTCGACTTGGACGCGGATGAGGCCCTCGAGGTCCGTGGTTCCACGGTTGCTGACCTCGACGAGCGGATGGAAGCCGGTCTCCCCGGGTTCCAAGGACGCACCGTCGAGGGGCAGCGCGACGCGGACACCGATGTCGGAGGTGAAGTTGGTGCCCAGCAGCCCGAAGTGGTCGAGGAGGAACCACCCATGCCCGCGTTGGCTGGGCTCGGATTGGACCCGCAAACGCAACTGCATCGGGGCTCCGTCGTAGTGGTCGCCGCCGTCCTCGTCCAGCACAAACCGGCCCCCGACTGGCGTGGAAAGCGTGGGGCTGAGGGCCTGCCACTGCCCGGTCCCTTCCGGCAGGAGGCCCTGGCGGTCCAAGGTCTGCAGTACCGCGGCGGTCCACTCAGCGGCGTTGGTGGCGTAGGCCGCGGTGACCACGGCGGGGGAATCGGGTCGTGCGGGTTCGACGGTGACGTTGGAGGGCAGAACGCAGATTAAAAAGCCGGCGCCCAAGGAATTCAATGGGTGCTGCGGACAGGCATTGCGAGTGATAACCGTCCTCTCATCGGCTTGTACGCCGGCTGCGCGCAGGAAATCACGGATGGCAATGCTGCGGGCGTCAGGTGCGGACACGTACCAGTAGTTCCACGCACTGGTGAGGTCCGGGGTAAGGGGTGCTACGGCCATGCACGCCGCCTTCGGCTGGACCTGCACTGCCAAGGGCCCGAATGGGGGCGGGGGCTTCACGGGGCTACCAGGACTGGTCTGCGTCGGGTTGTACCACGTCGGCGTGCCTGGTTCCGGGAAATGCTGCAAGTTGCTGCTGCCTGGGGAGAGGCACTGCAACTGTCTCTCCTTCGGCCTGTCCACCTGCGGGATGCCGGGGGTGAGCCACGCCGTCATGCGGGTGCCCTGCAGGTCCATGCCACTGAGGGCAAGGGTGGCGGAGGCGGGACCGATGGCGCCCACGGTGCGAACCCCTGCGAGTGGGGCGGCGTTCAGGATCTCGAACAGGGCCTCGTGGTGTTGCAAGGACAAGTCGGTCGGAATTTGGCTTGTCGGGGCGGATACGAGGCCGGCGAATGCATCGGCGGGGTCGGCTGGCCATGCGGCCGTTGCGGGCAGGCCGCTGAACCTGTCCGGAGAGAGGTCGTTGAGGGTCCTAGACCTCTCGGCAAACGTCGTGGTCGCGTTGTCGCCGAGCAGGAGGATGGAGCCGTAGCGCTCCAGGCGCATGCCGAGCGCGTCCAAGTCGCGCAGGGGGAAGCGGTACTCGTCCTCGCCCTGCGGGTTGTCGGGCCGCGTCACGTGCAGCCAGGTCCCGTCCCGCTTGAGGGGCGCGGAGGCAGGGTCCAAGGGGCCATCCGGAAGCAAGAGGTCAGGGTTTGGGGCGCCATCGTGCTCAAGGGTCGTGAAGACGCCGACGTTTTCCGGGCCGAGGGTCTCCGCCAAGCTGCGCAAGGTGTCCGCCAACGCGCGCACCCACTCGGGGTCGCCATCCGGTCGGGCGGCAGGGAAGGGGGACCAAGAACACAGTCCGCCCGTGGGGTGACTGCACCCGGCGGGTTGATCCTGGTTGCTGCCGGTGTATGACGTGTAGAACGGCGGGATAGGATGTCCATCCAGCGGCAATGCACCTGAGATGGGATAGCCGGCGCCTGCCCCCCGGACCCACTGGAATCCGGTGAGCGTATCCGGCGTGGTGGTGGAGCGCACGGCAAGGTAGGTCTGTCCGTCCAGCTCGAACCAAACGGGGATCCCGGGGGCGACGTTAAGAAGGGAGGACGACAGGCGGTTCCAGCCGGTCCCGGCCCACACGTAGCCCGTGGAGGTCCCGCCGTCCCTTGTGACGGCGAGGTAGGTCAACCCCTCCAAGTTGAATTGCCGGAGCCTATGGATTGAGTCGTCTGAATACACCAAGCCGCTGGCTACGGCCGTGGCTGTCCGCCACTGCGTGCCATCCCAGCGATAGCCGTCGAACGCCCCACCAGATGTGAGTGTTTTGTGGAATGGAGCGACGAGGTAGGTCCCGCTTTCGAGCGTCAACACCTCGGGAATCGAGCGGCCAGTGGTCACCGTGTGCAAGCCACTGACGATGCCTGCGTTTCGGACCCAGCTCGTCTGCGCCTCGTCCCAGACGTAGCCGTCGAAAGTGCCATTCGATTTGCCGGTGATGAGGTACGTCTTCGAGTCCATCTGGAACACAGTGGGATAGGAGGAGATGGTTGCCACCAGACCACTCGTGATGACGTCGTCCGTGTTCCACCTCCCGTCGGCCTCGTTCCAACGGAAACCCAGGAACCCGTCATTGGGGCCGCCGCCGCTGATGATGTACAGGTTCGTCCCCATGGTGAAGGCCTCGGGGGAGATGGCGCTCGGGGTCAGGCCAGACACCGCGCTTGCGTTGCCCACCCAGGCGCCGGAGGGAATCCAGGTGCCAGTCACACGCGGGAAGTCGGGGGCCAAGACCACGGCTACGCGGCGCGACTTCAGGCCATCCGCAGGCTCCCAGTCGCTCCACTGGCCGCCCAGCAGGGTGCGCGTCTCCAGGGTGGCCAACTCGGACTCCAGGCCGCTGGCGTAGCGCATCTCCAGGAATGCCTGCGAGGAGGACTGAATCAAGTGGGCGGGCAGGGCCGGCGAAGTCAATGTGCTCTCGATGGATTCCAGTCCGTCGTACGCGGGCAAGAGCCAAGCTTTCCCGGCAGCCCCCGGCGCTGGAAGCGACGGGTCAGCGCCATCCACCAGCCTCCAGGCGGGCAGGTCGGGCCGCTCGTCGGCCGCAACGAAGGCGCCGTTTTCCTCGACCAGGGTCTCGGCGGTCCAGTCAGCGTCGGCGGGGAAGGAGACCACGGGAGTCAAGCCGGAATCCATGCCGGTGGCCCACAGGCGGCGCTCAACAATGAACGGGGCGCGGGCGCACCCGCACTTGCCGAGGTCGGTGATGTCCAGCAACTCCGGCACCTCATCGGTGAGGTCAACGTTGGCCGACGGCGCAACGGAGTCGAGCGGCTTGTCTGGGTCGGCCTCGTCCCACCACTGGGTGACGGAGTCAGCTGCGGGCTGGACGCGGAACTCGACAGCGTAGCGCTTCCCGAACTCAAGGTTGTCCGCCAGCGAGCCGGCGAAGCTGGCCAGCGCCATGGCCACGGGTTGGTCGGTCCCGAAGAGGGCCTCATCCCCACTCGCCTGCAACACCAGGGTGCCTGGCTGCGAGTCGGGCAGGGCGCCGCCCATCCGGATGCTGAAGGCGCCGAGGCGGCCGTCGCCGCCCCGGTTCAGGTAGAGCGGGTCCCCGGGACTGTAAGACTTGCTGTCATCGAGGTCGACGAAGGTGAAGCGACCGTTCACCGCGGTGCTGCCTGAGGCGAAGGCCGAGAGGTTGGGGTCCGCGGCAGAGATGCGCACTCCCGCTTCGTACTGGGGTTGGCGGCCGAGGACGACGTCTCCGACGCCAATCCTGCCATCGCGGTCCAGGTCGAGCGCGACCAGGACGTCCTTGGGCTCAGGGCCAAGCGGATACGTGGCAAGACCCATCCAGTCCGAGGGCGTGTCGTGCAACGAGTAGGCGAAATCGGAATGTCCCGACGCCACGGTGCTCCCGAAGTCGCCCGGCCGCAGCCGCAGCGCTGTGACACGCTCGATGTACCCAAGCCCTGACGGGGTGCCAGCGACAAGCTGCAGTGAGGCAGCGCCTGGCGAGGGGCCGGTGACGGGGTCCAGAAGGCCGCCCACGCGCGAATCGGGCAGGTCCCATTTCTTCACGATGCTTCCCGTGCGGGGGGCGAGCGCGACGGTCTCGGGGAACAGGACGTAGCCGATGGGCGTCATCTCTGTGAGTCCCGCGCGCTCGACGACCTCGGCGTGGATGGCCACGCTCCTTTCGAGTACGTTGCCTTCGTTGCGCAGCCGCAACTGCACGGTGCGCGGGTCGTCGGAGGTTCCGACGAAGTCGCTCACCAGGGTGTCGCCCCGATCGACCGTCAAGGCCCGAAAAGGCTGCACGATGAGGCGACGGGCCAGGAAATCGTTGGACGGGTTCGTGTCGAGGGCGTCCGTGGCCGTCACGCGCGCCGACAGGACGTAGTCACCGGGAGGCGTGTGCGGCAACTCCACCCGGAAACGCACGAGCGCCGACTCGCCGGACTGCAAGGCCACCTGGCCGAAGGGTCGGCCAGCGATTGGGACCGGGCTTCCCCCCGAGGTGTCGATGAAGCTGATGCGTGCGCCGGGGGCATCCAGCGCCAGCGACACCCGGTTGGCCAGCGGCAGCCGGCCCTCGTTGGTGACGTTGGCTCGGACCTCGAACGCGCTGTGTTCCACCGCCACGACGGCCGCGTCCTCCCGGCCGCGGATGGCGCCTGGGGCCAGCCGGTCGAGCAGGCCGCTGTCGTCGAGAGTCACCGAAATCGATGCCAGGCTGGCATCTGTTAGGTGCTGGGGCTCCCGGATGCGCATGCCGTAGACGTGCCAGTCCGCGGCGGCCATGCAGTTAGACTTGCCCGCCACGCCATTATCCTGCAGGGTCTCCCAAAAGTGGACGCGGAACCGGGCCACCTCCCCGGCGAAAATCGATTTCTGAAGGACGAAGGACGTCGTGAAACGCTCTTCCTCCCAGGACCCCACCAGCGCATTGGCTTGGAATCCTTCTGTGAAGAGGTGGGGGACCAGCTGCCCCTGAGGATCGCGCAGCCCGGAGGGGTCCTGCGTCGCGGAGTGCCACGGGCCCCAGGCCTGGTCCGCGCCCAAGAACTGGTATTCGAGGTCGAGGTCCATGTGGACGGGGGCGCCCGACCGCCTCAGATTTGCCAGCATGCCGCTGTGGCTCAGGGAGAGGACTGGTGCTTGCATGGCGCGCAAGTCCACGGGGTCGGAAATCGCTGCCGGGCCCAGCAGGTACGTGTCTTTCATCTGACATTCGTGGCTAAGCGCCTTGAAGTGGTACGCGCCCGATTCTTCCTTGGGCTTCTTTTGGTTTGGCCCGTCGAGCGTGCGATCAGTCTCGACGATGCCCTCCGTCGCGTATTGGTCGAGCAGGTTCCTCCCCGATTCGTGCAGGATCTTCAATCCATTCTGGGCCACCAAATCCACGCGCACGTCGCCCAGGATCCACCCCACCTCGCCAAGCGGGGACCCGGTGACCGTGGCGTGCGCCTGGACCTCGTAACGGAAGCGCAGCAGCACGTCCTGGCCGGCAAAGTCCCACAGGCGCACCTGGGCGACCGACATGCCGGGCCGGGCATCCTGCGCCGGGTCGAAGGCCGCGACCACGATCCACGGCGCCGGCTGGTCCGGCTGCGGTACGCCCGAAGACTGCTGTTGCTGGATCTCCACGAGTCCGCGGAAACCTTGGGCGTCCGCGAGATGGTGGCGGAAGCGCAGCATCGGGCGGGCGCCATCCAATGCAAGGGACTGGTTCAGGGTCAACGCGGTGTCAGCATGGGCTTCAGCATAGACATAGGGCGCGGCCGGGTGGTTGGGTTGCTGCAAGGCCCGGCCGGTCAGCCGGACCACGTCGCCGCCGTTGAGGGCGCTGAACTCGACGCTTTCGGGCAGGAATTCCACATCCAAGGTGTGCCAGAAGACGGGCAGAGAACGCTCCGAGGGCCCGACCTCCACTCGGGCCTGGTCGATGAGGCGCTCATCGCCTGCGGAGGTCTCGACCTCCAGTCGCAGCCAACCCTCCCAGCGATGCGGGAAGTCCGGCAGGTCGATGGTCTCGGTCCGCCACCCCAGCGTCGGCTGCAAGGCGACTTGGCCGAGGACCTGCCACCCCTCGGCCTCGACCGGGGCCGGCTCACTGGGCTTCGTAAGATTGTTGCCGAGAAGCCGCACGACACCCCCGGTCCCGTTGTGCGTCAAGACCAAGCGGGTCTGGTTGCCCTCAAGCAATTGGATCTGCGACAGCGGCGTCACGGGCGAGCGGGCGCTTTGCGCCCCTGCGCATCTCAGGACGCCCGTGTGCCCCATCAACTCGAGCTGGCGACTGCAGCCACCGGTCCGGTTCCATAGGTTGCCCAAATCGACGTCCATCGCGTCGGGCATCATCGCCTCGACGCGCACCATGCCGCCGTCCAGGCGCACCACCTTTTCCTGGTCTTCCATCAGCAAGTGCAGCGGTTGGGCCATGGCCGTGCCACCCCACGTCCAGGAGACAGGCACCGCTGAGGCGGGGTGGCCGAAGGCGCCCGACACGGCGCGCGACGGCTCGAGCTGGAGGGTGACGGCCTTGCCGGCCTGCTTTCCGGCCGGATCCGCTTTCCCGACCTGGGCGCCGTTCAACGCGCGCAGGACGGGCAGGATGCCGTGCTCCAAGTCGAGTGTAAGACTCTCGGGGCCCAAGTTTTCCAGGGTGGCGTTGATGGTCATTTTCTGGCCGCGCAGCACGAGGCGACCGTCGGCATCCGCGTCCGTCTCAAGGCCGATGACCCGCCAGGCCGTCCCTCCGCCCAACTGGAAGTGGAAGGTGCGAGACGTCACGGGGCCAGGGCCGGCCACCGTGGCCGCTCCCGGTGTGTGGACCTGTTTGGCGGTCACGTTTAACAGGTGCAGGCCCAGCAGTTCCCTTTCACCAGCCAAGTGGTGGAAGGACCCCTGCAAGGCGTGGAGTTCCCGGCCGCGGGCGGCGCTGCCGAGCTTGACTTTGTCGGTCGAAGGGTGCTGCCCATCCAGGGTGGCGCTGACGCCGGCCTGCACGGCGCCGGTCGCCTCGTTCTGCAGCACGACAACGGGATGGAAGTCGTTTTTCGGCTGGGCCGCTTCGGGGGACAGGGTGGCGCCATCGCCTGGCGAGGCCAAATCGACGACGGCGATGCCGGGAATGCCTGCGGCACTCACCTCCAATTGACCCAGCCGCCAGCCGAGGCCCGCCGCCACCGGTTCGAGGCCCAACGAGGCCGACCGGGTGGCCGCCAGGAAGCGGAACCGGACGACGCTGCCCGCGTAGGACGTGAGGTCGAAGACCGACTCGACCCATCCGCCCGAATCGCCGCCGAAGCCGCTCCAGGGTCCGTCCAGTTGGTCTTGGTTGGATGCGATGATGGGCCCGCGGTGGAGCCAGGGAAAGTCTTGAACGGTGGACGCTGGCACGGCCGAGGGGTCGGTGCTCCCGTCGATTGATTGGTCGAGAGCCCCCTCCACCGCCTCGCGTTGGGTGCTCACGAGCCCCCTAGGCAGGCTGAGGGACCGGTTCACGGGGTCGGCATCCACCCAACTCCCGGGCGAGACCCCGGTCATCCCAGGGTCGCCGCCGGGCAGGCCGCTCGCGTCCACTTGGGCTTGGACCTGCACTCCGACCTGGTGGATGCGGGTTCCCGGGGCGTCGCGGGCAGCGGACACTGAAAGGCCGCCCTCCAAGGTGGCGTCGTTCACCTTCAACGCGCGGGTGGTCGGCTCAAGGCCCGCCCAGTCCGACCAGTGGTCGCTGCGCGCATCGTAGCTGGAGGCCTCGACGCGGCCGCCATCGTAGAGCTCGGTGCCCATGAACTCGAAGCCGTAGGCATGGCGAAGCCGCAAGGCGGCGGCAGCCTGTAGGGGCGATGAATCGGCTTGTGCTCCTTGGCCGTCGCCGTCGGCGGCGACCAAGGTCTGAGGCCCGTTGGTGTTGTTTGGGAGGTTTTGCAGGACCCGGTCGCCCTGTACGTTGGGGCCCGCCAATGCATTCTTCGCATGGAAGGAGGCTCCGCCTGCATGGACGCCCGGCGACACCTCCGGCAACAAGGGGGTCACGGTGCGCAGGTCCACGATGGGGCTTGCCACGCCGGCTAGGAGCCCGGAGGGGTACGTCGCTCCAGTCGAGTCGTTGCCGAGTTGCCAAGCGCCGCCGGACCAGCTCCAAGCAGACAGCGGAAGCAGTTCGCCGCCGGCCAATTGCTGGCTGCCTTCCTGGCCCCAGCGCAGGAGGTCGTCGCGCCAGCGGTCCGCCTGCCAGGCCTGCAAATCGTCGGTGCGGGGGGCGGGGATGGCTCCACCATAGTAGTCGAAGGGTTTGCCGTCCCGGACGTATGTGCCCTTTTCCAGATGGTAGAAGGGCAGCGACTTCGCCATGCCAGCGTAGTGGAAGGCGGTGGCGGACGACATGTCGTCGGCGAAGGGGATACGCGCACCGCCGCCCTGCCAGAACCATTCGACCGCGCCGGGGCCGAGGCCGCTGTCGGGCAGCGTGTCGCGGGGCAGGGCTTCGTCGAACAAGCCGCCACTGCCGATGTCCGCCAGCAGGAGAAGTCCCACCAAGAGGAAGGGGATGGCCTCGGGGCGGTCAGGCGACCTCATCACAGCCGCCTCCTGGACATGCCGCGGTGCGCCGCCGCTGCCAGGGCCAAGGCAGCCAGGGGCGCCAGCGCCGCGCCGGGGATGGCGCGTCCCTCATCCACCTTCGCGTCATGGCTCAGCGCCGTGACGAGGGGGCCCGGGTAGGGCCCGGCGGCGAACTCGTGGCCACCCCATTCGGCAAAGACGCGGTAGACGGGCGCGTCGAAGAAGCGAGTGTCCCCAAGGGTGAGGTTGGCGAGGTATCGGTGGCCGTCGCCCACGGGCTCCCAACCGTGCATCTCGGTGCGCTGGCCTTGCCATTCGATCCAGACGCGGTCGGGGCGGGCGCCGTCGGGCAGGCGAACCACGACCGAGAACGTGAATTGGCTGCCCGCCGGGCCTGTCGCGGGGGTGACCAGGGGAAGGTCGAAGACCGCCACGGCGGAATCGAGCTGCGGCGGCACGGCTGGAGGGGACGCGTCGGCATGGTCGGCGGGTGGGGCGGGTACAGCGACAGCCGGGGCCGTGTTGCCGGCCCGGTCGCGCACCTGCACTAGCAGATTGCCCGTTGTCTGGACGAAGTGGTTGCGGTTGCCGTCCGTGGGAATCCAGGTGCCCCAGGTCTCGTTGCTGGCCGGCGCGAACCGGACGGCGTCAACGCCGGCAGGCCGGCCATCGCCGCCCAGGGCGTCGCGTGCCAGAAGGTAGAGCACGGGTTGGCGGGTGCCGTTGGATTCGTCCCAGCCGACCCAGCGCGCCGTGACGATTTCCGGGGCCACGCGGTCCAGCGTGACGCTGAACGACGCGCGCCGGACGTTGCCGGCCAGGTCGCGGACCTCCAGGTCGGTCCAGCGTTCGCCGTCCGGGCCGTTGGCCAGGGTGGCATTGGCCGGTGGCTGGGCGGACCAGGCACTCCAGGACTGGGTGCGGATGCGGAAGGCGTCCAATCCGGATAGGGCGTCGCTTGCCTGCACGGACATGGGCACCGTGAGGTTGGAGGTGACTGGCGCCGCCAGGGCGGGGGCGGCGTGCAGGTCGGGTAAGGTGCGGTCGATGCGGAACGCCTGTTGGACGCTGTTGCGGTTGGACGGAGTCGCGCCATCGCAGGCGTGGAACACGACCTCATGGGAGCCGTCGGTGGCCAATGTCACCACGTCGGCTGCAACAGCGCTGGTGCAGTCCGCCGATGCAACGATGCGCAGGGGAGCCGTGTCGTCGCTGGCCCCGGCGTGGACGCGCACGGTGCCGTTGTACCAGCACTCCTGCGATTCAGTGGCGTCGCAGCGCGGGGCGGGCCCCTCCACTCGGGGCTGCAGGCCGGGCGGGGCGTTGTCCACGCGTCGCACGGTCTGGGCGCTGCGCAGTTCTCCGCCGGAAGCGAAGTCAACGCCGTCCGTCACTTCGGCCAGGAAGGTGACGTCGCGGGCCGACTGCAGGGTGGCCGCGTCCAGCAGGGAGTCCCAGGAAAAGGAAAAGCGGTGCTCCGCCGTCGCGCTGGGGAAGGAAAGTGGGTGGTCGCCTAGGACCGTGCCGTCCTGCAGCAGCAGGCGCAGCCGGCCATCCGGCGGAGGCAACCGCAGGACCCCTTCGATGTGGATGTCGCCTGAGAGCGTGGCGCTCGATGGGGGATCGAGGGCCAGGCTGAAGCCCGGCGGGGGCGCCGTCGCGCTTGCCAAGTGAAGGGTCTGGCTCCACCCGGCGTCGTCCCACAGCTGGAGCACAAGATCGTAGGAGGTCCCTGGCGCCAGTCCCTCGAACGCAACGGAGGCGGACGTGGGACCCATGCTCACGGGGGCATAAAGGGGCAGTCCTCCAGCCGCCAGAAGGGTGGCATTGGCGTGCACAAGGCGGTCCGTCTGCCAATCGAAGACCAAGGCGTCCGAGCGCGGGTGCGCCGTCAAATCCTGGACTTGGAATTGGTCCGGGTAGAAGGCGCGCGACGTGCCTTCCTGCACGATGGCCTTGTTGCCGGCGCGGTCGCGCACGGTGACCTCGATTCGCGCGGACTCCCCGGCTACGTCATGCGGCAGGGTCAGGGTCCCCGTGAACAGAAGCGGGGTGGCGCGTTCCACGCTGGACTGCGGCGTCAGGGGAGTGGACGGGTTGTTGCCCAGGACGCGGGCGCTGGCGCCATCCAGCCACCATAGGTCGAAGGCCTGCACCCGGACCTCGAGTTGGTCGCCAGGCTTGACCGAGGTCTGCCGAATGGGGCCTTCAGGCGTGTCCTGCATCGGCAACACCACCACCAGGTCCCGTTCCGCCTTCACGTCGGGCGCTTGGCGGTCGACGCCGAGCCAGAACCCGGGGTTGTAGAGCCGGACGTTGCCAGCAAGGTCGGCCGCCGACACCAGCACTTCGTATTCGCCTTCAGGGGCGCTGCCGGCGTCCCAAGAGAAACCGCGCAGGAGGGTGCCGTCATTGGGCTTGGCCAGGGTCGTGTCGTCGTCGAGCGCCGCAGCGCGCGCCAACGGGATCTGCACAGTGTTGTCGCCGCGCATGAGTAGGACCAGGGAGAGCACGCCTTCATCGAGGCCGGACCCCTGTGGGCAATTGGCAGTGCAGTCCGGGTCCATCGGGTCGGCGATGGCCGCCACCAGGTCGACGACGCCGGTCGCGTTGGTGGCGAGCTTTCCGGCGGGCGTCCCGTCAGGCACTTTCAGCCAGCGCACGGTAGGTGGGGCCCCGTCGAGGAAGAGGCTGCCAAGGTCGGACCACGGCGAGCGGGCGTTGCCGGTCTGCACGATGGACGCTTGCAGCATGATCACGCCACCGTTCCAGCCGACGGCTCTCGGCATCAAGGCGTCCCACGCCACGAGCGAATCGCTGGAGGTTGCCCGTTGGAAGTGGGCGCAGGTCTCGAACCCAGTTTTTTCGGCACCCGTGCAGGTGGTGTTCAGCAGGGAATTGTGCAGTTTGAGGGGCTGGCCGCTCTCGACCAGCGCGCGCAGCAGCACGGACTCCACTTTGGTGGAGTCGAAGGCGGACACGGTTCCCTCCAAGGGGAGGGTCGAGTGCAGCTTCCAGGCCTGCGGCAGCTGCGTACCGAACGTGGGGGTGGCCGAGACGGCCACAAGGCGGGCGATGGGCACACATTCATCGGCCTGCCCCGGAGGTCCCCCCCAGCGCGCCTGGGCGCACAGGGTGTACTCGCCTTCCTGCGGGACTGTGAACGTGACGAGCCGACGGGCCTCGGAGTCGCCCAGGTCCGCCCAAGAGCCTGCCGTGGCGGAGGCCGCGTTTTGACCCGACCCGTCGCGGACGCGGAACACCGTCTCAACGGCCATTCCGGTGCCTTGCCGAGCCAGCGGCTCGCGGGTCAGAACAGGGACGGTGACGGGCTGCCCGGCCGGCACGCGCACGAGCTCCAGCCCATCAAGGCCGACCTTCCCAAGCCCCTGCACCGTCAGGGCGGGCGGCGGCAGGACCACCACGCTTGTCTTGCCGGTCCCCCAACCCGTGGCGGGCAGCCCGGACGCGAGGTGGCGGGCGAAGGCCAGGAGCTCCGTGCACCCGGCGGGGTGCAGTGGGGCGCCTTCAGACACGGTGGCGCTGAGGTCGAGGGCCAAGGACGACACCAGCGCCGCATCCAGTGTGTGCAGCAGCAGAGTCGGAGGGGCCAGCAAGGGGCCCACGCACGTCCCAGCGCCCTCGAACCCGCGAGCGAAGGCAAGAACGACGACCTCCAGGGGGAAGCCGGACGTCTCCGGCGATACCGTCACCTGCAGCGGCACGAGCCTCCGGTCCACCACGGGGCCCGACTCGGTGCTGATGACCACCGTGGGAGCGGGCAGCGCGGACGGGCCGGCATCCACGACGCGGGCCTGGGGGCCCACCGTCGCTCCACAGCCCTCGGAGCAGTCGGTGTCGAGGCCCGCTCCCGCCAGGACCGCCATAGCGAAGGCATCGGTGGCCCCTCCCTCGGGCGTCTGCTCGGGGTCCTCGTGGGCCGCCTGGCCGAGCTCGCCTAGGCGCAGCGCCAGCGGCCCGAGCCCGACGGTGGCGGCCGTGCCCCCGCGGGAGTACGCTTGGCTTCGCGTCGTCGCCGACAGCAAGGCGGCGCCGTCCAAGCTGAGAAGCATCCCGCGGCCGGCGCTGTCCGCCGCCCCCTGCGCGAGGTCGGTGGCGTGGTAGGAAGCGGCTCCTGCGTGCAGCAGGACGCCAACGCCGGGGCCGTAGCGCGAGCCATTGGTGATGAATCCGGACAGCGTCGCAGTCGTGGGGCGACCACCACTGGGGC
Organism: uncultured Halobacteriales archaeon; assembly: GCA_964643795.1. Classification (GTDB taxonomy): domain Archaea; phylum Thermoplasmatota; class E2; order JACPAO01; family JAHFTW01; genus JAHFTW01. Next base: position 24,495 of record CAZXUC010000012.1, on the reverse strand, counting down.
AAAAGCCGACCGGGGCCTGGCTGTTGACCGTGCACAGCAGGGCGGTGTCGTCGGAGCCGCTGCTGATTGGGGATGTGCCAGGGCCGGCGGCCGTGCCCGGCAGATAGTAGCCCCGCTCCTGGACTGGGTCATGGACATTGCCCATGCCAAGCATGCAGGCAATGGTGACGAGGTCCTGGGAGGAGCCCCCAGGCGACCCGCAGTCGCTGCCCTGCCCGGGAAAGGCGTAGTCTGCCACATCGGCGGCTCCGTGCGAGCCATAGCCTTGCGCGCGACTGGCAGCGCTGAAGGAGTCGTATCCCCCAAGGGCCACCAGCAGCCCGAATCCCTCCACGGAGGCGCCCTGCATCAGGTTGGCCGACTCAGGCTGGGCGTGCGGGCCGGCGCGAAGGATGGACGGGCGCTGCAACCACGCATTGGAGTTCGAGGCGTAGCCACCGCGCACCAGGGAATCGTCCGGGCGCACCGGATTGAAGGAATCATCTCCACCCAGGTCGACCAAGGCCCCCACGCCGTGCCGGAAGGCCGCGCCTTGGGCGCTGCCATTGGCAACGTAAAGGTCGTCCCCGGCAGCGTCCACGAGCAGGGCCACGCCCGAGAAGGCGCCGTAGCCCTGCGTCATGCCAGCGGTGGACAGGTAGTCGTCGTCGCCTGAGGCGTCCACAACCAGTCGGGGCGGCGCGACCTCGAGGGGTTGGGGATTGCCGCTGCGATCGGCCAGCGTAGCCAACGGCCGGGACGCGGCGACGGCGCCGACGTAGCGGTCCGGCCCCGCGGCATCGACGACGGCAAGATGAGCGACTCCTTCATGCCAAGTGCGACCGCCGGCAGGGTCGAGCGCGAGAAAAAGCAGGGCCTCTTCAGGAGTGGGGATACCCAGTGGGCCGGGTCGTGAGGCGATGCGCAGGTCGAACGCCTGCTCGGCATGCACCACCGTCGCCTGCAAAACCGGTCCCGGCTCAGCGGCGGCGCCCAAGGGGTAATGCGTGATGCTCACGGAGTGACCCTCGGGAGGCGAAGGCGTCGACCAGACGTGGCTGACGTTCAGCGTCGCCTCCTTGATTAGCTCGCACGTTGATTGGCTGCCATCCCCCCAGTCGATGACGGCGCAATCAGAGCCCAGGCTCACTGCGCTGGTCCACTTGAAGGTGTAGTTCTGCCCCACGGCAAGGCTAGCGTGCCGGACGGGTCCCCTGCCGCCGACGTCGGATAGGTCCAGGGGATCGACACCCACATCGCCGGCGGAGACCGTCGCGAGCATCGTCGCGCCGTTGCGTCCACCGAACGCGTCAATGACGGTATAGTTGACCTCATAGGCGCCGCCTTGTTTCCATTGGTGGGATGCGCCGGGGCCGCGCGCCTGAACGGAATTGAGGTGCAGCAGGGCGGGCGAGCTCTCTTGCCCGGCCGGAACAAGCTGGCGCAGCAGCAGTCCGCGCAGGTCGGGCAGGTCGGGCAGCCCAGGGACTTCCAGCCGGACGGCGGACGGCGTCGTCGCCACGACGTCAACGATGCCAATGGGAAGCGGGGGCTGCCCTTCTAGCAACCCGACCACGGAGAGCCGGACCGGCATGGGCTGAATCGGGTTGACGGACACGTTCAGGACGACGTCGCGCACTTGGCGCACGCCGGCGAACCGGACGATGACTTGGATCGGCGGGTCGCTGCCGCCCACCGTAACCCTCAGGACCGCCGCGGTTGCGTTGTTGCCGTCGATGGCGTTTGCCAGGTTGCCGCCACCGGGCGTGAGGCCTCCGGCGGGGAAGGGGCCCCCGAAGTCCGGAAGGGCAATCGAACCGCCGAAGTCAGCAAGGGCCCAGTCGATTGCCGTGGAAGAGAACTCACCGGTCGTGCCGTCGCCCCACGCAACGCGGGAAACCGGGTCCTGCAGGTCGGGTGCCGGGGTGACCGGCAATTGGTAGGCGACCTTCTGGTTGGCTGGCGTGAAGGACGGGCCGCGCAGCGCTCCATTGGGAAGTGGCGCAGGGTTGTGGACGACCACTTCTTCCTCGAAAGATTCGGTCAGGCCGCCCGAGTCGCGCACTTCGGTCCGGACCGTGTACGTCATGGTTTCGCCGCGACCCTCGATGCGGCCGTCGGTGGGGACCTCCAGCCAAGCGTAGGTCGTCGAAGCGGAGCCTGCGCCATCCTCGATGCGTGGCGCAGTGTAGGAGTGCTGCTGTCCCGTGCCATGGTCGAAGGTCCACGTGACGGCCACTGGGTCGCCGTCCGGATCAAGCACTTCGGCCCTGAACTCGTACAGAACCCCCGCTTCAGCCCCCGTGCTCGGGACGCTGTTCGATGGGGCCACCATCAGCCGGGGGGCGTCATTGGTGCCGTTGTTGATGCTGATGCCCGAGGAATCGCTGCGCTCGTCCGTCGGGAAGCTGTTGTGGGCGCCGGTGGCAATCAGGATGCCGACGCCGGCGTTGCTGCTTCCTTGGCTTGGCCCCTCGTCCGTCCAGAACCAGTTGCTTTCCGGCGCGCCACGCGAGTCATGCAGGTCGACCAGGACGCCGAGGCCGCCGACGGAGCCGGTCCCCTGGGCGTGCGACAAGGCGCGGTAGTGGTCCTGGCCCTGCAGGTCGAAGAGGATGCCGCTTGCGGGGCCGGTGGCGAACCCTTGGGCGCCGCGGAAGGCGGTCCGGTACGTATCGTTGCCACCCACATCCAGAAGGAAAGAGAGGGCGTGGTTGGGAATCGGAGGCTCGCCGGGGAGCGCAGGCAGGAACTGGGTGGCGCCCACCGCGGCCCCGACGTGGCCTAGGTAGGTGTCGTCTCCCCCAAGATCCAAATGCACGGTTGCCGAAAAGTGTGGTCCGTAGGTGTCGTCGCCGGCGACGTCCAGGACGAAGGCGTAGGGCTGGTCCTGGGCTTGTGTCAAGCCGTCGCCGAGGTCCAGCAGCACACGCGGCGCCGCCGGGGACGGCGAGCTGTCGCGGTCGGAGTCCCGGCTGTCCCAGAGGGCCGGGAACGGGGTCTCGGCATCCTCCACCCACGGGAACGGGGTCCCGGCATCCTCCACCCAGGCGGGAAACCCGTCCCGGTCACGGTCGTCGGCTTGGCCGAAGTCGTTGCCCCTGGTGATGCCGTCGGAGGGAAACAGCCTCCAACTGGCGTTGTTGCCAACCTGCCCCTGCGGCTGCATTGCCGATGCAGGGTAGTCGTCGTACCCCGAGACGTCGATGAAGAAGGCCCCGTTGAGGCCCCACCCGTCGACAAAGTCGAGGGGGCCGTACGTGTCGTCACTGAAGCCTGCGAAGGTGCGTGGCGATACATCCAGCCGCCCCAGGCCCACCTCGGCCGACCTGATTGCATCGAGGGGAGGTGGGGCTAGGGCGTCCAGGAAGACGGCGTGGCTCACCTGGGCCACGAATACCAAGGGCTTTTGCAGGTACCCGCGCGAGCCGGCTCCCGAGAGGTAGGTGTCATTGCTTTGACTTGCAGGCCCAGCCACGTCGGCGAAGGCCACAAGGCCGCCGAACGAGGAGGAAACTTTCGTGAACGGCCCGGCAGCTGCGGCCTGGGAAAAGGCCCCCGCCTGATAGCGGTCATGGCTGATGGCCTTCTCTCCAGCCACATTGAGCAGGGCAGCAACGGGCGCCGCTTCCCCGGACAGCCACGCCGCGCCTTGGCTGTAGTCGCCCGCCCTGAAGCTGCTGCGCGCATCGGATCCCGACCCGACCAACCGGACGAGCAAACCCACTCCCGCGCGCGGCGGCTCGGTCTGGGGGTCGATGACGCCCTGGTCGTTGGCGTGCACGCTCGAGCCCTGGCTCTGGTTCCCCGCCTCGTAAGTCGACCGCAGGGTGGAGTTGTCGCCGACGCGCTCGAGGAGGACACCGTAGCTGCGCAGGGCCAACGTGTTGGCGTTGGCCCGGAGGAAGTTGACGGAGTCGGCTTGCGGGACCCCGTCCAAGTTGCCCTCGCCTGCATAGCCCTGCGACCGCGATCCGGCAAGAAACCGATTCTCGACCGCGACTTCCTCGCCATCCCAGTCGACGAAGACGGCCACCGGCGCAACCCCAGAGAAGGCGTCCGGGGCATGGTCGGCGCATGCGGCCCCGTGGGCGCACGGCAGGTTGCCTGCATCGTAAATGTCGCTGCCGCCCAAGTCGAAGAACAAGGCAACCGGTGAAGCCAGGGTTTCGACGCCGTTTTCCGGCAGGCTCAGAGGTGCGCCGCCGTACGCCCCTAGGTAGGTGTCGTCGCCGCCGGCGTCGATGACGAGGATGGCGTTGTCGTCGTGCCTCCACTGGTCGGGGCCGCTGCACGGCTGGATGCGGACGTACCCCGGGACTTCCAGAATGGACGCGGTGCCGGGTTGCTCTTGGCAGGCGGGGGCCTGTGGCGAGGCCATGGCGGAGGATTGGGGTGACGGGGCGGACGGGCCTGCTTGCGGGGCGTCAGCAAAACTGGCCGGGAGGACTTCTGATGCGGCCAACAGCAGGTCCAGCGCGTCGGCGGCGCGCAATTGGGCGCGCAGGTACGGGGCGGCCTCAAGCAGAGCCTGTCCGGACGGTGACGCAGGGTCAGGAAGATGGCGCCGGTCAATTGCAGCAGCCCAATCTTGCAGCAAGCCCGGGTCCTGGGCCAGGGCCGCAGGTGGCTGGGCCTCAGCCGCCAGCCGGTTGGCAGCCACGTAGCCTGCAGCGGCGGCCAACAGGCGGGCGACGGCGTCGCGTTGCGCGGGCGCAAGGCCCGCATCCAACGGTGCTGCGAGTGTGGCTGCGGCCTGCGCCGTGTCCTCATCGCCGAGCGCGGTGGCAAGGTCGCGCAAGGCGTCGGCCAAGAGCGGGGTCGGCGCCGCGGAGCCGTCGGCGCGCGGCGAGGACAATCCAAGGCGCAGCGAGGGCGCAGAGGCGTCCGGGTCGGGCAGACGAAGTTGCGGGACTGCCGTCGCGTCGCGCAACCGCTGTGCCGTGGCGGCTGCGGACCAGGCCTCGAGGGTGGGGCGGGCTGCGTCGACGGCGCGGCCGAGGGCGACCAGTGCCTCGGCTTCCCGGGCCGGTGGACCGCTGGCCAAGGGAATGAGCGCCTGAACGATGGCGTAGAGAGCGGCCAACGCCTCGCTTGGGGCCTGGGTGAACTGCGCCGCAAGAAGGGCCTGTTCAGCCGGCGTGAGTTGCACGTCCGTCGCCTGAGCGACCAATGCTGCGACCAGTGCGGTGGTCTGCGGGGGGGTGGCCGGGGATGGGACGGATGATGACACGGGCGCCGCGGAGCCGAAGTGCGTCGCCAGTGCTTGCGCCACTCCAGGGGGTGGCGGCTGGTGGCGACGCAGGTCGCCCAGGATGCGGGCGCTTGAGGAATCGAGGGCGTCGAGGGCGCGTAGCAACTCTGAGTCGTCGATGCGGCCAAGAGCTTCCTTCAGCTGGGGCGACGCAGGCTGCGCCGGGTCAGCCTGGCCCAGCAGGGACCGTTCCTGCGACGACAAGCCGCGCAACGCCTCCTGCTGGTGCCACGCTGCGCGCGCAAGCCCTTCGAGGCTGCTTCGCGCCACTTCGGCATACACGGGGGGCAACTGGTCAAGCCTAGCAAGGTCCTTGGTCAAGGCTTGGGCTGCGGGGGTCTTGGGTTGGATGCCGCCGAGGAGCATCGCCAGTTCGCCGAGGCTCAAGGACTCGACATCGCCGCGGCGCCAGGCGTCCGGCGGCCAGTCCTGGGAAGATTGGCGTCCACCCGTTGACACGGGAGACAGGATAGGCAGAAGTAGGAGAAGCACGGCCGCAGCGCCCCATGCAAACCGCTTGCCACCAACCATTTCCTTGGCCACTAAACGTGCACCACTCCATTGCCGCTCAAGAGTGTTGTCGCCAGATTTGGAAACGTCCGGAGTCGGAATCCACAATCCAAATCGATTGCCGCCCGCGGACCTAATTCTCGGACTCATACCCAAGCGGAAGCCTCACCGCAACGCTTTTCCAAGCGCGGTTCCAGTCCCGCGCGTGGCTGGTCGGCGTGCCGTAGCCCATTTCGTGATTTCGTTCGCGTTGCTGCTTGTGGCGACGTCAAGCACAGTTGCCCAGGTCGACACGGAAGGTGGCGCGCCCGGCACCGCCCTCCCCCACATTAGTACTGACGATGGATTCTGGCGCACGGCCTACGGCCACCTTGGCACCCTGGACGACTCTTCGGACGTCGCGGCTTCAGCGTCGCGTTTCGTGCAAGATCTGGGCCCCAAACTGGCGCCCCTGGAGAACAGCACGTTCGATGTCACGGCAGTGAAGAATTCTCTTGCGATGACCCACGTTGGCTTCGAGCAACGTTTCGATGGGATCCCCGTCGCGGGTGGGGGAGTCAGCGTCCACGCGCTTCATGACGGTGCCGTGCTCGTCTTACACAGCCGCGCTGTCGCGGCACTTGAACCGGGCGAACCCCAGATTCCCGTGGCCGCCGCCGAAGTCCAAGCAATGCGAGCGGCCGCCGGCCTTGTTCTGTCGGCTCGGGAAGTCCTGTTTGCGGACGGCATCCTTGGCCGGCCGGCCTACGAGTTCCACCTTGCCTCCGATGCACCCTTTTCGCGACAGATCGTCTACATCTCCCAGGTGACTGGGGAGGTTCTTCACGTCGAGGACGAGCTAAGGGGATACGTGGCCCAGGGCCAAATCTGGACGAATCCCATTACGGAGGCGGAGGACCCGGATTTGCGCGACCGGAGCCTCACGGCCGGCATACCACCGGTCTCTCCGAACCCCACCTTGCCTAACCCAGCCACCCTCATGGGGCCGGACTTTTCCCAATATTACTCGGGCGTCAACCTCTTGGATCTGGAGGCTGGCCCCCTTGGCCCGATGCTTCGCGGCCCGCATGCACTAGTCGTGGACGGGCTCGCCTTCGGCGACGACATGGTCTTCGAGCGCGACGATCCGCGCTTCGAGGAGGTAATGGCGTACTATTGGGTGGACGCGAGTCAGCGCCTCATCCAGTCTCTGGGTTTCGATGATGTCGCGAACTTCAGCGTCCCGCTGACCCTTCACACCGACCCCAATTCTGCGCTAGGCGGCGCTGCGGGTGGCTGTGCAGGAATGTTCTTCGGTGGCTCCCAGGCGTACCTCGCGTTTGTCGGCCGCGGCGCGGCCTTTCGGGGTACCGCCGACGCGGCCGAGGACGCCGACGTGATCGTGCACGAATACGGGCACACCATCCAATGCAACCAGATGATGGCCCCATGGCCGAGCTACATGCTTGCGGAAGGGTGGAGTGACTACTGGGCCGCGACCGTGATGGGGCGGCTCGTCGCGCCGCCGTACGATACCTGCGTGGGGGAATGGATCATGTCCTACGGATGGACAAGAGGCATGGGTCCGATTCCGTGCGCCAGAAACGTCCGAAACGACATGGAATATAGCGCAGAGTCGGAAGGGGCATTACCTCATTTCTGGGGCCAGGTCTGGAGTGGCGCGTTGTGGAACCTCCGTGAGCTGTACGGGGCCGAGGCCGCCGACCAGCTCGCCCTGGAGGCGAACTTCCTCCTTCCGAACGATGCGGGGTTCCGGGAAGGCGCCGAGGCCTTGCTCGTCGCGGACTTCGCCCTCACGGATGCAGCTCGCGCCCAATCCATCGTGGAAGAGTTCGCTCGCCGCAATGTGACGGCTTTGCGCGTCTCGCCGGAATTGTTTGAAGCTGCCGCCGCAGGAGTTGATCCGTCGCCCACGGGCACACGGGGTGCGCCGGCCGCACCGTTGGCGGCGCTTGTCGTGGCACTCGCCGGTTGTGTCGCGTTTGCGCTGCGTAACCGACGGGAGGGATAGGATGCGCCCAATCGTTGTGCTGCTGGGCCTGCTGGTGTCGGGTTGCACTTCCCCGGCCGCCGAACCAGCGGACGACGCATGGCTAGAGCACCTTGAGATTGTCACGCCGCCACCTCAGGCACCTCAGGCGGCCGGTCTGCCGATTCCCCTGATGAAGACATTTACCGGGCACGTCGACGTGCCCTTTTACTGCGCTCCTGGCGTGGGCGGCAATGAGGACGTTGAACCGCTTGTCTACGAGGCGGCGACGGAGGACTTCGACCTCGAAGTCCCTGTGGACACGCGCTTCCTGAACGGGACCCTGGAGTGGCCCGCGAGTCCCACAACCGAGTCCAACGACCTTGACCTGCACATCTTTGACGGGAACGGCACCTATCGCGACGGGGCCTACTACGGCCACTTGGGGGAGACCTTCAGCGTGGAGCTTCCACCCGGTGACGAAGGCACCTGGCGCATCCACGTCCTCCATTGCCTCGGTGCGCCGACGGACTTCACGCTTACCGTCGAATTGTCGTGAACGCTCGAAGGCGCGGCGGCGGGGGACCATGCTCGGGCGTCACACGAACACTCGACTCAGCAGCATCAAGAGCATGGCGGTCGCGACCATCATGACGCCGTGGGCGCCGGCCTTGCCTAGTTTTTGCCCGAACGCCCCGAGTTGTGCCGCCTGCTCCTTGCTCGGCGGCCCGTTGATTTGCTTGCACAAGGCGATGAGCTTGCGTTCGGTCGGCATGTTCACGGTCAAGCCATGGATGAAGGCCAGTACCGCCACGATTGAGCCGAGCGTCAGGAACAGGCCACGACCCGAGAAGGACTCAATCGAGCCGTCGGACATCATCTGGCCGTACAACGCACCGCCGAACACGATGGTCAGAATCCCGGAGATTGCGAAGAATCGCCCGATTCCGCCGGCCTTCATCAGGGCCACGATGAATCCACCCGCCGCAGGGCCCGCCGCCATGAGGCCGCGACCGATGACGGCGACTTGGAAGACGCCACCCCCAAACCACAGGCTCGCGAAGAGCACATGTCCGAGGACGAGTAGGCCTTGCGCTACGAATTCCATGGCCAGAGACCTTGCCTTCGCCACATGAGAGTGTCGGTCCGCCGACTGGTGTGCACCCACATTTCCCTCGAAGAAAACGCAAGTAATGGCTAAATACGGGTCCCGTGTCGCAACGCCGTCAATCAGGTGACTTATGGCAAAGAACCCAGCCCGCATGTACCGCAAGATCATGCAGCACGCCTACACGCGGCGCGAATTCATGGGTGGCGTGCCCGGGAACCGCATCCTACAGTTCGAATCGGGTGCCCCCAACGGCGACTTCCCCGTCACGTTGACACTCATCTCCGAGGAGCGCGGCCAGATTCGGCACACGGCCTTGGAATCCATGCGCATCACCGCGGTGCGTGCCCTTGACGGGGCCATCGGTCGCGACAACTACCACTTACAAGTGCGCGTCTATCCGCACCACGTCCTACGCCAGAACAAGCAGGCCTCCGGCGCCGGCGCCGACCGCGTCTCGATGGGGATGCGCCTCGCCTTCGGCAAGGCCATCGGTACCGCCGCCCGGGTCATGGCTGGTCAACCCATCCTGCAAATCCGCGTCACCCAGAAGGGCGTCCCGGCCGCGAAGGAAGCCATGCGCAAGTCCTACAACAAGGTGGCAAGCCCCTGTCACATCGATATCGTTGGGCTTGAACTGGCAGCCGCCAGCGAACCCGCCGCCGCCAGCCTCTAAAACCCAGGCAGTCATGCCGCGATTGGTGTCATGGTGAACGTTCGAAGCCCCGGCCTCGTGGCCCTCGCGTTGGCGCTCATCGCCGCTGCCTCGGCGCTGGGATACCTCTTGGTCCATGACGGCGAGGTCGAGGTCCCGGTGCTCGCCCTGGCCAACCCCGGTGACGAGGTCACCATGAAGGGTGGCTTCGCTGAGTTCGATGCCCCTACGAAGGACGCTTGGTTCGAGGTGCGTTCCCTCTTGCTGGAGCACACCTACTTCTACGATGGTGGCGACCCGACGATGGTCGTCCTTGCTACCTCCGACGTCGCAGTCCCCGAAGGCGAAATTGTGCTCGCCCAAGGCCAGGTCACCCACCTGGGCGTCCACCCCGATGACCCGGAGCGAATCCTCATCCTCGTCGCGGTCCACGACTGGACCTTGCCCCTCGTCTTCCGGTGACGCTTGCAGACCCTGTGGCTGGTCGTCATCTTCGTCGGCCTGGCGGGTTTATCCATCCTGGCCTACGCAATCAAAGCCTTGGACTTCATGGGCGCCGTGGCCTCGTTCTTCCTCGGCCTGCTCGTCGCCATCGTCGGCGGCCTCGGCTGGATGGCGGTGCTCGTCGTCTTCACAGGCCTCGGCATCATCGCGACCCGCGTGGGCTACGTGACGAAGGCCGAGCGCCGACTCGCGGAAGCCGCCGGAGGAGAGCGGGGCGTTTCGAACGTCCTCGGCAACGGCTTGGCGCCTGCCCTCGTCGTCCTCGCAGTCCCCCTTGCGCCGCTGGTCCCGTCGGCCGCGGCCGTCGTGGCCTTCGCGACCGCCGTCGCTGCAGTCACCGCCGACACCTTAGCCTCGGAACTCGGCGTACTCTCCCGCACCAGCCGTCGCATCTTGCCACCATTTCACGCGGCCAAACCTGGCGAGAACGGAGCCGTCAGCATGCTCGGTCAGAGCGCAGCTTTGGCCGGAACCCTTGCCATTTCAGCGGCCGCAGTGGTGCTCATGGACCTCCCGTTGCAGCATGCGTGGGTCCCGGTCGTCATGGGGTTCCTCGGCTGCCAGCTTGACTCGGTCCTTGGCGCGACCCTCGAACGCGATGTGACGCGCGACGGACCCTTATCGAAGCAGGACGTGAATTTCCTGGCAAGCGCCATTCCAGCGTTCCTCGTCCTCGTCGCGGGCGTCGTGCTGCTGTAGGCACGCGGCCACCTGCACGAATCCACCGATGACACCGATGTCACCGATGAGGTGACACATCATCGGTGGTCATCGGTGACATCGGTGGATAGGTCGGCCGGCGCGCCGCTACCATCAAGTGCCGCGCCTGGCTGCGTTCGGCGTGGACATCGCCGCAAAGAAGCACGCCCTGCGCCTCGTCCCGTACGGCCTCTACCTTGCTGGAGCCAAGCACGCCGATGGACGATTGACGGTGAGCCTCGTTTCGTGGTTCACGCAGACGAGCTTCGATCCGCCCCTCGTCGTGCTCGGCCTGCACAAGGAGTCGGAAGCGCTCAAAGGCGTCCGCGAGACCGGTGTTCTCAGCCTCAATCTCATCGGAGCTGGGCAGAAGGACGTCATCAAGCCGTTCTTCAAGCACGTCGACGTCAAGGACGGCAAGGCTGGCCCGCTTGAAGTGAAGACCGGGGCCAACGGTTGCCCGATTCTCCCCGCGCTCCCGGCGGCGGTCGAGCTGAAGGTCAAGACGATGGTGGAGTTGGGAGACCATGTCACGGCCGTCTTCGAGGTGACCGAGGCGCATGTCCATGACAAGACGGCGAAGGCCATCGACCATGGGATTGCTGGATTGAACTATGCTGGCTGAGGGGTGAGGAACATTCACGGGCTGAGGGGCATTCGCTGGCTGAGGAGCATTCACTTCCCCCCACGACAAACCCAACTGCCTTCGCGCCCACAGGGTGGATGTGTGGCAGCCACTCCTTGAACCCGGCCGCCTGATTCTCCTGCATGCCCCGCAACGCCTGGTGTGTGGCTTCTTCCAAGAGCTGACGCATTTCGCCGTGCACCGCGACCCCGGGACCGTGTTGTGGTGCGACGGGAGCCACACCTTCAACCCCGCCGACTTCGGCGAACTCAACCTCATCCGTGGACGCGCCGCCGACGACGGAGCCGACCGCGTCCTCGTGAAACGCTGCATGACGTCCTTCCAATGGGATTCGACTTTGACGCAGCACCTCGAACAGAAACTCGCGCACACGGAGACGAGCCTCGTCGTCGTGAACCCGTTCGAGACGCTGTGGACGCACGAGGAGATCGCCGACTGGGAGCAGGAAGACTACACGCGCTTCAGCCTGAAGCACTTGCATGGCCTTGCCCGCCGCCACAAGGTCCCCATCCTGCTCGGGGCCGATATCGACCGCTTATGGAGGACCCACCCCGTGCTAGCCAAAGCGACGGTCGACGCCGTCGATGCACGCTGGACCATCCAGTCCCCCGACGGCCGCTGGAAGGCCGTGCGTGACGACGGACTTGAGTTAGACCCCTATCTGAGACAGCAAGTCACCCTGCTTGACTATGCAGAAGAAAAACTCCTGCAAATTCCCATCGTAGCACCTCCGACCCTACCCAGGGTGAAGCGGAGGCCTTTTTCCGGTTAACAAACTCCTAGCGCCGTGGCGGACGAGAAGGCCCCCGTGCGCGAGTGTCCCGCTGAGGTCAGAGCCCTGGTTGAGCAGTTCGAGGCGGAAGGGGCTGTCAAATGACGTCGTTCAAAAGTTGCGATAGTTTCTCCCACCCCTCCGACAGCTCCATTCCCGCGCCGTGTCTGACGCTGACTCCCGTAGGACGTGACGCAGGATGGCCTTGACTTTGAGCGACAGCGACATCGAGGCCCTCCTTTCAGAGTCGAAGGAGCTGCCCGGCGACTACCTCAAGCTTCACCAACTCATCAAGAAGCGCGGTCACAAACAGCGGGACCTCGGGGTCGTCGGCGCGGCGGGCTCGCCCTTCCGACTCATCATCCGCCAGAGCGACTTCAACCCCCTCGACTTCTCGGTTGTCTTGGCTCACGATGTGAAGGGCTCCAACCAACGCATCATCCTGCGACGCTACAACGGCAACAGCCATGCCCACACCAACAAGCTGGAATCGAAAACGTTCAAAGGCTTCCACATCCACATGGCTACCCAGAGGTACATGGAGCTTGGCGGCGATGACGAGGGCTACGCCGAGCCGACGGACCGCTACGCTGACTTGGCCGGAGCAATTGACTGCATGATCCGCGAGTGCGGGTTCAAGATTCCCAAGACCGCGCAACGAAAGATTACGGAGGGATTCTGATGGCAACGACCAAATCCATCGAGAAGGACTTCAAGGCCAAGGTCTGCGACGCGGTCTCGCTGGACGCGAAAGGGTTGGACCGCTACGAGGTGATGACACCGTTCATGACGGACGACGGCGACCATTTGGTTGTCGTTCTGAAGAAGGTCGACGAAAAATGGGTCCTCTCCGACGAGGGCCACACCTACATGTACCTCAGCTACCGCATGGACGAGAAGGACTACCGCTCGGGCAATCGCGGCACCATCATCTCCGACGTTCTGAGCCACGCCTCCGTAGAGGACCGCGAAGGTGAACTCGTCTTACCCGTACCAGACGACCGCTTCGGCGATGCGCTCTATACCTTCTTGCAGACCCTGACGAAGGTCACCGATATCAGCTACCTGTCACGCGAAGTGATCCACTCGACCTTCATGGAGGATTTCCACGATTTCTTCTCGACCCGCATCCGACGCGTGGCCAAGAAGACAGAGTTCGATTGGCACGACCCGGCACACGACCCCAACGCCCTCTACCGCGTGGACTGCCGTGTGGAGCGCGATGACAAGACAGCCCTCGTGTTTGCCCTGTCCAACGACAGCCAAGTGCGCGACGCCATTATCGCCATCAGCCGCTTCGAGGCCTGGGGCATTCCCTTCGAGGCCGTCGGCGTCTTCGAGGACCAGGCCGGCATCAACCGCAACGTCCTGGCCCGGTTCAGTGACGTCGGTGGGAAACAGTTTTCGAATCTCCAGACCAACCGCGAGCGCATGGAGAAATACTTCGCCGGAGCCGCCGCGTAACGGTTCCGAGCTTCTCACTTTCTCCCCAAGCCCGACGTAGTGGTTTCGCTCCCCCCGCGCCGTACTCCAAGAACCCTGCGCACCCATGCCTGAACAGAGATGATGCATGGGCCAATCCGCGCCGACCGTCACTGACGCCTTCGAGACCTTCCAGAGTCGCTACGCCGCGTTCCGCACCGAACTTGAACCACGCGAACAGGCATGGTTCGACGAACTGGTGTGCGCAGCCCGGCGCCATTCCAACGCGATCAACCGTCGCCCGCACCTCGACTTCGAGCGCCCTGTGATGTTGGCGATGCTCATCGCGGCGATGGGCTTGATGGACGACCACTCCCGGGAGATGGGATTGCTGCGCAAAGACCTGCACGCGGCACTGGCCGCCCTACAAGACGCCGGCTTCATGGCGCGTCGTCTCGTCCAACCGGCGGCCGTGGACCTAGGAAAAATCGGGCAGACCATGCTCGTCGAAGGGTCATGATGTCCTGCGGTTTGTGATCCCTTGGACGCATGGCTCTTCGACGTCTACCCGCACCCGCGCCTTTCGGCCTTGGTCGTCTGGATTAGACAGGGTCGTTCGACCACGAAGCGCCTCGTACCGTACCAGCCGGAATTCTGTCTGCAAAGCGACCAGGAACCGCTTGCGACCGCAGAACGCATGTTGGCCGAGGACCCGCGAGTCGAAGCGACGCGACGTGACCGCGTCAAACTGTGGTTGCGCGGCCCCGAACACGAGGTCGTACGCGTCAAGCCGAAGCGGTTGCAAGACACGTGGCGCATCGCGACCGACTTGCGGCGTGCGACCAAGACGAAGGGCTTCCGCTTCTTCGACATCGACCACAGCCACGAATCGCGTTGGACGCATGAGCAGGGGTTGTGGAATTTATGTCGGCTGCACCTCGACGCCGAGGGTCGCGTCGAACTCAAACCGGCGCAAGGCGAGGACCGCTGGACGCTGGACTACCCTGACCCAGGTCTACGCACCGTACGCATCGCAGTGCGGGCGCGTCAAGTCGGGCACGCTCCGGCCTTCACCGACCCGCTTGAAGCCATCCAATTCGACAAAGAGGAGTTGTCGTGCGCGGAGCCAGGCAATGCTGAGGCCGAGCGCGAAGTTCTGCTTGCATTTGCTCATCGTCTTGAGCGCCTCGACCCGGACGTGCTCGTGACACGCGGCGGCGACCGCTTCGACATCCCGTACCTGCTGCACCGCATCGCGGCGTTGGGGTTGCAGTACCGCGTCCGACTCGGCCGTGACCCCGATCCCAGCCCCGAACGGCCCGACCAACCTGCGAAGAGCATCCACACCTACGGCAAATGGCTGTACAAGAGCCACGCCTACTACCTGCGCGGCCGGTGGCACATCGACCTCAGCAAGAAGATGCTCGACTCCGAGGATGACCGCCAGGACCTGCACGGCATCCTCTACCTTGCCCGCGTGGCGAACCGACGGGCGCAGGATGTCAACCGCAACGGCGCCGGCTTCTGCCTGCAGCAGATGCAGATTGACCACGCCACCGACATGGGCGTGGCCTTGCCGTGGAAGCGCAACTTGACTGAGGACTGGAAGGACGCCGCAACGCTCCATGCAGTGGACCGCGGCAGTCAGATCATGGTGCCAAAACCCGGCATCTACGAGGACGTCGCCGCGTGCGACTTCTCCGGCTACTATCCTAGCCTCGTCGTGCGGCACAACCTCAGCAGCGACACCCTGAACTGCCAATGCTGTCCGGACGGCCCCGTCATCCCTGAACTCGGCTACCACGTCTGCCAGAAAGAGTACGGGCACCAGGCGGAGATTCTGAGGAGACTCTGGCCGCACAGACGGTGGGCGAAAGCCGTGTTGAAGAAGGCGAAAAACAATTGACTGGCGTGGCCAGCTCCATCCCACTCGCCCCGGGGGACCGCACCTTGACACCCACCATCGAAGTCTGGTCCGACATCGTGTGCCCATGGTGCGCAATCGGGCGTGCAAGATTGCACAAGGCCCTCGACCAGTCTGGGGCAAAGGCCCGCATCGTGCATCGCGCGTTCGAACTGGATCCTGACGCCGAGGGGGCTAGGTCGACGCATGAGGTCCTGCAAGAACGCTACGGGCCAAGCGCCGACGTGAAGGGAATGACGCGCAACGTCCGCGAACTCGCCGCTGGCGATGGATTGGTGCTGAAGACCGACGAGGCGCTCGCGATCAACACCTTCGACGCGCATCGATTGCTGCTATGGGCGCAGGAGCAAGGAAAGGGCGAGCGCATGATGGACCTCCTCGTCACGGCGCACTTCGAAGAAATCCGTGACCTCGGCGACCGCAACGTCCTCGTAGAAACCGCCCAAGCAGCCGGCCTCGACCCCTTGGAAGCCGCAAAGGTACTCGAATCTGATCAGTACGCCGAGGCCGTGCGCAGCGATGAAGCGGCAGCCCGGCGTCTGGGCATCCGAGGGGTTCCGTTCTTCGTGTTCGACGGAAAGTATGGTGTCTCCGGGGCGCAGGGCGTCGAGGTGTTTGTCCAGGCGATTGAGCGAACAGTCTCGGCCCAACCTTAGCGACTGAATTCATGTTTGATTTTGTTCCAGGGTATACTTGGTTCACGGCGGAGCCGATCTTCGTAACGCCGCCTTCTCTCGGTAGCTGGAAGTGGAGGGTCGACACCAGAATCCACCTCATCCCAATAGACTTCGAAGCGAGACTGGTTCTTGCATTCGGGATAGCCGCAGCGGGGCCATGGTTTGCTCGAGGCGCAATGGCCGATGTAGTGATGGCGTCGCGAAACGGTGGCGACCAGGGACCGAAAATGCCGCTTGCAACAGGCATCCCATGGCATGAATCAGAGGATGCTCAAGCCATAGAAATGCCCTCGGGAGTCGAGTGAAACTTTCACTTTGGTGCACGGCAAGTCCTTGACTTTGCCGCCTTCAATCTCGGCATGTCCAAGCCGCTCGCCGTCCCTGGCGACCAAGACACGCCAAGGCCTGTCCTACGCCTTGCATATACTACAAATACGTCATACGACCAGTATGTATCCAGTGCAACTCGAACTCCCGCGCTCGGTCAAAGGCCAGGGCCCCACGATGGCGACCCTTGTGGAGATTGCCCACATCCTAGAGGGAGCGAAGACGGAATCGCCTATGAGCCTGGCAGAGATTGGCCGCCGGATGGAGGCCAAGCAAACCCGGCATGCGACGGTGCGTGCCTGCGTGGAGTTCCTAGCCCAACTCGGCTACGTCGCGCAGGGATCGAAGGGGGCCCTGTGGGTCTACAGTCCGTCGGCCCGCTTGCGCAAGACCCTTCCCTTGGCGTGAGTCCGCATGTTGACGGTAATCGACGCCAAAGCGGTGCGGCTATGGGAGCAGGCGCCGCCAATGCAACGGCGCAAGATGCTGGAATGGGGAACCCGGCTCGCCCAGGAACCATTTCTTGGGACTCAGATTCAAAAAGCACGATTCCCGAAGTGGGTGGGAGAGGTGACGAACCTTTGGCGCCTGCCGCTCCCGGAAGGTTGGCGGGTCTTGTACACGGTGGAGGGCTTGGGGGAGTCTGTCACGCGAGTCGTAATCCTCTGGATCGGGAACCACAAGGCCTACGATCGTCTCTTCGGCTACCACACAAGTTAGGCCCCGTCGACCCCGACACCATCGCCAAAGCCAAAGCCATCAAGTCGGAGCACAAGGCCATCGGCGTCGTCTGCTTCGGCTACTTCCGTTACCGCAACGCCCGCTTCGGCTGCGCCGAGGTCCACCAAGCCATTCAATGCCTCGGACGCGCCGGCATGACGAAGGCCCGCGAAGTGGCACAAGCAGAGGGATACACGATGGTGCATGCCCTCACGGATTGCGTCTTCCTGCAGAAACCGGGCGTGACGCGCGCGGATGCCGTGCGTTTGGCGCGCAAGATCACGAACGGAGTCGGGGTCCCGATGGATGTCGAAGGAGTCTACCGCTGGCTCGTCCTGCTTCCATCCAAGACGCACTCGACGACGAGCCCGGTCGGAGTGCCCAACCGCTACTATGGCAAATTCGAGGATGGCACGCTCAAGGTGCGCGGCATCGAAGTACAGCGCCATTCGACGCCACCATTCCTCTACGATGTCCAGCAGGGCATGCTCGACGTACTGGCCGTGGCGGACGATGCGGCCGGCTTTCGTGCACGCATCCCGTTGGCGTTGCGCGTGGCAAAAGAGGCTGCGGTTCGCCTGCAGACGCACAAGGTCCCCATCCAGGAACTCGGGCTCAACGTGCAGGCCAGCAAAGCCGTCGAAGACTACACAGCCGACACTGGCACGAAGGCGGCCCTCCTGCAACTGCGCGACGCCGGCACCGAACGCCGCCCCGGCGAATTCATCCAATACGTCATCACCCGGACCGAGGGCCCTTGGGTCGGACGCACGAAGCCCGTGGAGCTTCTCAATCAAGCTTCACCTTGGTTCCGGGGAACGACCGAGACCTACCACGTCGGCGCCTACCTTCGCCTACTGGCCCGGCAGGTCGAGACCCTCCTTGCCCCGTTCGGCTACTCTGAGGAGGCGGTGCTGGAGTGGCTGTCGGGACGTGCGCGTCGCCCGTCGGATTTATAGCTCGACCCCATGCGCGCGCCCGAGGCGCATGGTGGACGACCTTTCAGGCGTTGCGATGAATCCGTACGAGATGGCGCTCGTGCAACTGCGCCACGTCGCGAAACGCATGAACCTCGACCCCAGCTTACACGAGGTGCTCAAGCACCCCATGCGCAGCCTCGAGGTCTACGTCCCCGTCCGCATGGACAATGGCACAATCAAGGTGTTCACGGGCTACCGCGTGCAGCACTCGATGGCGCGTGGTCCCGCCAAGGGCGGCGTACGCTTCCACCAGACCGTCACCCTCGACGAGGTCAAGGCCCTCGCGATGTGGATGACTTGGAAGTGCGCTGTCGTCGGCATCCCGTACGGCGGAGCCAAGGGCGGCGTCATCGTCGACCCTCGCACGCTGACGCCCGGCGAGCTGGAGCGACTGGCCCGTCGCTACTTCAGCGAGATCTCCATCATCATCGGCGAACAGAAGGACATCCCGGCCCCCGACGTCAACACGAACGCCCAGACCATGGCGTGGTTCATGGACACCTACTCCATGAGCCAAGGCTACGCAGTGCCGGCCATCGTCACCGGGAAACCCGTGGACCTCGGCGGCTCCGAAGGCCGCGAGAAGGCGACGAGCCGCGGCATCACGTTCTGCATCCGCGAAGCCGCCAAGGCCCTCAAGATGGACCTCAAGGGCGCCACGATTGCCATCCAAGGGTTCGGCAACGTCGGCGGCCACCTCGCCCCGCTTGCTGACGAGATGGGCCTCAAGGTCATCGCCGTCTCCGACGTGAGTGGCGGCATCTACGACCCGTTGGGCTTTGACATCGCGAAACTCATGACATACAACAAGCAGAACGGGGCCGTCAAGGGCTTCCCGGGCTCGAAGGAAATCCACAACAAGGACCTGCTTGAACTGAAGGTCGACATCCTCGCCCCCTGTGCCTTGGAAGGCGTCATCCACAAGGATAACGCGCCCAACCTGAAGTGCAAGATTCTCGCCGAGGGAGCCAACGGCCCAACGACGCCGCAGGCCGACAAAATCCTCGCGGACAAAGGCGTCTTCGTTCTACCCGACGTGCTCTGCAATGCTGGCGGCGTCACCGCGAGCTACTTCGAGTGGGTGCAGGGCCTGCAATCGTTCTTCTGGACCGAGGATGAAGTCAACCAGCGCCTCGACCAGATCATGACGAAAGCGTTCCACCAGGTGCACGACATCTGGACGAAGGAGAACAAGGCCGAGCCGCTTACGATGCGGCAGGCGGCGTATATGCTTGCGGTGAAGCGAGTGGCAGACGCGATTGCCAAGCGTGGAATCTACCCGTAGGCGGACAATCTACCGATCGTAAGTGACCGACCGGTGACCCACTTTGGTCACTTCGACGACGTGGACTTCGTCGTGGATGGAATAGCGGATTCGCCATTCGCCGATTCGGACGCGCCAAGAATTCGGGTCTCCTCGAAGTTTGCCACAGTCGAGCCCAGGCCGGCTGCGGCGTGGATCCACGGCAAGTTCTCGAATTGCCTGTCCAGCTTGTTGCCGCACTCGGTCAGGCAGTCTTCGTAGGTCTCGTCGTGCGCGCGCCGTGATTGTCACGTGATACATGCTTGAGCGGTCCAACGCGAACAATCCGAGCCGGCGCCTTGCGTTTTCCGAGCAATTCGTCTGCCACCTCCAAGCCGTCGTACCAGACGGTCTTCGGGTCGTTCAGGATGCGGTAATGTTCCGCGATGTCCTCCTCCATGATGTCCTCAATGCCGACCTTGTCCATGAAGCGATTGAGGAGGTCGTCGAAAGTACTGTCACCGCGTTTGTAGCCGGCGAGGCGGCGGCGCGTCGATTCGCGGATGGTCAGCGTCGTGACCTTTGGCTTTGAAGGCACATTGTTTCAATTGCCGCAATTGCTCATGAGGATTTCGGCCGGGGCTGGGTTGGCTTTCCCACCCCATCGCAGCCTTATAGTAGACCCTTGTCGGAAACCATCCGACGGGCTCAGCCCGCGTTACGGCCATGCGCTTCGATGAGCTGCCATTGCAACCCGCTACCCTCGCGGCGCTCGAGGCCATGGGCTTCGAAGAGGCAACGCCAGTGCAAGCGGAGACCATTCCCCTCTTGCTCTCCGGCAAAGACCTCATCGCGCAAGCACAGACCGGCACGGGGAAGACGGCTGCGTTCGGGATTCCCCTCGTCGAAGCGTCGCGCACCGGTCGCCGGGGACTGGTTCTCTGCCCGACGCGCGAACTCGCCCAGCAGGTCCAACGCGAACTGCAAGCAATTGGAAAGGGCAGCCCCGTCGACGTCGTGTGCCTCATCGGCGGCGCCAACTTCTATGACCAAGTCAAGGCCATCAAACGCCACCCGGGAGCCATCTTCGTGGCGACGCCTGGCCGCGTCGTCGACCACCTCGGCCGCGGCACCCTCGACCTCAAGGGCATCGGCATCCTCGTGTTGGACGAGGCCGACGAGATGCTCTCCATGGGCTTCGAGGAAGACCTCGACGCAATCGTCGCCGCACTCCCACAACCGCGCCAAACGATGCTGTTCAGCGCCACCATCTCCTCCGGCATCGAGCACCTCGCACGCAGCGCAATGAAGGAACCAGCCACGGTCCGAGCCGGTGCCCGCGGAGCAGCCGTCGCAACCGTCGAACAGCTCTACGCCGTCATCAAACCCAACGAACGCGCGGATGCGGTTCGCAGGATCATCGCCGTCCAGCAACCCAAGGCTGCACTACTGTTCTGCCGCACACGCGACCGCGTCGAAGCCCTCGGCCAAGAACTCAAATCCCTCTCACCAGAAGTCCTGCACGGCGGCATGGACCAACGCGTCCGCGACGCAGCCATGCAGCGCGTGCGTGCAGGCCGCACGAAGCTCCTCATTGCCACTGATGTCGCGGCCCGCGGCCTCGACGTCGAGGACATCGAGCTCGTCCTGCACGACGAAGCCGCCGCCGACGTCGACACGTACGTCCACCGCATTGGACGCACGGGCCGAGCCGGCCGGTCCGGCAAGTCAATCCTTTTCCTCCCGCCAAGTGGCGAACGCCGCTTGCGCAGCGTCGAACGCATTGCCGGCCGCATTGCTTACTACAAAGTCCCCGACGACAACGCGATGGCGGCCGCCCAAGCGCAGCGCCTCCTCGGCGAACTTGCCGACGTCGTGCCCGGCCCCGCTGCCGAGACCCTGCTCGCGGAAGCCGAACGCACAGGCCTCGACGTCCGCACGGTCGCACTGCGAGCCTTGCAGCGCCTGTTCGGCTCTCCGCCTGTCCCCAAACCCGGTTCACCGGCCGCAGAGCCTGAACCGTCCGCGTCGGGCACGATCGCGCTTTCCCTCAAGGTCGGCGCCGTCGATGGCCTACGCCCCGGCGACGTGATGGGGATGCTCATCAACGAAGGCGGACTCGCCGCCGCAAGCATCGGCCGCATCGACATCCTGCCGCAGATTGCCATGGTCGAAGTCCCGGAAGCCGAAGCCACGCGGTTAATTGGCGCGTTGCATCAAGCGCAGTTCCGCACGCGCCGAGTGTTGCCTAGGTTGGCTGAGGACTGGAAGTTCAAGCCGACGCGACGCTAATCGATTAATTGCTTGGTGCACTGCTGGCCGCGTGACAGCGTCACGAAACCCTGATGGGCCTCTCCGAGGCTCCCGCTTCGTGCGCGTCGCCTTGCTCGGACTCCTGGCGTTCTCATGCCTAGCCGGTTGCGGCAGCGACGACGAGGGCGGCGGACAGGACGCTTCGGCAACGGGTCCGGGCAACGGCGAACCCACGGTTTTCGTCCCGGGGATCTATTACCGCTTACCGGACGTCAATCAACCTGCGGCGCGCCTGGCCGGTCCGGGCGCTGCGGCCGCGGACGAGCCCTTGCTGCCGCCGGTAGGTTTCGACATCCAGGATGACCTGGTGGTCGCCCCGGAGGGCGACTCTCGTTTGGTCGTCTATTCTGCGGACGGCCGGGAGCGCAGCGTCACCTTGCAGGGCCTGCACCACGTCGGCCGGCCGACGCTGTCGCCGGACGGCGGCCGCGTGGCCATCCAGGCGACGGACTACGCGCCCCTTTGCGGCTGCCCCACGGACGACTTCAACATCTACGTCGCCGACCTGGCCGACGGGACATGGCACCGCCTCGGAGACCTGTCCTACAACGAGGAGTCGCCCGAGTGGATTCCGGGAAGCAACGAAGTCGCGTACTCGTCCTTCAGCCCGAGCGAAGGCGTCGACCTGCACGTGCGCGACGCGACGACCGGCGCCGAACGGCTCCGCGTGGACGATGCCGGAGGAATCCACTTGGCCGCGTCCAAGGACGGCTCGCGCATCCTCGAACCCGCGCGGGGCCTGGTCCGGGACCTTTCGGACGGCCACCTGGTGACCGACCTGCGCGACGAGGCGTTGGCAGGCCTGCGTGCCGCCGGCTATGACACGGACCCCGGCCACGCGGGCCAAGGCAACCGCGGCACCTTCCCGCTCGACGCCGATTGGTCCCCCGACGGCAAGAGCATCGTCTTCGACGGGCTCGTCAAGGGCCCGACGTCAGGCTTGCTCCTGTTCACCCTCGGCGCGGAAGGCACGGGTTTCACACTGCACGCCGGCCCGCTGCCGGCCAACCCGGACTTCTCCAACGGCCACAACTTCTCGCTCACGAACCCACATTGGATCGGGTAGGGCCCGCAATCGCCAACAGCTTCTGCTGCTCGGGCACCCACGCCAATGCCGCGTAGTGCTTGAATGACCGCGTCGGCACCGCGTAGTCATGGCAGTTGCCGGGATCGACTTTGTTGACGAGCAGGTTCTGGCATCCTGACGGGCGCCTCCCGAATGACAACGTGCAACCCATCGGGCCGAGCAGCGTGCAGGCTCCTTGTGCTGTGCCATCGAACGCCCCCGGCGGGGAGTTGACGTTGCGGGGCCGCACATAGTACGCACGGCGCAACTTGTCGGGTGCGCTGCATTTTGGGCATGACCCATCGCAATCGATGTTCAGGCAATTCAATTCTGGGCGAGGGTCGCCGTCCCACCATGCCAGCACCAGGCGGCCGGCCGCCAGGCCGGACGCAAGCTCTACATCGCTGAGTTGATTGGGGAGGTACGCGCCGGGGAGGGTCTTGCAGCACTTGCCGCCGCAGCCCCGGCACGTGGCCAGGTCCTCGTTGTTGGCGATGGGCAGTGCGGCCACGATACTCCACGCAGTGGCTGGGGTCTTGGGCGTTGCGGCTGCAAGTCCCCGAGCGATACTGGGCGTCGCCCCAATGACCTGACCCAACCGACAAGTCCATATTTCCATGGTTCCATAATTTCATTCAACCCATGGCAACCACGATAGCCGTCTCCGATGCTGTCCGACGGAAACTCATGATTCTCAAGCAGGAGTCGGGGGCGCGCAGCATGGACGCGCTCTTGGAAAAAATGCTGACGGAACACCGTAAACTCCGCTTCCTCGACGCTTCGGCACTCTTCAATGAGAAGCTTCGGTCGTCTGGGCTTCGCTTTGAGGACTTGGTCAAGTGAAGCTCGTCGTCGACACCAACGTCATCTTCTCGGCACTGTACACGCCCGACTCGCCGCCGGGGCAGATCATCGCCTTGGCCTTGGCCGGTGACTTGCAACTTTTCGCGCCGGATTCTGTTCGCGACGAATTGGAGCGCAACCTACGCGAAAAACTCCACTACTCGGAGTCACAGTGGAGTCGCACCGTCGATGCATTGCCAATTTCCTGGATTGCGGCCGCGACTTACGAACTGTTCCTTCCACAAGCAGCCGCCGCAATCCGTGATCCGGACGACGTTCCAATCGTGGCCGTGGCTTTGCTGTTGGGCGCCGGCGTGGTGAGCGGCGACCGGGCGTTCCATCCGTTGCGCAAGGCGGCCGTCAAGACATGGCGGCCTCGCGACATCCCACACCCTGCCAAGAAATAGTACGGGCCTCCCGCCGTTCCGGCAAATCCTTCTAATTCTGGTAAATCCGCGCTCCATGGACTTGGCCGACAAACTGCAGATTAAGGACGCGCGCCTCTGCATCCTGAACGCGCCGAAGGATTTTGCCTGGGTTGGAGCCGTTGCCAAGGACCCCGCCTCCGCGAAAGCCCTCCTGCTCTTCGTCAAGGATTCGCAGCAACTCAAGGCGAAGGCCGGCCCTCTCGTCGCCGCCGCGCTGCGCGACGTCATCGCCTACGTCGCCTACCCAAAGGCGGGCCATTTCGGCACGGACCTCAACCGCGACAACCTTTGGGCGATGCTGCAGGGCCAAGGAATCAGGCCCGTCCGCAACATTGCGATTGACGACGTGTGGTCGGCCCTGCGATTCAGGCCGGAGTAATTCGAGCGGATTGCCTGCCGCCGGCCTGGGTGGCCGCGTCCGAGCGTAGCGAGGACCCGAGCCGCGCGCGCCGAAGG
>CAZXUC010000011.1:0-78971 GCA_964643795.1 uncultured Halobacteriales archaeon | reverse complement strand
TTCACCCGCTACCGGAGACGTAGCCGGGGCGGGCCGCGAATACTGTCCCAAAGCCTCGCCCGTGGGATGGCTCACCACCATAAAACTGGAAGAATTGTGGATGAAATCTGGAACCCCCCGCCCCGCGGGTGTTGGAGGCATGGAGCAGGGTGCATTTGGTCGACCTCAGCGGTGGGAAGTGTGCATGCCCCTGTGCCCCCTCTGTACGCGCCGCCTCGGTACACAGATAAAGAGGCCCCACCTGCTCGCAGTGGGTTGGTTGTTATGGGTATACGGGTGGAAGGAAATCGAAGTTGCATCTTGTCTGCGCGGCAGGGGGTGCTGTGGTGACGGGCATTGACGCCACGGCGGTCTCCAATCAGCGCAACGACATCCTCCAGTTGATCGAGGAGCAGCCCGGCCTCGATGTCCGAGAGATCTCCCGGGAGACAAAATTCTCCCGCGGCGCGGTCGTGTACCACATCCGCAAGCTTGGCGACCAGGTCGTCACGGTCCGGCAGGGACGCTACCGGCTCCACTTCATCGCATCCACGCCTGATTTACAGCGCCGTGCCATTGCGCTGCTGCGCATCTGGTCGGTGCGCCACGTGGTGGAGGAGGCAATCCGCGACGAGTTCATCAAACCCACGGCGTTGGCCGAGGCCAAGGGAATCTCCCTCCGGTCGGTGCGCCGAAGCATACGAATGCTGGTCAATGCCGGACTCGCTCACGAACGTCCTGGCAGATTCACCCAGGGAAGCCGCCACCTCCTCCTGCACCCTGCGACGCGCATCGCCTGGTCCGTCTGGTGCCGCGGGGCCGAGCAGGACCACATGCTGACGCCGCTCCACCAGGCACCGGGGTGGTTCTTCCTGCTCGACTTGTCGTTCAGTTGGCTGTTCCACGACAGGACCACGATCTGAAGACGGCGCCCCCACTGGGCCTTGAGTCCGCCAAAGCCGCGCGCACGGTGCTTGGCGACGGCCGCCTCCGGCCCCATGGCGCCAGATTTCCAGTGGTTGGTGAGCCAGCTCCAAGAGGAAGCCGTGGGGGAAAGCCCAGCAGCGGATTGCGGTTACCCTCCACTCCCGAGGGATATGGGGAAAAGCGGGTGGATGCCCCTCCTGGGAACGTCACCGGAAGTTTGACGCTATATAGCTCCGGCCACGCCATAACTAAAACGGTCTTCAATAGGACCTCCATGGTCATGTTCTGTGGCGATGGGTGATGCTAACGCCCCGATGAATCGGATGGCCCGCAGGCTTATGGCCAATTTGCGTGGCCTCTCGCCGATGCCAGCCATCACGATTGCCATCGTTTGTCTTCTTGTGTCGGTGTCTGCCCTTGCGGCGTTGTCGTTCCACGATTTTTCCGAGCCACGGCCCAGTGGCACATTGACGAGCGACGGGCTGGAAACGCTGGCAAGCATGAGCGCATCGGGCACCCTCGACACAGATCTCGACGGAATCCCGGATGCCGTGGAGAACTTCGTCACAGGATCGAATTCGCTCAAGTGGAACACCAGTGGTTCTCCGCTGCCCGACGGTTGGCTGTTCCGGCATGGCCATGATCTTCTGGATCCCTCCATCGCGACCCGACCCGCCGCCCACCCGCCCGCAGGCGACTTGCCATCCACCTATGCCAACCAATGGCCGGCGCGCTTCACGCCCACCCTGTGGGACATCTACTCCTGGGGCCGGCCCACCGACTGGGACGAAGCCACCACGGGCCCCTTCGACAACGGCATCGACCCGACCCGCTGGGACAACAGCGGCGATGGCGTCCCCGACGGCTGGCTCATCCACTACGGACTCGACCCCCTGGATGGCAACGTCAGCACCAAGCGGCTGGCGGGACCGGACGGCCTGAGCGTGCGGGAGGCATTCCAGCACAACACGGACACCACCAAGCTGGACTCGGACGGTGACGGCCTAGCGGATCGCGAAGAGATCGACGGCCCCACCAATCCGAAAGGCAATCCCCCAAGATTCCTCTCCACCGATCCCAGCCGCTTCAGCACGGCACAAAGCGGCGTCTGCGACGGCTACCTCGTGGCGCACGGCCTCGACCCCAACGACCCCGCCAACAGCTACCAGGACCTGGCGCACTCTGGCGCCACGACGCTACAGAAGTTCCAGTGGAGCAAGGACCGCTTCGGTGACGCCGCGTGCCGGGCGGGCCGGGGACTTGACCCCACCAAATCCTCCTCTACGGACGGTCTCATCCCGGACGGTTGGCTGCTGCGGTACGGATTGGACCCCCTCGACGCGGGCGTCCCCAATCGGCCTACCCAGTCCTCCCGGGACCACGCCGATGGCCCCTGGTTGGTCCGCACGCTCCCTCCCGACGAGATGCCGGAGCTGCCCCACGTCGACCTCACGGTCCTCAACGAGTACCGGCACGGTCGCCCCACCGGCTGGAATGAAGCCATGCAGGGTCCGTGGTGGGGCGGTACCGACCCCACCAAGACGGACACCGACGGCGACGGCCTGCCGGACTCGGTGGAGATCCGCGGCTATTACATCGCCGTGGCAACCGACGTGGGTCACAACGCCCTCGTGCAATTTCTGCACACGGTGAGCGATCCCACCACCGCGGACACGGACGGCGACGGCCTCACCGACTTCGAGGAGGTCTTGGACCACGGAACGGACCCAGCCCGCCGCGACACGGATATGGACGGCATCCCGGACGCCGTCGAGTTGTCCAACGAGTTCGGATTGGACCCGCTGCGCGCCGACAGCGCGGAGGATTTCCTGCGCGATGGCGTCCGTCTGGAGATGCTCGAATCCCGGAGCCGACAGTACTTGACGGGCGACTTCACGTACGATTACCCGGGAGAGCCAGGGCGCGCCCGTGAAGTGACAGCCTGGGCTTGCCAGACGCCTGGCGCCGAGGCAATGCTGGGGACCTCGGTCGAGGGGGGCGCTGCCTGCGCTGAGGCGCTGGGCCCCAACGGCCTGGCTCAACTCTTTGGCCCTGGCGGCAACCTCAACGGACGCAAAGACCCAGCCGGCAATCCCATCCCCAACATCCGTGATCCCGACATCGACGGCGACGTCCTCCTCAACGGTTGGGAGGTGGACCCCTCGCTGTACATCCACTCCCCGTTCGGCGAGGGCCCTCCGCCCCGCCCCTTCACCGATCCCCTGAATCCTGACACGGACGGAGACAAGCTCCCCGATGGATGGGAGGTCAAGCACGGCGAGGCCAGGTCCGACGGGGGCCCCACGTACTACAACCTTGACCCGAGCCTGTGGGACAGCAACAACAACGGCGTCTCCGATGCCGAGGAAGACCCCGACGTGGACAGCATCGAATGGGTCTCCTTCGTCAGGGAGGGTGGTGGAGCCACCGTGGCCAGGCGCACACCCTATCTCTTCCCGAACCTGCTTGAGTGGCAGCAAGAGACGAATCCCAACCTCAACGCCAGCGATCGTGACGGACTTGGCGACGCATGGAAGGTGTTCTGGAGCACGGTCTACGCCGGCCTCGGCCAAGACCAGTTGGGCCTGTACCATCCGCCCATCGGCGCAGGATGGGTGCTTCCGGAACTGCGGCCGCGCACTGGGGATGACCAGTCTGGCTTCATCCTCTCGACGAACACGTACCAGCGTTTCGTCCTCTCCCTTGACGGGCGCGACGAGATGGAGAAGAGGCATGGCGAAAAACTCAACGAGACCTACGCGAACATCCAGGTCCCGGGTCTCGATGGCGACCTCTCAGAACGGACCGTGTATAGGGTCAACGGGACGATTGAGATGGGGTTCAAAGAGATCCACGACGCGGGCACCAACCCCTACTTGGAGGACACCTCCGGCGACGGCATCCCGGACTGGTGGTCACTTTTCTATTCACAGCTTGCCCCGGGCACGCCGGCAGAAAGCCGGTGCGTGGCCGGAATCGGCCTAGACCCCCTCGTCCATTACGCTGCTACGGACACCTTGCCCACCGACAGCGGCCTGACCATTCGTCAGGAGTATCTCCACGGCACCAACCCACTGTGCAAGGACACGGACATGGATGGCCTCAGCGACGGTTACGAGGTCGAGACCGGTCTTGATCCGTTGGACCCGAGCGACGCGGGCGACCTTGCAGGGGATACAGACAGCGACGGCGACGGCGTTCCCGACAGCCGGGAGATCGTCGGCTATCTCCACGGGGGACATGGGGGGATCGTGCGCACGAACCACAAACACCCGGACGCGGACGGTGACGGGCTCCTCGACGGCGACTCGGTGGTGTTGCAAGCCGGCGACCCAGACGACCCTTGGATCCGCTTCTTCCTGGACCTCGGCGTACCCTACCAGGGCAGTTCGGGCAAGTACACTTTCTTTGGAGAGGCAGATGAAGACATCTTCACGTCCCCCCTCAACCCGGACGACAGCGGCACGGGCGTCCCGTCGGGCTGGCTCCAAGGCCGTGACGCCAAGGATCCTGGCCAGGACTACCGCGCCCAATACTCCGCCCGCATGCCCACCTGGTGGAACCAGGCCGTGCATGGTCCGTGGTGGGGCGGCGTGGGTGCGGATGGGACCGAAGAGTTACAGGCCATGCTGTCCGACCCTGATTTGGACAACGATGGGCTTCGTGATGTGGACAGCAACGGTGACCCCTATGAGGACCCGATGCCGTTTGCCAATTCACTCAACGCATGGCCGCCTATCCTCTGGGATACGTATCCCAGCGACCTGATTGAAAGATTCAGTCTGCCAGACCCGGCGAACATCCATCCGACCGACGAGACCCTGCACCCCATCGTTGCACGGCTTCTTGCCCAATCCTACCTGTACCCCAAGACGGAGGGTGCGGGTGGCATCTCCTTCAGCCGCCCAAGCGCCGCTCCATCGCAGGTCGAGGTCTGTCTGACGGGCCTGGCGATGCTGGACGGGGACGGTGCGCCGGCGACATCCCTGTTCAAAGGCGTGCCCATGGATCTGACGGGTCGCGTCATCGTCTGCGACACTTCTTCGCCTGACAACGGGAACGGGTTCCCCGGGGTCACGGTGGAGGTGCGCCTCGGCAGCCCCCCCCAGGTCTTCGGGGCCGGCTTCACGGACGACGAGGGTCGCTTCCTGTTTTCCTTCAATGTGTCAAAGCAGCAACGTGTAGAACTTCCCCCGGACGTCCCCGTCGTTCTGCGCGGCCGCACGTCTGGAACTGTCGAATGGCCCCCCAAGCCGGCCAATGTGATTCCTGGGCAGCGTGAACTGATCGTGCAGACCTACGCATCACCTCCCTACACCGGCTACCGTCCCGCCCTGGCATCCGCCACGAACGACCAGTTGTCTGTCACCGTCAAGTCTGGATCCATCCTGGAACTCACCGCTCCCGATACCACACCGACCGGCCCGTCCTTCAAGGTCCAGTACCAGCTTCTTGACAGCAGCGGTACCCCGCTGCGAGATGATGTTCGGTTCGAGTGGTTGGGCCAGACCTTGACCCCCCCGAAACCCGACCTCCAGGGACGCGGCGAGGTCTCCCTGAAACCCCCGCACGAGGCTGCCGGTCTGCAAAAACTCGTTGCCACTTCCCACCCGTCCGCCACGGACCTGAAGTTCGTCGACCCGGCCAATGCGAACAAGACGATTCAGCTGCTCAACCCAATCGACATCAGGTTCACCTCGGTCTCCGAGCGCGTCGATGCTGGACAGGTGATTGATGTTCAGGGCCAGGTGTACCTCGTCCACTCTGGCCAGGGAGTGCCGAACCTTGCAGTGAACCTCAAACTCGTCGGTGCCCACGATCTGGTGCCCAGCGCCGTGACCGCCACGGGCCCCGGGGGCACCTTCCACGGCCGCGTCTTCGTTCCTGCGGAATTCGCAAACGGCGAGTACCCGCTGCTGGCCCAGGTCTCCCAGGGTGAAAGCACCCGGACAGCCCAAATCTCTCGGGAAATCACCGTCCGCAGCCTCCCCCGGTTCTGGGACATCCAGAAGGGCGACATTTCCCAAGGAGACCCGGTAGAGGTCTCCGGGCGCCTCCGCGACCAGGACGCACGTCCGGTCGCCGGCGCCAACATCACGCTCCGACTCCACAACACCGAGCGCACCTCCACAACGGACGACGCCGGACGGTTCCTGGTGACGTTGCCCGGGGATCTTCCGGTCCGTCCCGTGCTCCAGACGAT
Organism: uncultured Halobacteriales archaeon; assembly: GCA_964643795.1. Taxonomy (GTDB): domain Archaea; phylum Thermoplasmatota; class E2; order JACPAO01; family JAHFTW01; genus JAHFTW01. The sequence continues at coordinate 72,862 of CAZXUC010000011.1, read as the reverse complement.
CTCCTTCGCCGGCGACCGTCTGCACGCCCCCCCAGTCCCCCACCGCGTGGAGCGTGCCGTACTTGCCGACAGCAGCATCACCATCCCAGCCGGCTCACTGGCCCGGGGAGCGTCCCTGAATCTCCCAATTAAGCTGGTCACCCATGGTGGAGATCCCGTCAAGGGTGCCCCCGTCCAGATCACGTGGGGCAACGAGGATCCCGTACAGGTAATCACCGACGCGTCTGGACAGGGCATTTTCCGCCGCGACGGGCACGCTGATGATGCCCTGGGCCCCGTCACCGTCCGGGGCAATTACGCTGGCAGCCGCGACGGCGGGGTGTCCCCCTCGCCCACCACGATGGCCATGTGGTCCGTGAACACCCGGGTCGAACTTCACCTCCCGCAAGGGGTGTTCGAGGCTGGGCGACCGATCCCACTTGGAATCCTGCGGGACGCGGGGACACGGGAGCCACTTGCCAACACAGCGGTGACGTTGGCCGTGGATCCGGGGGGTCCCCACGTTGTCACCACAGACCCCGCCGGAAGATTCCAGGCCCTGGACAATGCGGACCGGACCAGCGCCCCCAGGCGTGTGCACGTCACAGCGTCCTTCGCCGGCAACGAAATCTACGGTCCCATGACCAACACGACCACCTTGACGATCCGCACCCCCACAACGTTGGCCGTCAACGCCCCTCCGGTCATCGTGACAGGTCGGGCGGCCATCGCCACGGTCCACGTCCACGGCCTCGACGGCGCAGCAGTCGATGATGGGCTCGTGAACATCACCCTTGGCGCCTTTGTCGCCGGTTCAGCCAAAGTATCCGGAGGCGTGGCACGAATCTCCGTTCTGGTGCCGGACGGCGAGCAACCTGGACCAAGGATCTTCACCGTAGAATACCGGGGGAGTGACGACTACGCCCCCGCAACGACCGAACACCACGCAAGCATCAGGCGGGCCGTGGTGTTGTCGCTCTCGGCACAGCCGAGCCTGCCGGGCCAGGTGGCGACGGTATATGTCACGCTCACGAGCAACGGCGAAGCCGTCGCGTTCGCTTCGGTTTACCTCCAGATTGAGGGATTGCAGGGTGGCTTGCAAGGAACGACCGACAAGACCGGGGTGACGGCGTTCAGCCTCGAACAACCCCTGGGGGGAACACGCATCTCCGCCCGCTTCGAGGGCGGTGACCAGTTGAGTCCGGCCCACGCGGCCGATGCACTCCACCCTGTGATGCCCGTGTCGGCTGTCGAGACCGCGGTCCGCTGGATGTCATGGATCATGGCCGCAGTCTTCGTCACCTCGGCTGCCCTTGCCATGCTCGTCTACCGCTCGCGGCGCAGCCCGCTGGCGCCCATCATGCGTCAGGCACGCCGCATCATCACCACCCGCGGGCCCCACGCACAAAAGATTTTGGAAGCATACCGGGCCCTCCAGGATGCAGCCATCGGAAGCGGGTTCATGGATCGCGACGCGCAGACTCCTCGCCTCCTCCAGGCCGCAATCATGCCGCACGTGCCTACCACGGCTTGGCCGGACCTGGGTCGGCTCATGGACCTGTTCGAGATTACCAGATATGCCGCAGAACCCATCGGCCCAGGGCACCGGGGCCACGCCCTTGACGCACTCAAGAAGATCGAGCAGGCCCTGCGAGCGGATGCAGGGCTCACGTGGTGGCAGCGCACACCGACTGCTGGGAGGACCGCATGAACTCGTCCCGACTCCGCATCGTCGTTGCCGTGGCAGCGTTCACCGTCGTGGCAGCAGGTGCCATCGCATCAGTGCTGACCGACGAGCCGGAATCTGGTTTCGCAGAGAACGGGACGGGCACAGGTCCCTTGGTACAGGACGCGAACCTGCAGGGCATGGAGACCCTTCGCCTGCTTTCCGGCCCCCTGGCTTTGACCACCGACCCCGACCACGACCCTGCCAGGACCCTCCTTGTGGTCATGGGGCCATCACGGCCATACGATGCGGCTGAGGTTCAATCGATTCATCGTTTCCTGAGAGATGGTGGACAACTCCTAGTGGCCGACGACTTCGGGCGGGCCAACAGCATCACCTCGGGATTGGGGATTACTTTCGAGCGCGTACGCATCGTCGATGACGCCGACGCGGTCCAGGCAACGGCCACAATCGATGGTCGCTCATTCGACCTATGGGTGGACACCCCGACCGCCCTGCGGGCCGCCCCTGGCCTGACATACGAAGTCCTGGCAACCACCGCCGAGACCAGCTTCCTTGATCGGGACGGCAATGGCCTCATCGATGCAGGCGACCCCCTGGGACCGTTCCCGTTGGCCGTTGTGGTGGAGATCGGCCTGCGCGGCGGAAGACTGGTGGCCGTCGCCGATACCACCCCCTTCCTGGAGGCTGGCGCTGACCAGGCCGACAACCGCGATTTCCGTCAATCCCTCCTGGCTGCGCTTCTGCCGCAGGGGGGCCGCGTCGTGGTGGACGAGAGCCGCGAACCCAGCAGCGACCCTTGGCTGCTGGCGACCGCCGCCCTTGTCGCTGCGCTGTCCCGCGGCCCGGGGTGGTACCTGATTGGGACTGTCGTCGTGGCCACTGCGGTCCTCGGAGGCATCATCGCCACGCGCAGCCACTGGGGGGCCCACGTCTTCCATGTGGACCGGTTCGTCCGGCGCACCGAGCTAACAACCGTGGGCCAAGCTCCCCGGTCCCAAGCAGCCGCCGCACACACAGGACAATCCGTCCACTGGACGCTACGGGGACGCAGCGCCGTATTCGGCGGGCTCGCCCTCCTAGTCCTGGGGATCATGGTGGGGAGCAGGCAAGCGACCTACGCGGCGGCGCTTCTTCTTCTTGCGGGGGCGCTTGCCGTGTGGGCCCGCCCGTTGCATGCCACGGCCCAGCGCCGCGCGTCCCTGACCAGGGTCATGGAAGAGTCTCCATTCCACATCGATCTGGCCGTCATGGCCGATGGCCATCGCGGGGGAGATGTGGAGGTCCTGGATGGCCTGCCCCCTGAGTTCGCCCTGGCTCAGGGATCCAACTGGTTCCAGACCACCCTCGGCTCCAAAACCCCCTGCCAAACCCGGTACGAGGTTCGTCCAGCCCTTCGTGGACCGTACGAGGTCGGTCCCCTGCTCGTGCGCAGTAGCGACCCGTTCCGCCTGCGCTCCGTCGAGACGTGTGCCCTCGAAAGCATTGAGATTCTCGTGCCACCGCGTCATGAACCCCTCAACCGCATCCCGTTCAAGAGCAAGCTCTCTGCGCTGACCCTGGGGCCCCACTTGGTCAACCGGGCCGGGGACGGATCCGAATTCCATGCCCTGCGGGACTACCAGTCCGGGGACTCAATCCGCAGCATCAACTGGAAGGCCAGCGCCCGCTCCAAGGACTTCGTCGTCAACCAACGCGTGCATGAGAGCATGTCCACCATCACCATCTTCATCGATGCCAGGGCCCTCAGTGGAGCTGGACCGCTGCGCAACAACCCCCTCAACGAGGCGTGCCGTGCATCCTTGAGCGTCGCCACGGGTGCCGTCCAGGCCAGGGACCGCGTTCGCGTCTTCGCTTACGGCGACGGCGTGCATGAACTGGCATCTGGGGGGGGCCAGCAGCAGATCCACACATTGTACGAGGCCTTGGCACGCTTGGAGCCTGCCGGGTCCACGCCGTTGCGCACCGCACTGGTAGACGTCCTGCCTTCCCTCAAGGCACGCACGCCGTTCATCCTTGTCTCTGGTCTCGAAGGGGACCCGTCCATTCTTGACGCCATGCGGGATCTGCGCCAACGCGGCGTCCTGCCCACGGTCCTCGCCGCCCCCATCGGAACAGTGCCAGAATCCATCAGTGATGGACCGGGGGAGCCAAACGCCCACCGTCTGCAAGCAGAGCACAAGCAGATGATGAGCGACATCCGGGGTCTGGGAATCCCGGTTGTTCCGCTGGTCGCTGACAAGCCCTTGTCCGCGGCCTTGCAACGGGGGATACTCTGATGGCGACGCGTCCTACCCGACTCACCGCTTTGGGGACCTCATTGACGTTGCTTGTGCTGACGCGGGTCCCCGCAGCGAGCTCCCCTTGGACCTACATCACGTTGGCCATGGGCCTGGCTGTCCTTGCGATGGCCGTGTTCGTGACGGTGTGGCCCAAGCGCGCATCCCCTGCCATGCGGCCGGGCGTACTGGTCGGCAGTCTGGCTGTCCTGCTCACCCCCACCACCGCCGACGCGTGGCTGGGCATGGCACCAGACTGGTTCGTGGCCCTGGTCGTGGTGGTCTCGCTGCATGTCTTCTTCCAGGATGAGACGATGGTCGCGCCCACGGTCCGTGGCCAGGCGATGCCCGGGCGCGGGAAACGGATGATCCGGTACCTCCCGTTCGCGGTCGCTTCTGCGGTCCTTCTGGCAGTCCCGTGGACTTACGCGTGGCTTCTCCCGTCGCGCATCCATGCCGCATACGAACTCCAGGGCGCCCTGACGCCACTTGCCCCGCTCGTTGTCCTGGCCACCACATTGGTCCTTTTTGGCAGCGTGCGAACCTGGATCCATCAGGGTCCCCGCGAGGATTCCACGCGCGAAGGAACCTCCAACCTTGCGACCGGCTCCGGGGGGGTGGACATTTGAAACAGAGCGACGGGAGGGCCGTCTCCCTTGTCGCCGTCATAATCCTTGCAGGAGTGGGACTGACGGTGGCGGCACAGGTCCCAAGTGTTGCCGTGGCGGACCTGCAAGTGGAGTGGATCGACGTGGTCGGTCCGGAGCCGGCGTGGATCCACGGCGCGCCCACGGGGGCGATGGAGGTGCGCGTCAAGGTATTGAACAACGGCACTGCCCCCTCATCCGGATACCGACTCGACTATCATTGGGTCAAAAATGGTCAGGCCACTTGGCTCAACGGCGCAGACAACGAGTCTGCCTCCTTCGGCGTCGGGGGGCCCCTCGACGACGGCGCCTTCAGGGTGGATGGTCTTACGTGGCTACTCAAGGACGGTCAGCACGGCCTGGGTGCGGTCCGAGTGACCATCCGGCCCGCAGGGCCCGACGGGGGCGCTGGCAACAACGTGGACTCCCATGCCATGTCCATCCCGACGCATCAAATCGCCATGGATGTCGTGGGAGGGGCTCAAGAGATCCGCTCCGAGGAGACCCGTTTTGTCCGTGTGCGTCTGGTCAATCACGGCAACACGGCGGAGACCGTGGATTTGACACTCAAGGGGCTCGGGGACGCAGCCCGCCTGAACGGGAGCCTGGAATCCACGCAGATCATCGTCCTAGCCCACTCATCGAACGCAACGCCGCTCTTCGTCCACTACCGGTTCACTGGCGAAGACGATCCGTTCGCCGCGCAGTACGCCATCGAGGCTGCGACCGGGTACGGCCGGTCCCTCGAGGCTGTGACCCCCACCTTCGCGTCTTCCCCAGAGCCTCTGCCGCCCGGCTCGCTGGCTACCCTGGCACGCCTCGACAGCGTGCCACTGGACCTGGACCCAGGAAGCGGGCTCGCGGTCCGCTTGGTTCTGACCAACCACGGGGCGACCAGCGACACATATCTGGTGGATGCCTCCCCGTCGGATCCGGGATGGACCGCTGCACCGGACCGGTCCCGCATTGCCTTGAACGCGGGCGAGAGCGTGTTCGTCACGGTCCAGGTCGATGCCCTGGCCAGCGTGAACAAGGGGTCCACCTCGACGCTGCGGGTCCACTACCAGTCTGCGCGGGATGCAGTGCTGGAAAAGCACTCTTCTGTCTTGGAGGTCCCCCTACGCATCCATGGTCCGGCAATCCGACTGGAGCCAGCAGCCGACTGGCCCAGCAATCCCTACGTGGGCGATTCCATCAATCTCACCGTGCGTTTGGTCAACCACGGGGACCGAGCTACTCCAGGGGATGCGACCGTGACCTTGCAGCTTGAGGGAACTGGAACGTGGAGGGAGGAGTTGAGCCTACCCGCCCCGATCGTCCAACCTGGACAAGCCGCAGTCCTGAGGTTCCCACTTGGACCCCTGCATCATCCGGGGGCCGCCCACATCGATGCAAATTGGGACGCACCCGACACGGGCATCGCCAAGCAGGGCATGTTCCATTCCATTCTGGTCCATGATCCGGCCTTCACGATAATTGTTCCCGAGGGTCTCGAAGGTGCGCCCGGGGAGGCCGTCGGCTACCGGACGCCGGAACGGGTGATCTCCATCCGCAACGACGGCAACGCCGAAGAGACCCTTGTGCTGGCCATGACGGCAGGCCACGGCGCTGCTTCGATCCTCCTTGACGACATGGGCGTGACCCTCGCTCCGGGGGAGAACCGCTCGGTGCCATTCGAACACCACCTCCCGCTGCCAGCCGGGGCGACCTCTTCGGTGCAGGCAAACTTGACGGCGACCATCGCAGGCCGCAACGACCTGGTCTGGAGGGCGAACATCACCACGCTCATCAACGACACCCGCCCCCCCACCCTGAACCTGTCCAGACCCATGCCCTCGGTCTGGACGCTCGGCGAGCCGTTGCCCCTCCTCGTCGAGGCCGACGACGATTCCGCCGTGGCCCGCGTCGCCTGGTCGCACGCCAATCCTGCCGGGGAGTCCGTCCTGCACGACATGGCTCCGGGGGCAACGGCCGGCCAATGGGTCGGAGCCGTCACGTTCAGCACCAGCGGGAAACACGTCATCTGGCTCTTCGCCCAGGACACTTCCGGCCATGTCACCACGTTGCCCTTGCCGCCAGTCAACGCTTCAGCCCTCCCCGCGCCGACAATCCACTTCGTCGGCGACCCCGTGGTGGAGGTGGATGCCAATCACGTCTTCGAGATCCACGTCAAAGACGAGCGCCCCATCGCGTCCGTGTCCCTTCGCATCATCGGCCCCAGTGCCGGCGAGGGCATCGTGAAGGACCTGGAACTTGACGGGAACGGCTCCACCACCTTCGACCTCCGGGGGGCACCCGCCGGGCCCTTGACCCTCATCATCCAGGCACAAAACAACGCCGGGGCCAGATCCGAACTGACCCACAACGTGTCCCTGCGAAGCGCGCAGGAACAGGTCATGGCCACGAACGAAGGGTCCGGGAAGCAGAGCATCCCGGCGCCCGGCGCGCTTGTTCTCCTCGCCCTCGCCGTTCCCGCAGCCTTGGCGAGGTGGATTGCCACGCAGCAGCAGGCGCCCCGCGGATCCGGTCGTGCCAGACGCAAGCGGGTCGGTCCGCACTCGGTTGTCACCCTCGCCGTCGTCCTGACCCTGGTGCTGACATCGATCTTTTTGCCCATTCTGCCATCCATCAAACCCGCAACTGAGGGACTGCTGCCAGCGGGGTCCAATCCCTCCGACGCCATGGAAACGGCGGCCGCGCTGGATGCACTGTGGGCCTCGTTCCCCGAACCCCTCGACCCACGAACGGCCATGGGACCAGCCGCCGACTGGTTGTTCGAGTCCGGCGATGGCCACCCGCAACTCAAAGGGCCCCCCAAGGATGCGGCGGGTCTATTCGGACGGGTGATGGGTCCCGAGATGGAACGCCTGCCAATTCCGGAACCCCCCGAGGGCCCGGAACCCTTGCTGGCCGCGTTGCAGGCCTACGCTGGATTCGCGGGGATTGACCTGGGGGACTTGATGATCCTGCGCGGCCAGGTCGATTCGCTGCTGCTGGTGCCCGAGGCAGAGCGAGCCCTTGCCCAGCTCGTCCTGGCGTACACCGAAGCCAGCCAAATCGTGCAGCAGGCCCTCGCGGACCTGGAGCCGGTCGAACGCCTCCTTCTCCAGGAAGACCCCGACGCCGTGGCCGCGTGGTTCGAAGAGGATCCCACCCGCACACAGGCGGACCTGGTAAACGTAGTGCAGCAGGATCTTGCTGCGCGAGTCAATGTGGACAATCTGCGCGCCGCCGACCTGCTGGTCCGGACCATCGAGGAGGTCAAGGATACATTGGCCCTCCCGCCCAGGCAGGCATCGGCCCCGGTGTCCCTCTCACAGGCGCAGGTCGGTGCGCCTGCCGCAACTGTGCCGCGCTCGTCCGACGCAGGGACCGGCGACGGCGTGGCTGCCTTTGATCTGCTGCACCGGCTCGTCGCCGCCACCACAGGTCCCGGCCGGGAGACCCCGATTGTTCTCCCCCCTGTGCCCAAGGAGGGCCTGCCAGACGCCCTGGCAGGATTGGCTACAGCCCTCGGCGTCCCCGCCGACAGGATCGACCTGCCCCCGGTGGACCTGCCGCCGAGCCTTGCCGACGCCGTGGCTTCCATCGTCACCGCCCGGCGCGTTGGCATCGAGTCCGGGGATGCGACGGTCCACTCGCTGCTGCTTTTGCAGGCCACACGGGACGCAGAGCCTGTCCTGCGCGCCTGGGGGGCCCTCCTGGCGATGGACGCCAAGGGTGGGGCAGACCTTCCGGTCACGCATCTGGCCGGCATCGTTGAGCAGGCGCTCTCCCCGGCAACCGCCACTCCCTCCAGGATGGTGTCAGAAGCATATGGGCTGCCGCGCCCCCCGCAACCTCCGGTCTCCCCGACCTTGGTGACGCTGCTGGAACAGCACGGCCTGGACCCCGTATCCGCGGCACAGGCCACTGCGTCGTTGCCGGCGAACGTGGCGGTGGCGGCTGCGACCCTCCTGGTCGCCACGGAGGCGCTGGCCGCCACGCAGAAAGCAGCCGAGGATTCCCTATCTCCTGCGCATCGCGACGCTTTGCAACAGACCCCCCACGTCCTCGAACTCGTCTCCCGACCGCAGTGGAGCGCCGACGAGGCCCGACTGGTCACCGAGTGGGCGCAGGCCACCGCATCCGCCCAGAAGTGGTCCACACCATTGCTTGAGGCCCAGGTCGCCGCCCTGGCTACGGTCGAGGCCGCCGTCGCCACATTGCAGGACCCCCGCGTCAACGCGCAAGACCTCCTGAACCAAGACGAGGCTGCGAAGAAGGACAGTTCCGGGTGGGCCAAGGCCATCGGGTTCATCAAGGGATTCCAGATCATCGGCACCGCCAGCGCGCAACCGCTGCCCCTTCCATCCGCCTGCCCCACCCAGTCCCCCCTCAGCCGTTGCGACGACGATGTCTGGTTCTACACGCCAGAGGCCGACGGGATCCTCATCACCGGCTTCGGGGAGACCACCATCGGCAACTCCGGAACGGGCAGTCTGACCTACACGACGGTGCCACGGCTCATCATCGACTTGGGCGGCGACGACGTATACGAAGTGGCGGCCGGATCGGCCTTCGCGGGGTCGCGGCCCACCAGCATCGTCATCGACGTCGCGGGCGACGACCACTACAGGTCGGAACAACTCCATGCACACGGGACGGCCGTGGGCCGGGGCACTCTTGGCATCCTGTGGGACCTGGACGGCAACGACCACTACGAGCACGTCGGCGACCCCGCGGCCTCAGGCCACGGTGCCCAGGGCTTCGGGGCCAACGGCGGCATGGGGGTCCTCGTGGACGGCAGGGGCCAGGACCGATACCATGCCCCCCGGGCGTTCGGCCAAGGCCACGTCGGGGGAAATGGGTTCTCCACCCCGTTCGCTTTTGCAGACATAAACGACTTCACGTCGGCGCTGCAGCTGCACACGTCCGGCTCGGGCAGCACGGGCATCCTGCTGGACCTGGGGCCGGGAGACGACGACTTCAAGGCCGACGGCGGCCAAGGCCACGTCGTCGGGGGCGGCTCCCTGGGGCTCCTTATCAACGAGCAGGGCCGCGCCACGTACGACACCGTCCGCAACGACAATCGGTTCCAGGGCGGGGTCGCCAACGGTGCGGTGGGTTCGGTGGCGGGTCTTGTGGACATGGGCGGCCGGGGAACGCTGTACTCCAACGACCTCCCCGACGAAATGATCCTCTTGCGCACGCACGCGGACAACCCCCGCGACCTGCGCCAGGACGATGCCCTTTGGGTCCTGGGCAGCTCCTCCGGAGCACTTCCGGGCACCGCGACTGCGGTGGGGTTCGGCATCGACTCGACGCTGGACAACGACGACGAGGACGGTTGGCCCAACCTGGTGGAGCTCGTTGCGGGCAGCGATCCCCAGGACCCGGGCGACGAGCCCGGCGTCGCAAGCCTGGGCAACGTGGTGGACCTGCTCATTGACTTGATCACCAACCCGCCGGGCGTCGAGGAGATCCCCGGCTTCATCGACCAGACGGTGGCGAGCCTTCTGCAGACGCTGGAGTTCGAAGACATCGTCTTTGCGTCTCCCGTGTTCCGCCACTACGACCGCTACGGACCATATGCGGACAGGATCTGCCAAGAGGACGAGCCGGTCCACCTCCTTCTGATCGGTGGCGCGCAGAACAAGACCATCGCGGAGCGAGCGCACATCCTCATCGACCTGGGCGGCAACACCACGTACCGCAGCGAGGTGGCGGGGCCCGGCGACTTCTGCATCAAGGCGCAGCCGGGCTTGGAAGAAGAGCAAGGCGACCTATTCTTCACCGGCGTCGGCAGCTACGCCTTGGACGTGGGTGGCAACGACCACTACGACACGCCGGACATGGACCGTACGCAGGGGGCCGTCGCGGGGCAGGACTTCGACACTGGTCAGCCGGAACCTGTTATCGTTTTCGAAGGCAGCGCGACGGACGTTGCGGCGGCCACCCCTGGTAACGCAGCGAACCATCTGAGGGCTGGGAAGACCTCCCCCCCGGTCTCCATGCTTCTGGATCTGCAAGGCAGCGACACCTACGCGGCCCGCGACAGGAGCCAGGGGTCGGCGTTCGTGCATGTGTGGGGCACTTGCACCTTTTTCAATTTGGTCGGTGGGGCGGCCTGGCTCATCGACCTCGCCGGCAATGATGTCTACACCTCGAAGACAAACTCGCAGGGGAGTGTCCGGGACGCAGGCACGGCGGGGCTCATAGACCTAGTGGGCGACGACACCTACACGTTCGACACCCAGGCTATAGCTGGGGGGCTATGCGGCGGCGGCACTGCATCCTTGCGCAACGCGCTGCTGTTCGACGGGGCAGGCGCGGACCGGTACAACAACACGAAACCCTTGACGACTTCCACGAATCTGGAGGAGGCGTTCGAGCGCCAGGGCAGGGCAGCGTTCCCCGTCGGAGTAGCCAGCGCGCTGTTCATGGACCTGGGCCCGGACTTCGATGTGTACACGGTCCTCAATACCTCGTTGGGATACCAAGACATCAGCGACCTGAAGAACAACCAGATCCGCACGCCGACCCCCGGGCAACCCAACTATGCTTTCATGGACAACCCCACCTACCAGTTCGGTCCCGAAGACCCGGACGGGGACGGAGCGTCCAACTTGGTGGAGGCCATCTTCATGACCGAACCAAGAGATGCGGAAAGCCACCCCGGGACGGTCTGGGGGACGCCAGAACGGGCCCAGAACGCTCTTGCGGATTCCGGCAACGCGACGGAGAACGGGACCCGGGCCACGGGCCTGGACGAGGGTCACCCGTGGGTGGGCATCATCATCTCCACCGGGCAGCCTTTGTTGGCGACCAGTGAGGCAAATCTGCGAGGCTTTGCCATCGGTGGCCGAGGCGACAGCACCTATGCGGACAAGAATTACGGGTTCTTGGTCGATCTCGGGGGCAACGACACGTACAAGTTCACTGGAGTGGGCGGAAGCAAGCCTGCCTTTCATAATCCCCAAGTGACGCTCGTGTTGGACGTGGGTGACGGCAACGATGCCTATGTCCCGACGACGGGCGACCCCAGCCTCGGCGCTGCGACCCGCGGCATCGCGATCCTCGCCGACGCGGGGGGCCACAATTCGTTCGACAGCGCCCCGCCGATGACCACCGGATTCCTCGGGTTTCTCAGCGCGGGGGTGACTTACAACCTCGCCGTGACCCAGGGAGCAGCCACAATGGGCGCCGTGGGGGCCTTGATCACCTGGGATGCCACCAACCGGTTCGAGGCGAACGTTCCTGAGGGCGGCCTGGCCCAGGGGGCGGGCGGACAAGGTGGTATTGGACTGCTGGCCACCTTCGGGGAGGGGGACGACATCTACATCTCTGACGGTCCCGGCCTGGTGCAAGGGGCCGCCTTGTCGAGGCGCCACCCCAACCAGGAAGATTACTTGCTCAACGAAGTCGCAAGCCCGCCCGTGATCTCGGGGTACGGAATCCTCATGGACGAGGGAGGGGACAACCAATACATCGCCTCCGACGCCTATGCGGCCCAAGGCACCGCCCTCGGTTCCAACAGCGTCGGCATCTTGTGGACCGGCTCCGGCGACGACCGCTACGAAGCCGGCCCGTCCAGCCAGGGAAGCGGCGCAAACGGCGGCGTCGGCATCCTGCACGACGCGGGCGGCGACGACACCTATGCCGTCACGCCGACCTCCGGCTCGGCCGCCGTCAGCCACGGTGCCGGACAGGGTGGCGGAATCGGCATCCTGGTGGACGTGTCCGGCGACGATGTCTACGCGGCTCCGGACGCCACCCACGTGCAAGGCGCCGCGGTAGGTCCCGGCACCTATGGCTTTCTGCTGGACCTTGGGGGCCACGACAGTTACCGCGCCGCCGACGAAGCACAGGGATACGGTGCCGGTGTCGTCGTCAGCCTCAGTGCTGGCAACCCCGACGAAAGTTTTGGCGGCGTCCAGCAACCTCCTAACGGTCAACTTGTCTGCAACTTCACAATCAATTTTCCGATTATTGGGCCTACTCCACGCGTCTGCATCCCATTCCCGATTGGCGCCGGTCTGCCCATGGGCGTTGCCCTCGATTCCGATGGCGGCCTCAGCGGCGCCGGCCTCTTGTTCGACCTGTCGGGGCGGGACCTCTACGAGGTGCAGGGGAGCGGCCAGGGGGCGTCCGATTGCAGCGGGACCGCGGGCGCCTTCATCGACGCGGAGGGCAGGGACGTGTACCGACACGGCGGGAACAAGATGCCCACCGATGCGGATGTGGATCCGGAAGACGAGAACGACTGGATGTGGACCCATCAGCCGCCGGGAGGCCCCGAGGGGCCGGCGTGCGGACTCGGCTTCGGCATCGACTCGGAGGACCTTGGAGAAGCCATGCGCCAGGCCCGCGACCTCTTCGTCCAATCCGAGGAGGGCCTGGAAGTCGACCTGGAGGTCATCACGGCGGACCAGAACTTCACAGTCGCTTCTGGTGACACCGCCCCCGTCGCGCGTGTGGTCGGCAACATCACCCTGCGTGCCGTGGTCCATGGCGTCAGTGACCCCGAAAATCTGCGGCGGGTGAACTTCTACTTCGACGACGCGCGGGAGGCTGAGGGCCGACTCTCGCATTTCGACAACGAGACAGGCGAGGCGGTCTACGAGCACGAGTGGAACACGACCGCCGGCACGTTCCCCGACTTCGAGTACCCCGACCGGAACTACACGTTGCGAGCGTCCGCCTTCGTCGATCCTGCCCCCGCGTACACCTCCGCTGCGGGTGTCCCCGACCTGCCGTCGTACGACAGCGGTGAGTTTGTGGCGCGCGTGGACAACGACCCATTCCTCGACGCCTCACTCAGCAAGGCGACCCTCACACCGACGGGCAGTCCGGCCACCCTGACCGTCACGATCGGCGGCGACCTGGAGTGGCCCGTCGGCGCGACCGGCGCGAAGGTCGATGCGGACGCGGACTGCGAAGGGGGCGGCGCATCGGAGCCTGGGGCATTCCTGACCATCAATGCCACGCGGGGGAACATCGCCCACCCGGTGTTCTCCGGCTACTGCCCCGCAGGCGTCCACGGATTCAGCCTCGACGGAAAGAACGGTACCACCAACTGGGCCGATGGCCAATACGACGTTCGGGTCGCCGTGCAGGACGCTCGGGGCAACTCGGCGAATCGCACCTTCTCCCTCCTGGTGGATGGACTGTCCCCCACATCGATCATCACCACGCCATCGATCGCCGGCCTGGACCGCGTGCCTTCGAACAAGCTCCGCCTGGACTGGGAGCACGCAGACCGGCCGTCCGATGGTTCGGGCGTCGAAAGGGTGTTCGTCGTCCAGGTGGACCCCGTGACGTTGGGGGTCCTGGGTGTCTACGGACCGTACGACAACAAAGTCGAGCAGATGAGCGAGGTGACCGTGAGCAGCAACGGCCAGGAATTCACCTTCGTGACCGTCGCGGTCGATCAAGCGGGCAACAGCGAGTCCCCCTGCGATCCAGCAGGGGAGGAAAAACTCACGTTCGGGAGCGGTGAGAAGTCCTGTTATCTGGCCAAGGCAGCGACCGGGGCGAAAACGATCGAGATCGACAATGTCGCCCCCGTCGTCAACAAGGTCTCGGTTTCTGCTGCCTCCGTCCGCCCCGGGGCACCCGTCAATTTCACGACCGAGATCAGCGAATTAGGGTCGGGCATCGACCAGGTCCTCATCCGGTTCGCAGGCGGCTCGGTATCCCACCTGGACGAGATGGAGCCGGACCCCAGCGATGCGACCGGCAAGCGCTACTTCTACGACGCGTGGGGCGACCACAACCAAGGCGCGCACAGCATTCCCCAGGAAGGCGTGTTCTTCTACACGATCACCGCGTTCGACCGGGCCGGCAACCAGGACGTCCGCACGGGCGACGGCATCCTGGACAGTCGGCCCCCCCTGGTCACCTTCGTCGGCACGCGATATCTGGACGGCGACGGCGTGGTGCGTGAAGCCGGTGGCCCCGGGGTCAAGGCCGTCATCACCGTCGATGTGAAGGACATCCTGGTGGACCGGCTCACCATCGATCCCCGGCCCCTTGGCTTTGCGGTGGATGAGATCGTGTGCCCGCGGGGGTCCGGCGCTTCCACCGTATACACCTGCACGATGGACATGACAGGGGTCGCCGACGGTTCATACCAGCTCCCGCTCAACGGCACGGACAAGGCGGGCAACCACAACGCGACCCAGTCCGCCGTGGTCGTGGTGAGCGGCCACCCCCTGGACATCACAAATGTCCGCGTCACGGAGGTCCGGCACAACGCGTTCGTCGTGGAGTGGACGACCCCCGAAAGCGGCACGAGCGCCATCGAATACGGGCGCTTGCTGTGGGCGGATGGCGAGGCGCCGCCGCAAAGGATCCAGCGCATCGGTGATCTCACGCAGGACCACCGTGTCGTGGTGTCCGGAGTCTCCCCCTCGAGCAAATACGTCTTCCGCGCCGTCTCGGAGAACGCCGGGGGCGTCCAGAACGCCAGCGCCTTCGCGAGCGTGGTGACCTTGAACGCCTACGAACTGGACCTCTCCGGCTTGGAAGGCGACCGGATCCTGCGTGGCGAGGTCCCGGTGGCCTACACCCTGTCCATGCGGTCGCAGGGCGACGTGGACCCGGTCTCGATGCGGGTGCTCGTCCAAGACGCGGGGGCACACTCCTCCCCCGTCGAGGTCGTGCCACGGTTCACACAGGGACCGGGCGATGGCGGGTTCCTCCTGTACACGACCGGTTTTGCCGACGGCACCTACCGCGTCATCGTCGAATCGGACCGCCTCGGCGACTTCAACCGCACGAAGTCCCCGGTGTTCCGCATCGACAACACGGCCCCCATCGTGACCCCGGTGCAGCCACGACCGGGATTGGCCATCGCCACCACGCGGCCACACATCGAGGTGACCCTCCTCGACCCGTTGGGCCACGCGCCACCCGTCACGGGCACCCTGGAGGTTCGCATCGATGGTGCTCCGGTGAGGGTGGCCAACATCATCTCCGACACGGTCTCACTCTCCGGCATATCCCGTCGCGTAGAGTTCACCCTCGTCGAAAACCTGACAAACGGCCCACACACACTCAACGTCTCGGTCGCCGACCTGGCCGGCAACCGGGACTGGACCGCATGGCCCTTCCGGGTCGATGTCCACCCGCCCGCCATGGTGGGTGGGTTCGAGGTCACGCCGATCCCTGGCCCCCACGCCACCCGCCCCGGGGGCCACCTGCGAGTCGCTGGTCTCCTGCACGATGCATCGACCGTGGCAGAGGCCTACCTGAACATGACCAGCATGAATGGTCAACTCGTCGCACTGGTATCCGTCGGCAACGGCCGCTGGCAGGTCGAGGCCAACGTCCCGGCCGATGCCCCGCACGGAAGCCACCAGCTACCGGTTCGCGCCAAGGATGCACTCGATAACGAGGACGTGGTCGCCACACTCACTGTCATCGTGGATGCCCAGCCGCCCACGATCCTTGACGCCTCGACCACGGACACAGGCTTCCTCAACACCACGGTCAGGATTGCCACCGACGAGCCGACGATCATCCACGCAGCCAACGGGACCATCCACAGCGGCGCATGGGGCACCCAGCACACGTTCAATGTGCACGGCCTGCGGCCTGGAACCACCCAGACTGTTTTCCTGGATGTCATCGACGGCGCCGGGCACACCACAACGGCGCAGATCACCGTGACCACGCCTGAGGACACCACACCTCCCAGCACCGTCGGCGACCTTGTCGCAGCCTCGACGGAGGAGGGCATCGTGGCCCTCACATGGTCTGCGGCCACGGACGACTCGGCCGTCCGCCAGTACATCATCCAGCGGGACACGGCACCCCGCTCGGCGGCGATCACGACCAACGTCACCCAGACGACGTTCCGGGACCAGGATGCGCCCGCCGGGCGCGCCGCGGTCTACCGGGTCACCGCCGCCGATGCGGCAGGCCTGTTGGGCCCAGCCACCCAGATCCGTGTCGAGGTCATGGCGCTCCCCCACCTCTTGCAAGCTGCCATCACCCCGCAACGCGGCACCACGGCAGAACCGTTCACGTTCCAGGTCGAGTACCGGCACGCGGGTGGGAAACCCGCCGACGCCCTCGGCGTCCGCGTGGACGGCACCACGTACCTGCTCGCCCTCGTCGGGGCGCCCTCCTGCCACGAAGGATGCCTGTACCGGGTCCAGGTGCAGCTTCCACCCACGTCCCAGGTCGGTCCCACGGTCAGCGAGGCGGTCTTCTTCGCCAACGCCGGCTCGCAACGGGCCGAGCTTGTGAGCACGGACGTTCCGCTCGTCATGCTTGGCGACGGCGGGGAGGTCTTCGATCACGCGTCGGGTGGCAAGGTCGACACCCCGGGCCCCGGAGCCCTGGTCCTCATCGCGCTTCTGGCAGTTGTCGCAGCTGTCGTCCGTTCATCTCCCAGGAGTCCCCGAAAATGACCCCACACGGCCCGCCGACCCACCGCTTCCGATCGCTCCTGCTGGTCGGCCTCCTACTGCCGCTCGGGGGCGTGCCTGGCGTAGAGGCCTGGCACGCGACCAATGGCGTGGAGCCGCCGGGGTCGATATCCCCGTTCCCCGAGGAGCCGCTGACTGAAACCTTCGTGGACCCCATCGATGACGCGCTGCAGGACCTGGCTGACGCCGGCCGGGACGCCAATGAAGTCACCAACAGCACATACCGGGTGATCGGGACGACCCTCAATGCTGTCAAGGAATCGATCACCGGGGAGACGGTAGCCAACAACCCCCTCACCCTCATGCGGGACGGCATCGGTCCGGATGGCCGAGAGGGTGGCTTTGGCGACTGGAAGGTTCTGGGACACCAAGCGTGGGGGATCAACGCCACGGCAGCGGCCCACGGCGCCGCCGGCTACACGCAAGCCACCCTGGATGGGGGCCTGTACCGCGGCAACGCCGCCAGCCTCCTGGTGTCGCCGGAGATCGATCTTGCGACCAACTTCCGGCACACAGGACTCGCGGTGAGAGATGTCGATGAGATGGCACCCGGCGAAGGTCAGTCGGTTCCGGTCCCGGAGCAGCCGTCCTTCACGGTGTACGGCCTGCTCTACGCGGCCTGCTCCGTAGCGGACGTGCCACTTGGCCTGTGCGCGGCATACAGGGACACGCTCCAGCAGATCCACACGCATTCCTTCGAGTACACGATGCGGCACAACCTCGCCGTCAACGACCAGGGGACGAAGGGATGGGACGGCGTGTCCGTCATCGTGTTCGCAGAAGAGCCCAGATCCGTCGAGGATGCGGGCATGTGCACGTCAGGCCTGCCCATCTTGGCCCTCGACGGCATCACGGGATGCCGCGTCGCCCACCCGTCCGGGACCCCCCGGCAGGTGTTCCCCTACGCGGGGGGCTACCCCTACAACGAGGTCGAGGCGATGCCTACGGAGGCCACGACCCCGAACCCGCTTTCCGTGACGGCCCCGCATTACCCCGGATACTCGGGGTACAGTGATTGGGCACGCCATTCCATCGACCTGACCCCGTGGGAGGGCCAGTCGGTGTGGATCGGATTCCATTTCGCCTCCAAGGCGATTCCGTCGCGGTTCTACTGGGAAAGCCCCTCCCGCTTCAACACGGACGCTGGTTTCTTCGGCTTCCAACTGGACGATGTCGAGGCCAAGGGGCTCGCGGCTCCCATCAACCTCAAGGCGCGGATTCCCACCCAACCGGACCTGATCCCTGATGCGTTGCTGGGTGACGACGGTGCCCGCCCCACCCTCCGACCGCACGCACCGGTCCCCGTGCAGGCGGAGGTGGTCAACCTGGGCACGACGAGCGTGGACGTCCGGGCGGTCCTGCGCGTCCTTGCGCCCAACGGGAGCGTGGTCCAGTCTGCCGACGGCACCCCCTACGAGAACTGGACCGACGAGAAGGTCCCCCCCCTGCCCCCCGGCGCCACCTTGGTGATGTCGCACGAGTTCCCCGGCCTGTCGTCGGGTATCGGGTACAGCGCCCAAGTCTGCACCT
Source organism: uncultured Halobacteriales archaeon (assembly GCA_964643795.1). Taxonomy (GTDB): domain Archaea; phylum Thermoplasmatota; class E2; order JACPAO01; family JAHFTW01; genus JAHFTW01. Next base: position 54,321 of record CAZXUC010000011.1, on the reverse strand, counting down.
ACCGCGTGGCCGACGGCCCGCGGGGTGGGGACGAGACGTTCTGCGACGAACCGCCCCAGCCTGGCGCGTGCAGCGGCGACGGCCTGGACGCAGACCCATGCGACGAGTGGAATGTCCTGACGTTCGACGTCCGACCCATCGTGAAGCTGGATGTGGGGGCCATCCAGCGAGACGCAGACCGGATCGGCATCGGGGACACCATCAGCATGGTGCTACCGCTCCACAACCAAGGCAACGTCCCGTTGACGTTCACGGTCCAGGCGGCGATTGCGGACGTGTCCAGCGGCGAACCCAGGCTGCGCCAGGACATGCTGAAGGTCGTCGATGAAGGCCAACTGCAGCGGACCGTTACGTTGCGGCCGAACGGAAACCTCTCCCTGAACTGGTCCATGCAGGCCCTGAACGTCGGACAGTTCCACCTCCTCGTCGACATCCGCGACGAGTTCGTGCCCATCGACTTCGACGCCGTGCATGACATGCTGCCCCCCGTGCTGCGGCCGTGGCGGGCGTCGGCCGTGGCGGGCGACATCACCATCGACGGCGACCTTGGGGACCCGGACTGGCTTGACAACACGACCGCTCTCCCCAACAGTCCCCTACAGGGACTCCGCGTCGGCAACACGGACGACCGGCTCTACCTGGGCTTCCGCGTCAACGAGAACCGGACGACGGCGATGACCGTTTTCTTCGACGACCGACGCGACGGGAAAGCGACCGGCTACGTCATCAACGCGACCGGCCTGTGGCCCCTCCACTACAGTGCGGACAGCCTGACTTGGGAGTCCCAGACGCAAACGTCCGTGGGGGCGCAGGGCGCGCGGACGCCCAACAAGCCGTCCAACAACGAGGTCTTCGCCTACGAAATGAGCATCCCCCTCGGCGTAGGCGCCGACGAGCACGGGTTGATCGCCATGCCCGGCGACGACGCGCGCGTCCTCATCCGGTATTGCGGAACGCCAGACCCGAGCGTCCCGTGCGATCACTTCCCGTTCGGAGCGCCGCTTGGCGACGGGGCGGGAATCCTTGAGGCGAACCAGTCCCTGGCTGACGAGGTGGCCCACTGGCACAAGATCAGGCTCACCGACCGCGCCCCTTCCGCCGTGCCTCCGCTGTCCGAACGCATCTTGAGCCCCGGCTTTGGCGTCAACGCCGTCCCGCCGCCGTACCTGTTTGCCGACTTCGACGCATGCCCCTTGTTCCGTGGCTGGTCCACCACCAGCACCCTCGTGGGCGATGTGAAGGATTCCTGGAACTGCGGCGCCTACGGTGACGACGGGCGGACACTCCTGTATCAGGGCGTCACCCCCGACAGCCAATGCCCCGACGGTTGCGGACAATACACTGCTGTCAACGGGCAGCGCGTCCTCACCACGCCCCTGTTCACCATCCCCCCCGACGCCGCCGACCCCACCGTCGTGTTGTCCCACCAGTACAGCACCAAGGTGCGGCTGTATGACATGGAACGGGAGGTGTCTGACAATCTTCCCCCTTATCATAAGACCATGCCGCGGGTCGTTTTCCAGGACAGCCGGGTCCAGTCCTACCTGGAAATCTGGAACGAGACGACCGGCGTGTTCGACATGCCTCTGCTGCTCAGGCCGAATGGAGGATACACCACGGAAGAAAAAGCCGGCATCGACGATCCAACGTTCGACCGGATCTTCATGCTTGAGGGGATGCCTTGGATGCCCTCCGCATCACATTCTGACTGGTTGGAGACGGTGCAGGAGTCTCGGAGCTGGTGGTGGCCGCAGGGCCATCAACCCATCTACCATCCGCCGGACCGCCCGCTCCCGACGGGAGGTGATTTCACGGGGGGGTCCCCCTGGGTCACCGACACGATTCCCCTCGGAACCGGTTTCCAGGAGATGCCGGACCTCCGGGGGAAGACGGTGCGTCTGCGCTTCGAGCACTCCGTGGCCCCCACTACCCCAACAGTAGGGGACATCAGACTGGATGAAATCATGGGTGTCTCTGGAAACGGTCCTAAAATCGGGGACTTCTTTGGAACCAATGTCGCACGGTACGGGGGGTTCTTTGCCTCTCTCGACGATGCGCAACTTCCCCTGTCCGAGGTCCACCCGTTCACCGCCGTCTGCTGGACGGACATGGACGGGGACGGCCAGTTCACCGAGAGGAACCGAAACCTTATGAAACCAGCAAACCCGTCCGACAATGCGATTCTCACGACGCACCCGGACGGATGCAATGGCAGATCCCTGGCAACGGACTTGCCCCTGACTTTGATGGCCCCGGAATCAGGCAGTCGGTCTGGGGGAACCTACAAGCCCGGTAGCCCCGCGGGTCTGCGGTTGGATGCAACCAAACCCAACCAAGACTGCACGTCACAATGCGCCTCATGGGTCAATCTTCCCTACAGACATTTCGACGAAAAGACCGTCTTCGACTGGGTGGACGATGGGGATGGGGTCCACGGCTATGGCGACCACCTCTACCTCAACGTGGGAGGCACCCCCCGGGTCGAGCCCCGGGACGTGCTTATTTCCCGTGATGGAGGTACAAAATTCATCCTCACCACGGTCCCCTACGGTGGTCCCGGAATCTACTGCGGCACCACCAAGTGCAATCCCGACGCGGACGTCGGCCACGTCACGGACATCGTGTTCTACGACCAGAATATGGATGGTCAATGGACTCCTGGAACCGGTTCTGCCATCGACCGCGCCTACTTCCCCTCCCGCGTCTTCTCCTCCGGCGACGAGGTCCGCTTCGACCGCGCCGAGGACTGGGGCTGGCGCATCGGAGGACTCGCGGTCATCGAGGGCAAGCGGTTCGTGCGCGACCTGGCCGTGCAGGACGCCGTGCTCGTGTCCGGGTCCGACGCGCTGGAGCAGGGGGTCGGTCCGGGCACGGCGGTCCCTGTCCGCGTCACCGTCAACAACTTGGGCAGCAACGACTTGGGCAGCGTCTTCGTGGGCCTCACCGGCGAGGACGCGCAGACCGGAGAGATGTTGTGCGACCAGACGCGCAGCTTGGGGGGCATCCTGGTCTCCGAGGAAGCCCGAGACATCCTCATGACGTGCGCGGTCCCGTCGCCCGACGGAATGCCCGACGTGGAGGGCCGGTCCCTTGCCCTGCGGGCGACCGTCTGGCGGGAGGGCGGGGGCGCGCCGGAGGACTTCCTGGGCAACAACCAGCAACGCGTCCGGGGCATCTTCCCCATCCAGGCAAGCCCCGATGCCGCCATCCACGCCTTCGTGTCCCCCCAGGATGCCACCGCAGACACGCCGCGCACCGTGACGATCCAGGTGGAGAACCGGGGCAACGTGCCGCTGCGCGATGTGACCGTACACGCCACCATCGCCAGGGTCTCGGACGACGGCCGCACGTGCACGACGCTCTGCGACAAGACGTGGGTGCTCAGTGACGAGGTCGCGTTGGGCAAGACCGTGACCCTCTCGGAGCGCGTGGCGTCCACTCCGTCCATCACACGCAACGATTTGCGCTTCCAACCCCCGGGTCCCGGGCACTACATCCTGTTGGCCGAGGTGTCCATGCCGGGCGACGTGGACCCTGGCAACGACCGGGCGGACGCCCGCATCCGAGCCCTGGCACGGCTGTACGAGAACCCCCTGGAGCCGGAAGACAAGGGTCTCGTCACCACCCCCGGCGTCGTGGTGGGCGACATCACCTTGGATGCCACGGGGATTTGGACCTACGCGCCCAACAGCCACGACGGCACGACCCGGCTGGTCGCGGGCGACCCCGCGACAGGGGAGATACCGGAGGGGACCGATGCGTCCTTCCGCCTGCCCACCATCGACCTGCGGACGCTGCGCGACGCGACGTTGTCGTTCAACCATCGTTACGACCTGGAGGAGGGGTTCGACGCGGCCCGCGTGGAGATCTCCGCCGACGGCGGCCAGACCTGGAGTCCGGCCATGCCGCGGCCGCAGGGCGGACTTCCGGAAGGGTATCCATCCACCCCCCTCGTGGGAGTCAATGCAATCCTGGGGAACGATTTCGAGCTCACGGCCCTGGCCTACACCGGCCGCAGCGAGGACATCGGGAGCGCAAGCAACGGGTGGATCGCCAGCGAGATCGACCTGACGCGCCAATCCGACTTTTTCAAACCGTCGGTCATTGATAATCTCGCGCTGGATGGACTGCACGACGACGCGCGCACGGATCCCCTGGTGCGGGGCTCCGGCGCATCATTGCAGCCTCAGTTCACGCACCTTGATCCCGCCTTGAAGGAGGCGGGACCGCCGTACTGGAGCATGGACGAGTCGCAGTGGTTCGCCGACCACCGCTACTGGTGGATCGAGAACAAGACCTACTCCGGCCCCCATCCCCTGAGTGCAGGCAGGATGTGGTGGAGCGGGAGCGCGGGGACGGCGGGCCCAGGCGAGACGCTGCCGCGGGTCGCGACGCGGCTGGAACTCCCCATCGACCCGTCTGGCTGGGACCTTGCAGAGGGCGAGGAGGCGGTGCTCTCCTGGTGGGACTGGCGCGCCGGCTGGAACGACGGCGACCAGCGCGCCGGCACCGGCGGGGAGTTCCACGCCACGCTACTCACGCCGCAGGCACCTGCGCAGGGCGGAGCCGCCGACCCGGACTGGGACGATCTCAGCGACGCGACCGAGGCGTTCCACACCCGCAGCGACCCCACAAGAGCGGAGGTGGGGGTGCGCGTCGAGGAGATGTTGGACAACGGCTGGACGCGGCGGTCCATCCCCCTCTCCCGGCTCCTGGAAAGTAACGCCACCACCGGCGTGGCGTTCACCTACTTGTCAGGCGAGGCCGACGGCATCGGAGTTTCTCTCCTTACCCCGCTCTGGCCCGCCCCCACACACTTCATGATGGCCTACAACCAGGACAACATGGGGTGGTTCATCGACGGCGTTGAGATCCTCGCGGTCGATACCGCCGGCAGCGCCGCCCCGATTGCGGCGTACGACGACCTGGGCAGCCTCTTCCAGAACCAGAACGGCGAGGCGGGCAATTGGACGGCGGTCGTGGCCGGCAACTTCTCCGGCGCAGTCCCCAACGACGACACCCGCTGGAGCCTGGTGGGGCCGGGCGCCGGCCAGCGCGACGGCGGCTGGCACCTGGAAGAGATGGACATCCCTGGGCGCGGGACCACCACCGCGTGGCGGTTCAACTCATCCGACCCCGAGGGCTACCCCGCCGGCGCCAACAGCCGCGTCGTCACCCCCCTCGTCGACCTGCGCGACCAGGACGGCGAGCAGGTCTCCCTCCGGTTCGACCACCGGTACGGCTTCCACGGCGGCAAGCGGGCCGTCGACGCCGGCGCCGTCGCCTACCAGGTCTACGACGAGGGCACCGGCGAGTTCGGGCCGTGGACGTCGTTGGGGGCGCAGGTCCCGGACGACGTCGGATTCATCTCCGGGAGCTCCAAATTCAATTGGCAACTGAGCGAATTGCCCGCAGAATTCAGGGCGATGGGGTATCCGGCCATGGCCGTCATCCCCGCCGACGCCTTGGGCGGGGGGTCCCGCGCGTTCACCACCAGCTTCGGCCAGGACTTCCCCACGGCTCCCGGATTCATCCGCACCAACTTCCTAAATAATTATATGGGGTGGGGTTACGCCCAGAACTGGAAACCCTGGCAACCGTACCCCTTCGCGTACGTCTTCAGCGGCGACAGCGACGGGTGGGAGAACGTGGAGTGGGAGATCAGCCACCTAGTCGGCGAAAGGGTCCGCTTCGGCTTCCAGGCGTGGACCAATCCATCGGAGCGCCCCTGCGGGTCCACTGACGCCAGAGGAACCACGGGGGAGTATCTCGGCACCCCCTCCTGTTCCACCACCCCGCGCCACGGTTGGTCCGTGGCCAACGTGGCCGTGGTGGGCAAGACCTTCCAGGGGGGCCTGGCGGACATCCGGTTCCGCGTCGCCACCGACGACAGCTTCAGCAAGGGGGAATGGAGCATCGACGACATCCAACTCTCGGGCACCCGGTTCCGCGCCAACGTGGAGCCACGAATCGCTCCGGACGCCGTGCTGGCGATCCCTGGTTCGACGGTGACGTTCGACGGCGAGATCATCAATCTCGGCACCGAGCCCCGTACGGGGCTCGCCTTGGGGATCTCGGCGTTCCGCACGGACACGGGCGACCCCTGGGCGGTCACGCTCGAAGACCATGCGCTACTTGACGCCGAAGGCGTGCCCGTGCGCATCCACGACGTGTACGGCCCCTTCGACCTGCATCGCGGCGGCCAGGACGAAAGCCGGTTGCCCGTGCAGGCCAGCCTGGTCCTGCCGCTGAAATCCGGCGTGGACGTGGAGGTGCGCTTCGAGATGCTGGAGGCACAGACCACCTGCGCCTTCGTCGGTGAGGAACAGCAGTGCACCACCACGTATGGTGTGGTGCGCAACGAGGTGGGGGGTGCAGCCGCGATCGCGTGGACCCTCACGGCCGAGTCGCGCCTGGACCTGCGCTTCGTGCCACCGCTGGAAGACCGTCCCGTCCTGATCGTCGTCCAACCCGGCGCACCGACCCAGGGGCAGCCCATCGACCTGAGTGCGCGCCTCGTCAACCAAGGCACCATCGAGCCCACCGCCAAGGCGACATGGACCATCGACCACATCCTGCGCAAGGGGGACCCCGTGGCCCAGGCGGGCATGACCATCGAGCAGAAGGAACGCGTCATGGATCCCGTCGTGGTGGACCTGGGAACCATGATGCGGGGAGACGAGGTCGACCTACAGCTCACCATTGATCCGGCCCAGGTGCCGCACGACATGCCGGAGGGGCTCTACCGCGCCACCCTGGAAGTGGACCCGGGCCAGGGCGCCAGCAAGATCACAAGGACCTCGGTGGAGTTCGTGGTGGGCACAGGCCGGCCCTACTACCGCGTCGACTTCGCCGATCCCCAGTCCCCCCCGGCAGTGAACTGGACGGATGTGTCCCCCAGCCGTGATGCCGGCCCCAACGCGCCCGGCAGCCCCGACGACATCCGCTTCCGGCAGGTCGGGACCCAGTTCCTCTGGGGTGTGACGCACGCCCAGGACGCTGCCGGCGCGACCTATTGCCGTCCCAACGGACCCAGTGGAGCGGACGTGTGCAACTCCGACTCTCAGGCAAGGGGCGGAAACGTCTTCGGTCTGCAAGGCATCGCCACCACCTCGGAGCTTGTCGATCTTGGGCGCGTGGTCAACGACAACGCCACCCTGACCCTCCAGCACGGGTTCCATTTCCAGGACCCGGGCGACGGCGCCCGACTGGAGATCCTGCCCCTCAGGACCCCCGTCACGGGCATCCCGAGGGCCGCGTACCAGTGCGTGGGCAACGGCAACCCGGACATGTGGTTCGTGATCCCTGCCGAGGACCCCCTGTCGCAGCAGGCCCGCGTGCTGTCCATTGACCCCTATCTTCCGAACCCACGGTCTCCCGATCGCCCCATACCGAGACGCATCAACCCGATCAACGAGAACCCCATCGACCAGGGCAGCGGACTGTCGATCCGGGAGTCGCTGATCCCCGCATTCGGCGGCCCCGGAACCAGTTCCCAGACGGCGCGGTTCCACCTCGACCAGGAGCCGGAGCCCTACTGCCCGAGTGGGTCGAATCCTCCCCCGGAGTTCGAGGACGCCCCCCCGCCGAACATCCTCAACTACACCGTCCGATTGCGCCTGAACGTCGGCACCCTGCCGGGACTGACCTGGGCATGCCAGAATCAACAATCCGGGAGGTGCGTCCTCAACCCCCCCGGCGGCCGCCCCGGCGACATGGGGTGGCAGATCGACTCCCTCGGCATCAGTTCCATCGACGTGCAGGTCACCCCGGAAAGCCGGTCCCTGCCGGTGTTCGACGGCTACCCCAAACGGTTCAGCTTCTTCGTCACGAACCTGGGCCACGTGGAGGAGACCTTCACGGTCTCCCTCGACCCGCAGGCGAGCAGCGGCCTCGACGCATCCTGGTTCAACTTCACGCGCCCCGACATCACCCTGGCCCCCGGCCAACAGGGTGCCTTCACCTTCGACGTGGAGGTGCCCCCGGCAGCGGCCCGCGGCGACCTCGCGGCGCGGTTCGTCGCGCGCTCCAACATGGACCCCAACATCGCCGACTTCATCGACCTGACCCTAAGGCTCGAGGAGACGCCCCTTCCCGATCTCGTGTTGCAACTGAGCGGCGACCAACAAGTGGAGCAGGGCACCGTCGTCCAGTTGTCCACCACCGTGTTCAACGTGGGCCTGAAGGAATCCGACGACGTGCCCCTGGAAGTGCACGTCGTGCGCGAGGAGACGGGGGCCTTGCTGGGCACCAAAGCAATCGGAAAACTGTGCCCCGACACCGTGTGCGGTGAGCAGGGCTCCAGCCAGACCGTCGTGTTCGAATGGCACGTCCCCGAAGACACGGGTCCCTACACCATCAACGCCATGGTCGATCCGGAGGGCAAACTCCTGGAGATGTCGAAGGCCACGAACAAGCGGTCCCTGTTGGTCAACGTCATTCCCCTGCAACGGCCCGACGTGGCCATCACCGATCTGCAATTCGAGGGCCTCGACGAGCAGGGGTACGCATGGGAGGGGGACCTTGTCGCCATCGTGGCCAACGTCACCAACCTGGGCCGCGCCCCCGCCTCGAACGTGCCGGTGCGCATCATCAGCGGCACGGCGGAGATCCTCAACGTGAGACTGGAGCAGCTCATGCCGGGCGAGTCACGGCTTGTGACCGCGACCCGGCTGGTCACGCGCGGCGAGGTCTCCATCCTAGCCGCCACCACGCCCGGCGGGGACGACGTGGACATCACCAACAACGAACTGCGCCGGGTCCTGCGCGTGCGCGGCCTCGAACTCACCCTGCAACCCCCCGCGGAGCCCGTCGCCCTCACCCCGGGAGGCTCCGCCATGACCCAGGTCAACCTCACCAACCACGGCAACGTCGTGGAGAAGGTCCTTCTCGAAATGGACCCCGCCTACGCCGGTTGGGGCCTGGCGGTCTCCCCCAACCCCGTCCCCGCGGCACCCGGAACGACCACCTCGGCCCTGGTGATCCTCGTGGCACCCGATGACGCCATCGGGGGACCGCACACCCTGTATCTCCTGGCCACCCCCCTGAGCCGGCCCTCCGTTGTCCAGAAGGTCGCCTTGCCGGTCCACGTGGCGCTTTCCGACGACGCCCCACAGATGCGTTTGGACATCTCAGAAGGCGGTGCGCTGAACGTGCACCTGGCCGGCCACAGCAACGCTCCGGAGGGCCTGATCCTGACGCTGCTTGAGCCGGTGTGGATGGTCGATCCAGTGACCGTCTCGCTGCAACCTCGGGCCAACGCCTCCGTGGCGATTGCCGTCGTGCCCCCACCGGATGCCCCGCCGGGACCCACGCAGGTCGTCGTGCAGGCCCACAACAGCACCGGGGTGCTCCGCGCCCAGGCGAACGGGACCCTCCACGTGGCCACCCACATGGCCGGGGCCGTCTCCTGGGCGGGCGTCTCCGAGCCACGGCAGCAGGACCTCACGCGCCGACTGATCGAATACAAGGTGAACATCACCAACCAAGGCAACGTCCCCCTGGTCCCGATGCTCGTGGCCACCAACCTCACGGAAGGCTTCTTGCAAGTCGAAGCGGAGCGCGCCCCGAGCACAGTGCTGCCCGGCAAAAGCACCATCGCCTCGGTGGTCCTGGAGACCAGCGTCGAATTGACCGGACAGGCCGGCGGTGTCCTGGAGGTGGTGGGCCACGCCCCGCTTGCCGACGGCGAATCGGTGCAGGCCGCTCCCGCATTCATCGGCCGCCTGGACATCCCCACGCTGGTCCTGGCAGACCTGGAAGTGGTGCGGATGCGGGTCCTGCCGCAGGGAGCCGTCTCCGTCGGGGAGCCTTTGCAGATCTCCATCACGGTCAGGAACATGGGCCTGGTGCCCAGTCCGGCCACCGAGCTCTTCGGGTTCGTCAACGGGGCCCTGGTCAACGCATACGACCTCGCACCCCTGGACCCCGGCGCCGAGACCGTGGTCAATATGACGTGGTCCTTCAAGGGACCCGGCGACCATCTGATCTACGTCCTGGCAGATGGCCCAGGCCTCGTCGAGGAGCTGCACGCCGACAACAACGGCCAGAACGTCGTCGTCGAGGTCACGCAGTCGGCGACATCGCGTTGGGCCGACAAGGCCGTCCCCGGACCGGGCGCCGTGCTCCTGCTGCTCGCCTTGGCCCTTGTGGCCTTGCGGCGGCGAGCGCGGGAAGGTGGGGCCAAATGATGCCCACGCTGCGCGGGCCGGCCCTCTTGGCGTTCGTCCTCGTCGGCCTGCTCGCCGTGCCGGTCACGACGCCCCAAGCCTCGTCGTCACCGGGTCTGGAGTGGTGGGGGGACACGGGCCCCGACGAGGGGTTCCACCTGCGCATTCCCGTGACGGTGACGAACCCGCACGACTTCCCCATCAAGGACGGTGCCGTCCTGGCCCACATCGATATCGCGGACCGGCTGATCAAGGAGGGATGGGTCCACGATGCCAAGGGGGCAAAGGACCAGTTGGCATCCTTCAACTTGGATTCATCCAGCATCCGCGTGGTGGAGATGACCAACCTGAAGCCTTCCACCCCGGGCACGACGGACGGGCGCCTGAAAACGTACGACACCACCCTGCCCGTCGATGACCCCCGCAAGTACGAGGTCCCGAGCACCCACTACACGGGCTTCCTCCAGGATGCACCGTCCGTCCCCTACGATGCACGCCTCAACCCGATCATCACCGTCCTGTGGCGCGTGGAGGGCCTGATGGACCCCGACGGGGTGCCGCGACATTTCGTCGTCTACTTCGACTCCCTGACGAACTCCCTGAGCGGCGACGGTCACCCTGACCCCGACTACCGATCCACGCCGGGCGGGGAGAAGCTCCAGAATACGTTCTGGGCAGGACCGGCCACCGAACTCGTCGGACGGGTCCAGCCGATCTTGGGCATGCATGGGGTTGCCAAGGTCCTCGGCCTGCATGACGGCACCACCGTCCACACGTACGTCGAGGCCCCCGGCGGAGGGTTCCGCCTCCACATCCCCACTCCCGGCCAGAGCAACCCGTTCACTGTCGATGCGGACGGGTCCGTGGACATCCTGCTTGGGAAGGACGCGAAGAACTTCCGGTTCGTGGCGGACCGACCGATCCTGGCACTCGTCGACAGCGAGGGATACGTCCCGACGCGCACGGGTGGCTTCGTGGGACAAGAGTTCCTGTTCGCCACCACCTATCCACCGTCGTTCGGCCAGGACGGCCTGTTCTTCTACAACAAGGACCCCAGAACCAGCGTCGTGGTCGATGTGCAGTCCCTGGACGCCGATGGCAAGCCCGATGGGTCCAACCCGGTGCGGGTCCACCTCACCAACCCGACCAACCCCTTCCCCTACACGTGGGGCACCCGCGCCGAGGAGATCGACCCGGCCAGTTGCACGTATCCCACGGGCGTCAACAACCCGGTGTTCCTCCCCGGCCGGACGTACCGAGCCAGCGCAAGCGGCCCCGTCGCCATCCAGTTCCAACCCGCCTTCGGGGTCTCCCAGATCCCGGACCTGGACCAAGGCGGCATGGGGTCGGATTTCTGGACGGCCCTGTCCCGCTCGGTGGCCACCCAGCAAGACGGGTCCTGCACGACCCAGACGCGACAGTACCAGTTCTTCGCCGCGTCCCCCACGAGCACCCACCTCCAGATCACCAACTCGTACGAGGCGGAATCCCGCCTCCACCCGGCCCCGTGCAGTGGCTCCCAATGTCCACCGGGCCAACCCTTCGGCCCCGACGCCCCCATCCAGTTCAACACCATCGCCACCGGACTCGACGACCGGCCCATGCAGTTCTCCACGGGGGCCCCCGCATGGCTCATGGTGGGCCCCAACGGCCAGCCGTCCCTCTCCGGAGTCGCCCTGCGCGGCCCCCTCGGCGGGGGGGATGCCGGCCGGCTCTTTGCCGGCTTCGGATCCACGAAGATCTTCGCTCCCTTCGAGGACACGCGGGTCGATGCGCGCATCGACTATGCCACCCAGGCAGGCGTGGAGGTGCGACTGAACCTCGTCAAGGACCGCCTCACGTCCCTGCCCGAACGCCCGGGCAACGACCCCATCCTTTGGTACACCCTGACCTCGGACCGCCCCATCATCGCCCTACCCCAGTCCGCCTCGTCCGGGTCCCTGGCCGGTGTGCCCCCCCTCCTCGCAGCCCAACTGCACGAGGCCGAGTTTCGGGGACGGCTCGTCGACGTGTCCTCCGTGACAGGCCTCAACCCGGTCACCCGATCCACGGTCCCAGGAACATCCATCGACTACCAGTTCAGGGTGACCAACCTGGGGCGTGGCGTGCACGGGGCGGACCTCCCAGACACCATCGAATTATGCCCAGCCTCAGTACCGGCCGGCTGGAAGGCGAAGATCCTCGATGTGGAGGATTGCGACAGCCCGGCCGCCATCCAGTTGGCAGGCGGGGCATCCCGCCAGGTCACGATGTCGGTCACCGCCCCGACGGGAGCGGTGCCAGGCGATCTTGGCGTCATCAGCCTGCGCGCCACCAGCCGCAACAACCCGTCCATCGTCGATTCCGCGCAGACCGTGACCCACATCAAACGCAGCTTCGACGTCGGTCTGTGGTTCGACGCCATTGGCGAACTGGGCGGCACTCCAGAGAAAGAAATCGCCATCGCCGCGGGCCAGATCGCGGAATACGCCGTCGTCGTCCAGAACCGCGGATCCGTCCAGGACACCTTCACGCTAAGCTTCACGCCGCCGGCACAAGAGTGGGAAGTCCTGCTCAACGGACAGGTGACCACCCAGGTTACCTTGGCCCCGCTGGGGGCCCCCCTCAACACGGCAGAACTGACCTTGCGGGTCGTACCGCCACAGGGCAAGGCCGAGGACATCCTCATCACCACGATCACCGCCAAGAGCGAATCCAGCCCAGCGGTCCTGGACCGCATCACCGCCACGACCAAACTCCAGGCCCCGTCCGACCTCGTCCTGGAAGTGGACGAGGCGACGCAATGGGTGGACCCCGGGGGGGACGTGGTGTTCACCATGACCTTGCGCAACCAAGGTGAGGGGACCGCCAGGGTGCGCCTGGACCTCCAGACCGATTCACTGCCAGGCTGGCAAGGCCCGGCAATCTTCTTCCGCAACCTCCAGACCGGCACCCTCACCGCGCTGGAGGAACTGTCCCTCGGTCCCGGCGACGTCGTGCCCCTTGCCGTCGCAGCCACCGCGGCTCTGGACGCGACGGCCGGGCAGCGGACCGCCACCCGGTTCCACGTCTCCGCCAACCAAGGCGCAGGCCTGGAGGCCTTCCTCTACACCATCGTCAACCCCGTCCACAACCTCACCACCCACCTGGAGGGGGGCCCCACAGTCCAGGTGGATCAGGGCGGGACCCTGGTCCCCGCCACCCTCCGGCTCACCAATGACGGGAACCTGGACGAGCGACTCCGGCCGACCATCACATCCATGCCGCCGGGGTGGACACTCACCTTCCCCGCAGACGAGATCCAACTGCCGCGCAACCACACCCAGGCCGTCGGTCTGGCCCTGAGCATCCCCAACGGGACCGAGAAGGGAGACTACGTGGTGGAGATGTCCGTGGTCTCGACGGACGGCAATCGCACCAAGATCCAAATCCCCATCCGGGTGGCGGCCTTCACGCAGCACCTCCTGGATGCGCCAGACCGCATCCAAGCTCAACCCGGCCGCCCCACCAAGGCCCTCATCGGAGTGACCAACCAGGGCAACACCCCCATCACGATCACGGCGGAGCCCCACGCCGGCGAACCCTGGGTCCTGGACCGCCCCGGGACCCTCGTGGTCCCCCCGGGGGCTTCGATGCCCTGGAGCCTGGGATGGGTCGTGCCCCGCGACGTTGTCGACGGCGTCAGTACCCACCGCGTCGACATCGTCATAGAGTCCACCGACCCTGCAGTCGAGACCACGCGGCGCATCGTCGAGGTGGGCGTGGATTTGGGCCGCGCCGACCTGCGTGTCCACGCCGCCACCGGATTCCCGGGCGCAGCGGGCCAGATCATCCATGCCGTGGTCGCAAACGACGGGCTGCGCCCCGCATACGACGTCGCCGTGCAACTGCGCGTCGGCACCGAGACCATCGACCAGCTCACCATCGCCACGATGAATGCCGGAAGCACATACAACGTGACATTCCTCCAACCCGACGGCGTCCACGGAAGCGGCAGCGTGTTCATCGACCCGGCCGACCAAGTCGCCGAATCGAACGAGAACAACAACGTTCTATCGGTCCGTACCGGACTGGACGCACAGGATGCCCCGGGCGTGCCAGCGGCGCTCCTGCTTGCTGCCGTCGCCCTCATTGCATGGATGCGGCGCAGGACATGACGGAGGCGATGCACCTGCTGCCACCACGAGACACGGACACGCAGGCACCCGCGCCGCCTCGGCGCTCCATCCAACCCCGGTTCGCTGCCGATGCGTCGTCGGCTCCACAGGGGATTCCATCACTTGCCTCGGCCGGTGCCGTCCGCAACCACCACCCACACCACGGCGGCACCGGTCGAGGCTTCAACGGGGAAGTCGATTGCCGCCTGGTCCGCGGGTTCGACTCCTGTACGCCATGCGGCCGTGGTTTTGCGGTCTGCCCGGCCCCCTGATTCGCGGCGGTACTGGTTGAGGGGGAGGCGCAACGCCGCTCGGCGCCGGAACCAATCGTGCAAGTGATGCACTTGCAGTCACGCCCACCCTTATCGGGGCCCCACCTGCCTGGGCTCGTGGACCTGCTGTGTGCCGGAATCGCGCTGGCCTTCGCCCTGGCACCCCTCCTGCGCCGTCGCGGCCACCCCGTGGAGGTGTGAGGTGAGGCAGACCCTCGTGCAGGTCCAGGAGGAAGCGACTCCGGCCGGCTGCATCCTGCAGACCATCGAGGACATCCCCGGACTCAACCTCAGGGAGATCGCGGACCACGTGGGAGCGTCCCGGGGCGCCGTGCGCCACCACATCCACCGCCTGGATCGCGACCGCCTCGTGGTCGTGCAGCGGCAAGGCAACCACCAGTTCCACTTCGCCACCTCCATGCCCCCCTACGGCGCCACCCTAAAAGCCCCCGCGGACAAAATTCGGGGATTCCACAGGGGGAAACGCGCATTGTCAAGGTCTATTACAAAGCAGACAAACCTACCCGGGGAGTCGAGGTCTGGTATCAAACGGCGTCGAATCCAACCGGCCGGATACACAAGTCGTCGTCCTTCACCCTTACCATTCATCCGCGCCAGAAGTAGCGGTAGCGGCCTGCACCGAATCGCCCGACCGCAGCATGCCGCCGTCGGGGGCCGCCGTTGCCAGCACGGCCCTTGGTCCTTTTGTCACAGACACCCGACTTTCGTTTCAAGAGGCGACTTTAGGCACAGAGCCTTCCCGCCCGGACTTGACCTAGAATGCGGTGGGCTGGGCGAGGTTGTGTAGGACGGCCATGAATCGGATCTCGGTTTCTTGGCTGGCGGTCGTGCGCATAGCCAGGCGGCTTCCCAGGCGGTGTTTCCAGGAGGAATTCACGCTCTCGATGTTACTGCGTTGGTGATACGTGCGGTCGTAGTTGGAAGGATGGCGTCGGGCTCGGTTCACCATGCGTTTCCAGGCGGGGTGGCCGTGGCTTCGCGGCGTGAAATCGTCGCGCAGGTGCATCGTCGGTTGGAAGCCCAGGTTCTCAGCATGGGTTGCGATGTCGCGGCTGGCGTAACTCATGTCGGCCACCGCTTGGTTTGGGATCGCGTTTCGTTCACGGCACGCACTGAGAAGTGACCTAGCTTGCGGTGCGTCGCCGTCCTTGCCCGCGGTGACGCGTAGGGCGTACACGCGGTGGCTGCGCGTGCCCGCGATGAGGTGAGCCTTGCGCCAATTTCGGGGCGCCTTCTTGCCGTGCGTGCTCCAAACGTCCGCGTGTCCCCGCGTGGCTTGGAACCCGGTCGAATCCATCGCCACGCAAGCCTCCTCCACGTTTTCCACGCTCAGCGAAATGAGGCGCTCCAACAACCCGTCCAGCACCCCGCTTCGCACCCGGTAATCCAGAGTACTATCACTGGGAAACCGGGTGTCCGAATCGATGTTCAACGCCGTGCGCAGCAGGGCTGCGATTCCCAACGCCCGAGCACCGCTGAGCTGGAACAGGAACCGCACAGCCAAGAGCTTGAGCACCAATCGAATGTCGGTGCCCCGCCGCCCCCTCCAATGATGCGCCCATATTTCCTCGTCGGGCAGCGCGTCGACGAGAGCCGTGAAGTCCGTCAGCACGATGCTCTGGTCGACTTGCCGGCGCAGGTTGTACTGCATCCAACCGACGCGCGGCCGGAACGTCGCGCGTTTTCGCTTGGCTTTAGAGGAAGGGTCGTTTTGGGCACCCCCAACGGGGGCCCGGTGTGGGCCTTGTTTCACACCAAACCATACCGGCCCCCGCCCTTTCTACGCCGCGCTTCAATCTGGATGACGCCGACCCGGCACCATTATCGGTCAAGTCCAGGCCCCCCACCACCCTCTTATACTCCCCCACATCACCCGAGAATTGCCTTCCGACCCTCACCCCGCGACCGGCTCCACTGGACCGGACCTCGGGACCGATGGACCGGCTTTGGAAGGCGGCCGATCCGAGGACATCCCATGAAACTCCCACGCACCGTCCAGCGCTACTGCGGCGGCAAGTGCCAGAAGCACACCGAGCAATCCGTCGAACGCGTCAAGAAACGCAAGGCATCCGAACTCTCCTGGGGTCAGCGCAGGTTCCGCAAAGTCACCTCCGGCTACACCGGTTTCCCCCGCCCCAAGCCTGAGGGCCGCGAGAAGCCGACGAAGAAGATTTTCCTCAAGTACGTCTGCAAGGTCTGCGGCCGAGCGCATCAGCCCTCGTCGATCCGTGCCAAGAAGTTCGAACTCATCGAGGTGCAAAAGTAATGGTCGCCATCCGTGCCCAGTTTGTTAAAGTCAAGTGCGCAGACTGCGGAAACGAGCAGGTCGCCTTCAACCGCCCCGCGAGCAAGGTCAACTGCCTCGTCTGCGGTGCGACCCTCATCACGCCCACGGGCGGCGAAGGCTCGTTCAAGGCCGAGATCGTCAGCCGACTCGAGTAATCGCGACGCTGACGGTTCGAGACCAGTTCCTCTTCCTTTCCTCGCGCTTTTCTTTGCGGCCTTGCTTGAGCTCGAAGCCATCCGCCGATGACGGCGATCGCGTCGGTGCGGTGGTGCCTCGGCCGCTCGCACCACGCATCCGCAGATTTCGCCGATTGCGCAGAACGACGCCCACCGGCCTACCGAGGATTCCGGGAATTACGGGGAACGGACTGTGGCCCAGTGTCCCCGAAATCTCCGTAATCCCCGGTCGGTTCGTCGTTCCATTGGCGAAGGCACGCGTATTCGAATCCCCGGGCCACATGGCTTACCGCAGTCCGCCGTCGTCGTCCTCTACCGCACGCGCTAACCGCCGTTCGCCTGCCACCAAGCATCGGCCCCGGCGACCATCATCGCCGCAAGCGACACGGCAAACCACCACGCAATCGACCCGCGCAGCGCCTGTTCGCGCCACTTGGCCTCACCGCCCGGCTTCGCGACCAGTTGGTACAAGCTCAGCAGGCCCGCGCCAATGAACGAGCCTGCAAAGCTCCATAGCAACAGCACGGCCAGCCGCGGCAGGGCCGCTGGCGGGGGAAAAACGTACACGGCCAGGAGGGAAAGTGCGACGTAGAACGCGAACATGGTCCAGAACCGGATTCGGTCGTCGCGCCAGATGGCCTCAACGACGGGGCCGTTGTCCTTGCGGAAGTCGACGCTCCATACGCCGGCTCGCTCGCGCTCAAGCCGGATCTGGCGGCCGTGCGCCTTCGCCGCCGCCAAAATCAAGAGGAGCGTGGCCGCCAAGACCGCCAGGAATTGGGAGACAGCCACAGGCCATCCATTCCCAATCGGACACATGGACCCGCCGAATCGGATTCGCTTCCACCGCACTGCGCGTCCTCACTTCAAACTCACTTCCAAACTCTCCCCCCAACGCTGATATGAAGGAGGGTCCTGGAGCATCCGATGGCCAAACTGAACCCCTTCCCCGACGACGGCGAACTCGTCGTGGGCACCGTGCGCGAAGTGCAGAACTTCGGCGCCTTCGTGACGCTCGAAGAGTACCCCGGCAAGGAAGGATTCTGCCACATCCGCGAGGTAGCCCCAGGTTGGGTCAAGCGCATTCGCGACTACATCCGCGAACAGCAACGCGTCGTGTGCAAGGTGCAGGGCGTCGATGCCAAGAAGGGGCACATCGACCTCAGCCTCAAGGCCGTCAACGACCACCAGCGCCGCGAGACTATCCAAGCATGGAAGAACGAGCAGAAGGCTGACAACTTCCTCAAACTCCTCGCCGAACGCGAAGGCTCTACGCCGGAGAAGCTCATGGCCTCCTACGGCCGCAAACTCGTCGAGACCTTCGGCACGTTGTACGCTGCATTCCAGGAATCATCCGAATACGGTGAGGCCGCATTCGAACAGGAAGGCATCAAGGGCGCTTGGGTGCCTGCCTTCATCGCCTTCGCGAAGGAGAACATCCAAGCCAGCTTCGTGGACATCACGGGCTACCTCGAAGTGCAATCCCCCGCGCCAGACGGCGTGAAGCACGTCTCGAAGGCGCTGAAGGCCGCGGAGAAGTCCGAATTCGAGGACGTAGAGATCGAGGTCGCCTACATGGGCGCGCCCCACTATCGCATCACGGTCAAGGCTCCCGACTTCAAGATTGCGGAGACGGAGATGCAGAAGGCCGCCGACCGCGCGATCGTAATCATCAGCAAGTCCGGCGGCTCCGGCTCGTACCACCGCGAGTTGGAGGCCAAGAAGGCTTGAGCGTCCTGTTGAAGCGCTGCACCTCCTGCACGGAGTACACGCTCCAGGACGCTTGCCCCCGCTGCGGAGCGAAGGCCATCGCGAGCCGACCCGCAAAATACAGTCCCGAAGACCACTACGGCGAATATCGCCGCAAGTTGAAGCAGATTGACAAAGCGAAGGCGACCGGGATTCCAACGCCGCCGCGCCCGCTTGCGACTCCACCCGCGAGTCCACCCGCACGCCCACCCGAAGCGGATCCAGTCGGCGCCTCGGCACAGACTTCCACGGCGTCGCCACCCAAGGCCGCCGCAAAACCGAACGCGAAACCGGCCGCCAAACCATCATCCCACAAAACCCCCGCACAGAAGCCATCGGCGAAGGGATTGTGATGGACCTCTTCTGGTTCGTCGAACATCAGAAACCCAAACTCAAGGCGCCCATCTTCGTCGAAGGACTGCCTGGCGTCGGCCACGTCGGCAAACTCGCCGCCCAGCAGGTCGTGGCCACCCACAAGGCCGTACTCTGGCTCGACATCTATTCCCGTGATTTCCCGCCTCAGGTCACCGTGCAAGCCGACGGAACCGCGCGGCTCGTGCGCTGCCAACTCTGGACCGTCGCGGCCAAGGGCAAGCAGAAGCCACTCGTCATCATGACCGGTGACGCGCAACCGCTGTCAAACCACGGCCAATACGGCCTCGTAAGCGAAGTCCTCGATCGCATCGAAGCCTTAGGGTGCAAAGAGATCTACACGCTCGGCGGCTACGCAACAGGCTCCCGGCCGGAGAAGCCGGAAGTCCTCGCCGCCGGCTCCGACGCAAAGACCGTCGCGCGGCTCAAGGAACTTGGAATCCGCACCCCCGCCGACGAGGAGGACGAAGTCCCCGGAGGCGGCATCATCGGTGCGAGCGGCCTCTTCATCGGCATGGGCGCACTGCGCAACATGAGCGGCGTCTGCCTGATGGGAGAGACGAACGGCTACATGGTGGACCCCAAGGCCGCCCGCGCCGTGCTCGACGCCTTGGCCACTTGCCTCGGCAGACCCGTGGACACGAGCCAACTGGAGAAGCGAGCGGGAGAACTCGACCGCATTACGCAACAGATCCACGAATCCCTCGGCGCCGGAAGGAAAGAGGCGCCACCGGATTTGCATTACATCGGTTGATTGGGATTCCATCGCTATCGGTTGATTGGGCTTCCATCGCTTCGCTCGGAACCCAATCAACCGGTGGCGGTCTGCGACCGCCGAAGCCCGCCGTCGCTGCGCTCGGCGGGGCAACACGCGCGCGCAAGCGGCATTGAACCGCATTGCTGGAACTCACGACGCGCCAGCGTCAGCGTTCTGCGCAATCTGCGAAATCTGCGGAAACGTCGCTGGAGCCGCTGCCGAGGCACGGCCATCGCTTATGACCCTCCTGGGGTTGGGAACCGTGATGGCGGCATTGGAGCAGGCGGTCCCCCGAAGCCGCATGGCGCGCTTCAACGAGATCGTCACCATCCTCATCCGCAACGACTTCTGGGGCCTGCTCCGCTCCGTGACGGCCGAGCCCGAGGCTCCTTATGCTCGTCCCCAGGACGCCACGCACGAGTCGCCAGAACACAGCACGAACGGCCTCGAGAAGTCCGCGCCCGTCCGCATGCGCATGGTGCTTGAGGAATTGGGTCCGACGTTCATCAAGATCGGCCAACTCCTTGCCACCCGCCCGGACTTGGTGCCGCAGGCCTACGTCAACGAATTCAAGAAACTCTACGACCAGACGGCGCCGTCACCGCCCGCCGAGGTGCGAGGGGTCATCCGCAGCGAACTCGGCCGCGAAGTCGAAGACATCTTTGCCACGTTCGAGCCCCAGGCCCTCGCTTCGGCGTCGATCGGCCAAGTCCACCGAGCGACCCTGAAGGATGGACGCAAAGTCGCCGTGAAAGTGCAGCACGTCGGCATCGAGGAGGCCATGGTGCTGGACTTCGAAATCCTACGCGGCATCGTCGGCTTCATCGAGAAGACCTTCGCCGCGACGCGCATCTGGCAGCCGACCGAACACCTGGAAGAGCTACGCCTGATGCTGGAGCGCGAACTCGACTACACGTACGAGATGCGCAACACGCAACGGGTCGCCCACAATTTCCGCCACGAGCCCGCCGTCCACATCCCCGAGATGATCCCGGAGCACTGCACGCGCCGCGTGTTAGTCATGGAATTCATCGACGGCATCAAGTTCGCCAACGTCAACGGCCCAGAACTGGCCCACATCGACCGCAAGAACGTCGCCAAGATCGTCACGCATGCTATGGCTCGGCAGATCTTCCTGCACCGCCTCTTCCACGCCGACCCGAGCCCCGGCAACATGATGATCCTCGCCTCCGACAAAGTGGCGTTCCTCGACTTCGGCGCCGTCGGCATGGTAACAGAGCGGCGAGCCAAGAACATCTTGCGCCTCATCACGGGCATCTCGAAGGGCGACGTCGACGACACGACGGAAGCCGTCATTGACTTGTGTGACCAGCACGGCGAGTTCGATGCGAAGGCGTTCCGCACGGACATCGAAAAACTGCTCGACTACTTCGAACGCGAAGATGTGTCGGTCGCGGACCCCCGGTTGATGGAGATGCTCCTTGGGCTCGCAAAGCGTCACCGCATGATCCTCCCCCCGGATTTCGTGCTCATAAGCCGCGCGCTGTTCCAGTTCGAAGGGTTCTGCAGGGAGCTGGACCCAGGGTTCGAGCTTGTCGAGGTCCTGGAACCATTCGTGGGCGAACTGCTGTGGCGCAACCTGTCGAGCCCCGGACGACAGAAGGAACTTGTCGAAGACACCGTGGGAGAACTCCTGCGCTTCGCGCGCACGCTGCCACATACGCTCAATACAGTCATCCGGAAGGTCGAACGCAACGAACTGTCCATGCGTGTCGAGTTGGCCGGCCTTGAAGGCGTCAAATCCGCACAGGGCCGTGGCGTACTGAAGCTGAGTTTCACTGTCATGATGGCGGCGCTCATCATCGGCCTCGGCATAGTTTACGCATCAGGCGCGCCCGACGACCGGGCAGGTCAGTTCCTGTTCGCGGCTGCGGGCATCGTCGCGGTTTGGACGCTCGTCATGATCGTTTGGAGCGAGGCCTTCAAGGGCCGACGGGAGTAAACGACTCCGGGCCTGTTGGTTTGAGGTCTTGGCGCCCAACCCCTCCGCAGATTTCGCCGGTTACGCAGAACGCGGTGACACCTCGAAGCTGCGGAATCGGCGAAATCTGCGAATTGGGAGCCGCGTAGCGCCTCGAGGCAAGACCGCTTACCTTTCAACCCCCTAGCCGTTTAGCCCCCCCATGAGCAAGACCCTGCCCATCCTCGCCATCGTGGGCGCAGCCCTGACCACGCTCGGAATCATGTTCTCCTCCGACGGCTCATGGCTGCTCATCGTCCATGCACTCGTGGTCGCCTACGCCGGTGTGCTGTGCTTCTCACAGGAACCGCGCCGCGCCGGGATGGGCGTGGGAATCGTGCTCCTCATCGTCGCCGTACTGGATCTGCTATCGTTCACGGAGATTACGACGAAGAAGATGGACCTCTCTGGCCTCTACTCGAACCTCGGCGCTTCATTCATCGTAGCATCGACCCTTCTGGCCCCCGCGGTCCTTCTCGGCTTCCACTGGGACGAATTCAATCCCACTTGGCTGCGCTTCGGCTCGGCCCTAGTCATCGCCGTGGCGTTCGTCGTCGTGCTCCTCGTGCCGGATGACTTGATGGGCGTCTCATTCGGCGAGAACATGGGCCGCCTCCTTCCGGCCGCGATCCTCTCGCTGTTGTGCCTGGCTCCCGGCATCGTGGCCCTGCGCAACGACGCGGGTCCCGCGCCTGCGAAGCCCTAAGCCGCGCCGGCGGGCAACCGCTTTCTAGGACCACACAGTGCGCGCCGCGATGACGCTCCGCACGCTCGGTTGTGGCCAGGTCACGCCCGCCCACTACGGAACGCAGCAGACCTTCGCCGGTTGGGTGCACAACCTGCGCGTCAAGGGCAACCTCGCCTTCCTCGTCTTGCGCGACCGCACGGGGCAAGTGCAGTTCGTCGTCAAGAAGGACGCGAACGCAGCCGTCTTCGACCAGATCACCCCCCTGGCCCAGGAATCTGTCGTGTCCATCACGGGCCTCGTGCAAGCGACGGAAAAGGCGAAGGCAGGCTTCGAAGTCGTTCCAGCGGCGGTGAAAGTCCTCAACGTCGCAGCGTCCCCGCTTCCCTTCGCCGTATGGGACGACAAGATTGACACCGGCATCGACACCCGCCTCGACCACCGCTTCCTCGACTTGCGCGGACCACGCGCCAAGGCCATCTTCACAATCCGGGCCAAGGTCATCGAGTCCGGGTCAGCGTGGCTACGAAGCCAGGGCTTCACGGAGATTCACACATCCAATATCCTGGGAGCGAGCAGTGAGGGTGGAACGGACACGTACAAGTTCGACTACTTCGGCCGCAAGGCGTTCCTCGCGCAGAGTCCGCAACTCTACAAGCAGATGATGATGGCTTCCGGGTTCGACAAGGTCTTCGAGGTCGGCTGGTATTTCCGCGCCGAGAAGCACAACACCGTGCGCCACCTCAACGAGTCCACTGCGTTCGACATCGAGCTCGCGTTCATCGAATCCGAGGACGACGTCATGCAGGCCATCGAAGGCCTCCTCCACGCTATCTGGGCGGCGGTCGTGACGGAATGCAAGGCGGAGATTGAGACGCTTAAGGCTGACGTCCCTGTCCCGAAGTTGCCGTTCCGCCGCGTCCCTTACGAGGAGGCGCTCAACATCATCAACTCGCGCGACGACCGCATGCCGACGCCCCTCAAGTTCGGCGACGACATCGGGACCGAAGCCGAGAAAGTCCTGGGACGAGCGATGAAGGAGGAGGGACACGACTTCTACTTCATCACGAAGTGGCCGCTGGCACCCAAGCCATTCTACGTCATGCCGGAGGACGGCACGATGGAGAGCCGCCTGTGCCGAGGATTCGACCTCGACTACCGCGGCGTCGAACTCATCTCGGGCGGGCAACGCATCCACGACCCAGTCCTGTTGGAGCAAGGCATCAAGCGTTGGGGCCTCGACCCGAAGGACTTCACTGCGTATCTCGAGGCGTTTAAGTTCGGCATGCCGCCGCACGGCGGATGTGGATTGGGCATCGAGCGCATCCTCATGCAGATGCTAGGGTTGCCGAATATCCGGGAAGCGATCCTGTTCCCAAGAGATGTCACGCGGTTGACGCCGTAGCGGGCGCCTCCGTTTCCGCAGATTTCACAGATGACGCCGATGTGGTTCTGTGACCTCACGGCCGGGCGTTTGGAGGCCTGGGATTGCACAGAAACCACAGAAACTGAGCACTCAACGCGCGGGCCGTTGCTTACGACGCTGCAACTTCTGTTCGCTCTGTGAAATCCCCGGCCTCCCACACTACGGCCGGCAAGGTACGTGCGGTTGCCATCTGAACCGCGTCCCACGGAGCACGAGCAATCTGTTCGTCCTTCCGCGCGCCACTCTTGATGCAATCTGCGCCGGGACGCGTTTTCCGCCGGCGACGTGGGCGTGCAACGGCTACAACAACGTGAACCCGAAGATGGCGGCGGGGCGCGCCGCTCTCCAAATCTTGCATCATCCTCAAACCGTTGACGACGCCGCCGTCGGCGGACTGCGGTAATCCATGTGACAGCGGGCTTGCGGACGCGTTCCGGCGTCCAACTGCATTGCTGGAACGACACGACGACCAAGCGTCACATTCTGCGAAATCTGCGCCATCTGCGGAAAAGAGCGATGCGAAGCAACCGCTAAAGGAGCAAATGGAAGGGTACCGCGCAAGCAGGTGGCACTCCGAGGCCTTCGGAATGCCGGCTTGACTCTGCCCGTTCCCCCGCCAGTCCAAGTTGCCTTGGCGCGCATCCCGGTTCCCTTGCGGGGGGATGCCCGATTGGCTTTGCCGCGGGGGCTTGGCCGATTTCCCTTCTGTGCCTCGAGGGCTGGGAGGGCATGCCGAAGCCTGTCTTCCTCATCGGGAACACCCGTCCTCGTCAGAGGCCTTGGTTCAGGTCCCTGCCCGGTGTGCCATTGCTAGCTTCCGTTGACCCGTAGGTCGAGGGGGTGCGGTGGTTGGGGGCGGATTCCGCTGCGATTCCGAGGAATCGCCGCGTCGACCAGGCCTTTGGACCTGGCCGTGCAGAGTCCCATCCATCTCCCCGGATCAAGTTCCGGCCCGTGCCCTTGCGGGCGCGGTTTGGCCTGGCGGCCAGGAGAACGACTCGACCCGAAGGCCGCTTCGTCTTCTCGTCCCCGTTCCTTGCGGTCCGGGTCCCATGCACACGGAGGTCCATGTGCGTGGATTGCTACCCGACCGCGGGGGTCGGATGGCGGGCGATTGGTGGACGGCGACCCCAAGGGGATGACCCCTGGAGTCCATCGTGGAGTCCCGCAGCCCGAAGGCCTTGGGGGCCCGCCTGGTCCGAGGACCAAGTGGGCGCAGTTAGCAATCCCGAAGGACCACCACCTGTCCGAAGAGCCGTTTCCGGTTCCCCGCACCACGATGACCGTTTCCCGCTTGCGCGGGATTCCCCTATTCACGGGGGTGGTTTAGCGATTTTCTGGAAACGTAGGTTCCGATGTCACCCCTGTTGCAGGCTTCCCGTGGAGCGCATGGACGAGACGCCAGAGAGGTCCATCGGAAATCAGGGGAAGGGCCCGGATTCGTGCGTGTCAGCGCCGGCGGGCGGGGAGCCTGAACCCGGGCGATTTCCGCGCGTGACCGAAGTGAAGGCTTCTAAGAGTGGGACGCCCCTTGCCCAATGTGCGTGGAGCCGGCGGCGCCGTCGCGTGTCTGGTCCTTGCGGCCTCGGCGGCGGGATGTTTCGGGGCGAGCTACGAACGCGACCGGGCGTTCCGACTCGAACCCTTCTTGGACGACCTCAACGATCCTCTCTACCTGACGCACGCTGGCGACGGCTCGGGCAGGCTCTTCATCGTCGAACAGGACGGAGCCATCCTAGTCTGGGACGACCGGCTCCTCGCGACACCGTTCCTGGACATATCCAGCCTGGTGAAATCTGGCGGGGAGCAGGGCGTCCTCGGGCTCGCCTTCCATCCCGGCTACGCCGCTGGGCCCAATGCGGGCCGTTTCTTCGTGCACTACACCGACAATGCGGGCGATACGGTTCTCGCGGAGTACAGCGTATCCGTGACCGACCCGAACCGCGCGAATCCCGCCTCGGCTCGCATCATGCTCCACGTTGACGACCCCTACTCGAACCACAACGGCGGAATGGTCGCATTCGGCCCCGACGGCTACCTCTACCTAGCCCTCGGCGACGGAGGCTCCGGTGGGGACCCGCAAGGAAACGGGCAGAACCTCGAGACGCTCC
This sequence comes from uncultured Halobacteriales archaeon, assembly GCA_964643795.1. GTDB lineage: Archaea > Thermoplasmatota > E2 > JACPAO01 > JAHFTW01 > JAHFTW01. Next base: position 28,179 of record CAZXUC010000011.1, on the reverse strand, counting down.
TCGGCAAGATTCTGCGGCTCGACGTCGACAACCCGATTGGCGCATTGCCCGGCGCGCTCGGTTATACAATTCCGCCCAACAATCCATTCGTCGGACGAGCAGGGCGCGACGAGATCTGGGCGTACGGGTTGCGCAACCCGTGGCGGTTCAGCTTCGACGCTGCAAACGGCGACTTGTGGATCGGCGATGTCGGACAGAAGGAGTGGGAAGAGATTGACCTGGAACCCGCCGGCACGAAGGGCGGTCGGAACTACGGGTGGAATGCGTACGAGGGCAGCCACCGCTTCAAGGACGGCGTCACGGCTCCAGACGCTGTGATGCCGGTCGCCGAATACAGCAACACCGACAGCAACAACTGCGCGGTGACGGGCGGCTACTTCTACCGCGGCAGGGACGTACCCGACTTGCAGGGCGCTTACGTCTTCGCCGACTACTGCGCGGGCACATTGTGGACGCTGCGCAACGATGGCACGTCTTGGGTGCAACGCGAAGCGCGCGACACCAGCCTGATGATCTCAAGTTTCGGCGAGGACGAGGAAGGAGAACTGTACGTCATCGACCACGCGGGCGGCGTGTTCAAGGTCGTGGCTTAGGCAGACACGGTAATGGTCCCCTTCATGCCGAGCCCGTGGTGGCCAGAAACGTTGCACCACATCTCGAGCTCGCCAGCCGTCGTCGGCTTGAAGTAAAGCAGCGCGACGCCGCCGCCGGACGCAAGGTTGGATTGCGCGAGAATCTCGCCGCCGAACTGCCCGATGAAGAGGTTGTGCGCGGCGGACCCAATGTTGCGCGCCTCGATGAGGTAGCCCTTGCCGACTTGCATCTCGAGGTGGGGCGGGACGATAGCGAATTCCTTCAGGTCCAGTGGAATCTCGAAGTCTGGCGTGACGGTGCCGATGGTGAAGGAACCGCCGTTCGACACAGTGACGTTGTAGGTCGCGCCCGCCGCTGCATCGATGCCGACGCGGCTAGTGCCCATCGGTGCGACTGAGCCTTGCGGAACGCCATTCAACGACACCGTCGCGACCTGATTGTCGCCATTGTGGATCTTGATGCCGATGCGGGTGCCAGCGATGACAAGAGAAGGGGCGGGGTCTTGGAAGGTGAGCTTACCTGCCATCGCGGTGACCTCGACAAATTCTGACGAACCCGTGCCTAGGAGCACCTGGTCGGCCTTCCATTCGTCGAATGCCGCCTTGGGTTCCGCGATGAGCTTCGCGCGCATGTAGGCGTGGCCCGGGTTGAGGCACATTTCCTTGCATTGGATGGAATACTCGCCAACGGGGAAGTTCACGACGACCTCGGCGTACTTGTGCGGGCCAAAGGGATTCGCGTCGTTCATCGAGAAGTAGGCGCGGTTGGCGTCCATGATGTTGAAGGCATGAATCAGGTCGTCGCCGGTGATGTTGAGAAGGATGTTCGTGTCGGCCGGGACGTGGAACGTGTCGGTGTAGGTGAGGACGCCGACGGCATCGGGCGATGTCGTGACCTCGACAATGACGCCATCTCCGTAGCCCATCCGCCAGCCGTAGCGGTACCCATTCACGTGAATCGTCATCTCGGCCTCGTCGGTCGCAATGCCCTCGTCGAGTTCCAGCAGGCCCTGGTACCCAATCCATCCGACCCACAGCACGACCGCGAGGGGAATCAAGGTCCAGACCATTTCTGCGGCGAGGCTGCCGCGGTGGGCCTCATGGGTTGACTTGCCGTGGCCGGATCCCTCGCGGTAACGCACCAGGACCCAGACGAGCAACGCGAAGACGACGACGAACACGATGGCGCCGGCGATGGTGACCTTCACGTAGAGGTCATCCACGGTCTCGCCCCGCGGGGTAAGGGGTTCCGGCATGCCCCACGCCGCGCTCACGGTGCCGGTCGCCAGGAGGAGGGTGACCACGACGAGGGGGGCGATGCGCATGCTGGGCGCGGCGACCCGTGGCTAGTGAAAAAGGCTTCTTCTGCCGCGCGGCCGGAACGGACGCGCGGCAGCCGTCGTCCGGCGGGGGTTGAGGGGGGCAGGAACCCTTTGTTGGGTTCATGGAGGCCCTTAATCGACGCCCCTCCAACGCCCTTTTCTATGGTTCCGTTGTCGCCGCGCCCAGTTATGGTCGCCGCCGAGTTCGTGATGGCCGAAGCTGTCCACCAACGCAAGGGCATGAAGCGCTGGCTCACCACGACGGACCACAAAGAAATCGGCCTCATGTATCTCTGGACCGGCTTCCTATTCTTCATCCTCGGGGGCATCGCTGCCATGATCATCCGTATGGAGTTGTGGATCCCCGGCGCACAGGTCACCGGCGACGGGTCCGCGTTCAACGAATTCTTTTCCTTGCACGGGACCACGATGGTATTCTTGTGGATTATGCCCGCCCTCGCCGGCCTGGGCAACTACTTCGTGCCCATCATGATCAAGGCGAAGGATATGGCGTTCCCCCGCGTCAACGCCCTGTCGTTCTGGCTCATCCCTCCCGCGGGCCTCCTCCTCTGGCTGCCGATGGTCATCAAGGGCATGACGGCCGTCAACGTCACGTGGGTCGGCTACCCGCCCCTCTCGACGACGTTCGACAACGTGGGGTTGGACATGTGGATCCTCAGCCTCATCCTCCTCGGCATGGCCTCGACGATGGGCTCCGTCAATTTCCTGGTCACCATCTTCAAGATGCGCGGCCCCGGCGTGACGCTGCACAAGATGCCCCTGTTCTGCTGGGCGCAGTTGGCGACGTCCATCCTGCTCGTCTTCTCGCTCCCCGTCGTCACCGTCGCGTTCCTCATGTTGCTGTTCGACCGCAACTTCGGCACGGGATTCTTCGCAGCTCAAGGCGACCCCATCCTCTACCAGCACTTGTTCTGGTTCTTCGGCCACCCCGAAGTGTACGTCCTCATCCTGCCCCTGATGGGCGTCCTCAACGAAGTCATCCCGAAGTTCAGCCGGCGACCCGTCTACGGCTACGCCTCGATGGCCTACGCCCTGCTCGGCATCGCCATCGTCGGTTTCCTCGTGTGGGCGCACCACATGTTCACGACCGGCATCGACCCGACGGTGCGCGCGGTGTTCATGTTCAACACGATGCTCGTCGGCGTCCCCACCGGCATCAAGGTGTTCAACTGGCTCGCCACGATGTGGGGCGGCCAGATCAACCTGAAGTCGCCCATGAAGTTCTGTTTGGGCTTCATCTGGCTCTTCGTTATCGGCGGCATCACGGGCGTCATGCTCGGCGTCATCCCCGTGGACTACGCGCTGCATGACTCGTACTTCGTCGTCGCACACTTCCATTACACGATGGTCGGAGGAGCCGTGTTCGGAATCTTCGCGGGCGTCTACTACTGGTACCCGTTCCTCTTCGGCGGACGCATGTTCAACGAGAAACTCGCGAATTGGCACTTCTGGTTCATGTTCGTCGGCTTCAACTTGACGTTCTTCCCGCAGTTCATCCTCGGCCTCAACGGCATGCCGCGCCGCGTCTTCGACTACGAACCGTTGCCCATCCTCGAGTCGATGAACCAGGCGTCCACGATCGGTAGCTTCCTCATCGCCTTCTCCGTGTTGCTGTTCCTCATCAACGTCTGGGTCTCGCACCGCGCCAACCGCCGCGTCTCGGCGGACCCGTGGGGCGGCGCTCGCCACATCGAATGGAAACTCTGGGAAGAGGGTCGCGTCGTCCTCGGCCAAGGCCTCATCACCGACGTTGAGCCCGAACCCCTCGCGGTAACTGAAGCGAAGCGGCGCGCACGCACGGAGGCGGCATCATGAGCGCAGCCCAGCCCAGCGTTGGAACGTTGCAGCGGGCACACGCCGACACCCACGGCGCGACCGCTTCAGCCGGCGCAACCGGCCAAGGCCACGGCGCAGCCGCCCACGGTGGCAGCCACGCGGGCCACGCCGGCGAAATGCATCTCCCGCACGGGTCCTGGTGGCCGTTCTGGCTTGCCATCGGCATTAGCCTGTTCGGTATCGCGGGCATCGCGATGGGACGGACGCTGACGCTCAACGATGGGCGCCTGCCGAGCCAAATCATCACGTTCCCCGTCGCGATGGGACTGCTCATCGTGGCGTTCGCGTTCATGGTCTACACGCTCATCGGTTGGTTCGTCGAGGACTACAAGTGGTGGGGCCAGAACGTCGGCACCGGCACGCACATCCCGAAGGCCGGGACGCTGCTCTTCATCGGCTCCGAGATCTTCCTCTTCGGCGCATTGTTCGCGACGTACCTGACGTTCAAGAACATCGGCCCCGAATGGCCGGACGGGCATGTGGAACTGCCCCTTCTCAAGACGGCAATCTTCAGCTTGTTCCTTTTCAGTTCGTCCTACACGATTCACAAAGCGGAACACGCCATCAAGATCGGCGACCGCAGCACGTTCCTGAAGTGGTGGTGGGGGACCATCGCCCTAGGCGCAATCTTCCTCGGCGGCCAAGTCAACGAATACATGAACCTCATCGCGGAAGGCCACACGCTCGGCTCCGGGAATTTCATGACGGCGTTCTTCATGTTGACCGGAACGCACGGTCTGCACGTCTTCGCCGGCCTCGTGTTTCTTACCATCGTCGGAATCCGCGCCGCAAAGGGCCAATTCACGGCCGAACGCCATGCGGCTCCCCAATCGGCCAGCATGTACTGGCACTTCGTCGACATCGTATGGGTCATCGTCTTCTCCGTCATCTACCTCGGCGAATTCTGGCCCTTCTAGGACCGTGACGCATGGGCGACGAGCGGCGCAACGTGACGCGCCTCATCCGCTGGGTCGCCGGCTTCATCGCGTGGCCAAGCTTGTCCATCGCATTGGCGTTCCTCATCTTCCCCGATGACCCGAGGGAACACTACCTGCACATCGCGGGATTGTTGCCCCTCGGAGTCGCCGCGATTGTGTTGTTCGCGATGGCGCCAAGGCTCGCGGCGCGGTTCGTGCCCATCGACGACTAGCGGCCCGCGCCTCCTACCGGTCGCAGAACGCGCAGAAAACACAGAAGCGGCTTCTGTGGGTTCTGCGTATTGTGCGACTGGGTTGAATTGCCGCTAGGCGGCTCCATGTTTGCGTAGTTGGCGACCGAGCCGCCCCGTCACGAAGCAAGCGAACATCACCCAGTCGCCCGCGAAGGACTTGAGGGGGTACGTGAACGTCGCGGGACGATTGTGTTCGACGAAATAGTGGCCGACCCATGCAAAGGCATAGCCGACCAGGAGGGCGCCGAGGAGGAACCACGGTTGCATCAGGACGATGGTGAGCACGACGAATGCCAACGCGAATGCTGTGCCGGTGAGGTGCAGGGCGCGAGTGCCCGGCTTACTGTGTTCGCGTAGGTAGAACGGCCAGAACTCCGCCCAAGACGCGATGCGGGGCATGGACGCAAAACTGTGCCACAAGGCATGAATCCACCGATTCCAGCCGGCTGGACGACGCGCGTGTTCGAAGCTTCTGTCACATGGCTTACCGCAGTCCGCCGACGGCGGCGTCGTCCACGGTTTGAGGTTGTAGGAGGATTAGGATAGCGGCGCGCGGCTCCGCCATCACCGAGTCATGCGTCCCACAGCACGTGCACGCCCACGTCGCCGGCGGAAATCGGGTCCCGTCCTAGATTGGTTCGAACAAGGCGCGCCGTTGGACGACCAGATTTCACGGGGCAAACGGGACCCGCTGCAGATTGCACGATGCGCGGGATTGCCTTTCCACACGACGGACACGGTTCACCCTCGCGTTGGAACCGCATTTGGCGAGGCTTTGCCTACCGGACCACTGACCCTGCTGCACAGCGACTAGCGGATGTAGCGCGTTGCAAAGCCGCCCGTCACCTTGAACAAGCGCGGCGTGAACTCATACTCGATCCATCCGGGGCGCGCCACGGTCGTCTCGAGACCCTCGATGTGCAGTGCCTGGATTTCGCCCTTCTTGCGCAACTCCAGCATGCCCGCGCACACATGCTTGGCCATCTGGACTTCGGGCTCCGAGTGCATTCCAGCCTGCAAGCAGACCAGGCCGACGCCGCCAGTCTTCACGACGCGTCCGACGATGGTGCGCAGGAATTGGAAGGCGCGAACCGGACCGAGGTCCATGAGGATGGTGCTTGCGGACTGGATGGCCAGCAGGCCCGGGGATCTCGGGAATTCGGCGCGGAGCTCGAGGGCCTTGATCAGTTGCGCCGGGTCGTGCGGGTCTGCGACAACGAGCGCATTCGGGTGCGTCACGGATTCCCCTAGGAAGTGCGAGTGCACGTCGACGTACGTGACCAAGCCGGCGCGTTCCGCGGCTTCGAAACGTGCATCGAGGGAGCCAAGGCGGGCACTCATACTCTCCGCGCTCACGCCGTGCAAGATGTAGGTCGAGGGCACGCCGCGGCAGGCGGCGGCCACGAAGCTCAGCTGCTGCAGGATCTGTTTCCCGCAGAACGGGGGCCCGTACATCAGCGTCGCTTGGCCACCAGGGTAGCCGCCTCCCAGCAAGGCGTCCAGACGGCCGTTGCCAGTGGACAACGCCTTGAACGAGGAAAGGGCGGCTTGCTGGTTGGCCGGCTGGAATTGGGACGCGGCCTGCAAAATGGCGTCGCCGGGGTCTTCAATGGTGACTGCGGTGCTCGCGCCCATCAATTTCACGACTTCAACGCCACGAAGGATAACACTTGCGAGGGCCGGACAACCTTTCATGGCTCACCCCAACATGTGCGGCAACTAGAGCTCGGGCCGACCCTAATGAACGAAGCGCCAGCAGCTCAAGTCTGACACGCGCGACAGTAGAATGTCGACCGTCCGGATTGGGTGATGCGTCGGAGCAGGGTGGAACAGCGCGGACACGGCTCGCCCTCCCGCTGGAACACGGCGAGGTCGGCCACGAATTTTCCTTCCTGCCCGATGGCGTCGACGTAGTCGTTGAAGCTCGTACCTCCCTGCTTGAGGGAATCATGCAGGACCGCGACGATGGCCCGGTGCAACCTGGGAATCTTGGCTTTGGGTGTCGTACGGGCCCTGCGCCGCGGAGACAGGCCAGCGCGCCACAAGGCTTCGCACGCGTAGATGTTGCCAACGCCGGCGAGCTTTCGTTGGTCGAGAAGGAAGGCCTTGAGTGGTGCGTTCGAGGCGGCCAGGGACATGGCCAACGTGGCCGGGGTGAAACGCGGGTCAAGCGCATCGACGCCGTAGTGGTCGAGGTCGACGATGCCGGCGCCGGGGGCAAACAACTTGACGAGGCCGAACCGGCGTGGGTCGCTGAACCTGAGTTGGCGGTCGTCATCGAGGTCGAGGATCAGGTGCGTGTGGCCCCGTTCCTTTTCGCCTGGGTCCGCGAAGAGGAGTTTCCCCGTCATGCCCAGATGCAGCACGGCGGTCGAGCGGTCATCCATGTCCCATAGGAGGAATTTGCCGTGCCTGCGCAGGCCCGCGACGGTGCGCCCTTCAAGGTTGCCGAGCGGGCTGGGACTCTTGCCGCCGCGCAGTTTTGCCTCTCTCCAATCGACGCCATCGATGCGGCGACCCAGGAGTTCGCGCTCCAGGCCGCGGCGGATGGTCTCGACTTCGGGAAGTTCAGGCATGGCTGCGCCGTTCCTGTTCCAAGGCCCCAGTTGAAAGCGTTGCGGTGAAACGCAAAACGCGGTTTCTCCACTGGAAACGCCGGACGCTCGCCCCAAGACTTAACGGCCCCCCGCCCGTGGCAACGTTGGATGGGAGGGGAGCTCATGCAGGAACCGACGGGCGAGGCGCCGTTGCCTTCTGCCCCTGCGGCACCGCCAAGCCTTGCTTCATCGCGCCAGGCTCCTGCGTCCGCCGTCGTCGGCCCCGCCGTAAGTCCCGTGATGAAGGACTATTTCGACACGCTGCACGCCGAAGCCATGCGCTGCTATGCCATCGCGAAGCAGGCTCGACGCAAGGGTAAGGATCCCACGATGGACGTCGAGATTCCACCCGCGGAAGACTTGGCCGCCCGCGTCGAAGCACAAGTCGGCCCCGTGGGTGTTGCCGCTCGCATTCGTGAACTCTCCATCCAACTCGGCTTTGGGTCACGCGAAGTCGTGAGCCTGCAGATTGCCGGCGAAGTCGCGCAAGAATCCTTCAAGGGTGGCTCCACGAAGGAGAAAGCGCTCGACCAAGCGGTCCGCACGGGACTATCCATCCTCACGGAGGGCGTCCTCGTCGCTCCCCTCGAGGGGATTGCGCAAGTCAAGATTGGCGCGAACCACGACGGCACCGATTACGTCGACTTGTTCTTCGCGGGCCCCATCAGAGCTGCTGGTGGAACTGCGCAGGCAATGTCCGTCCTCATCGCCGACGTCGTCCGGCGGGCGCTCGGCATCGGGAAGTATCTCCCGACGGAGGCCGAGGTTGAACGCTACAAGGAAGAAGTGCCGATGTACAAACAGGCCGCGAACCTGCAGTACACTCCCTCGGGGCCCGAGATCGAACTCATCGTGCGCAACTGCCCCATTTGCGTGAACGGTGAAGGCACCGAGAAGGATTCCGAAGTCACGGGCAATCGCGACCTGCCCCGCGTCGAGACGAACGAATTGCGTGGCGGGGCGTGCCTGGTGCTGGCCGAGGGCCTCGTCCTGAAGGCGCCCAAGATCCTCAAGCACGTCGAGAAACTCAAACTCGAAGGCTGGGACTTCCTACGCAACTTCGCAAAGAAGGGCGACAAGAAGGAGGACGCTGCGATCGGCGCCGACGGCCTCCCCGAAATCTCGCCCAAGAAGCAGTTCGTCCTTGAGATCATCGCCGGCCGCCCCGTCTTCTCCCACCCCAGCCGACCGGGCGGATTCAGGTTGCGTTATGGACGCGCTCGCACGGCCGGCCTCGCCTCCAACGCTTTCCATCCTGCGACGATGGCGATTCTCGACGATTTCCTCGCCGTCGGAACCCAACTCAAGGTCGAACGCCCAGGGAAAGGCACCATCGCGACGCCGTGCGACACCATCGAAGGCCCCACGGCCCTGCTGAAGAACGGCAGCCTCGTTCGCTTCAACTCCATCGACCAAGTCCGCGCACTGCGGCCGGCCATCGCGGAGATCGTGGACATCGGGGAGATCCTCATCCCGTTCGGAGAGTTCACGGAGAACAATGCCAACCTCCCGCATGCGTCGTGGTGTTGGGAATGGTGGGTCCAAGAACACCAGAAGGCCACGGGGACCCACGACGACATCGCGCCCGCCGGCTCCCTCTCCGGCGCCGAGATGGTCCAACTCGCTGAGTCAACCCAAGTCGCACTCCACCCGGACGGCACTCTGTTGTGGCACGACCTGACGCCCCTCGAAGTCCGCAGTCTTGGAGAATGGGTGAAGGCGAAGGGCGCGTGGGCGGAAGGAACGCTGTGGCTCCCCGCCTCTGACTTGTCCGAAAAGGACCTGCTCGTTCGACTCCTGGCCATCCACGATGTCACGGCCGGCCGCATCCGCCTCGAACCCCGCCTCGCGCTCCCGCTCCTTCGTTGCCTCGGCCTCGACGCCGATGACGAGCCCACGACCGGCGTGCCCCGCGTCGTCATCGACAGCGAAGAGCTTGCCGGCGAAGAGGCCGCGACCGGCCGCGTCGTGGACACTCCTCGACGCAAGATCCTCTACGATCCGTGCCAACCGGACCTCAATGCGCGCTACCCGACCGTGGACCTCGTCGGTCGCCTCGCAGGATTCCCGGTGAAGCCCCGTGCCCCATGCCGCATCGGCGGCCGGATGGGTCGCCCAGAGAAGGCGGACGCCCGCCTCATGAAGCCCCCTCCGCACGGCCTCGTTCCCCTCGGCCAGGCTGGTGGAGCGCAACGCCTAGTGCGCGACGCGGCGGCGCAAGGCTCCGTCGAAGTCGAAGTCGGCGAGCGCGTATGCGAAACGTGCGGCCGCAAGGCATGGCGCACGTTCTGCGACTGCGGCGGCCACACGAAGTTCCTGAAGCGCCCAGAACGCAGCGGCTTCCAGGAGCGGGAGCTCACGAGCATCGACATGCGCGGCGAACTCGAGCGGGCGCGCAAAGCCCTCCAACTGGACCGCCTGCCGGAGACCGTGAAGGGTGTGACCGGCGTCATCAATGCCCAAAAGCTGCCGGAGCCCCTGGAGAAGGCGCTGCTGCGCGCGAAGCATGAGGTCTACACGTTCAAGGATGGGACCGTGCGTTTCGACATGACGGACGTGCCCCTTACCCACTTCCGCCCGAGCGAAGTCGGGCTATCTGTAGGCAAGGCTCGCGAGCTTGGTTATGTCACTGACGTCCAGGGCAGGCCCCTCGAACGCGACGACCAGCTCCTCGAACTCCGCGTGCAGGACCTCGTCGTCTCCGACTCCTGCCTGGAGTACCTGCTGCGCACCGCGAAGTACGTCGACGAGCTCCTCGTCAAGTTCTACGGCCTCAAACCGTACTACAACGTCGAGAAGAAGAAGGACCTCATCGGCCACCTCGCAATTGGGTTGGCGCCACACACCTCCGGCGGCGTCTTGTGCCGCATCGTCGGTTCCACGAAGGCGCAATGCCACTTCGGGCACCCGTATTATCATGCGGCAAAACGGCGCAACGCGGACGGCGACGAAGACGCCATCCTCCTCCTCATGGACGGGCTCGTCAACTTCAGCCGCGCCTACGTCCCCGATAAACGCGGCGGCCTCATGGATCTCCCGCTCGTCTTGTCGACCAGACTTGACCCGAACGAGGTCGACAAGGAAACGCACAATGTGGATACCCTGAGCCGCTACCCGTTGGCGTTCTTCCAGGCGACTACGCGGCATGCCCCAGCGAAGGAACTCAACAAGATCATGGGCCTCGTCGAATCTCGCATCGGCAAGCCGGAACAATACGAAGGCTTCGGCTTCACGCATGACACCGCCGACATCGCGGCTGGACCTGCAGCCTCTGCGTACAAGACCCTCGGCACGATGATGGAGAAGATGACGGCGCAGATGGAACTCGGTCGCAAGATCCGCGCCGTCGACGAAGCCGACGTGGGGGCGCGCGTCATCGGGACCCACTTCCTCCCCGACTTGATGGGCAACCTCAAGGCCTTCAGCAAGCAGAAAGTGCGCTGCAGCAAGTGCAACGCCAAGTACCGTCGCATGCCCCTCAAGGGCTCATGCCTGGAATGCGGCAACCAGAACCTGACTCTCACCGTACACGAGGGCTCCGTGCGCAAGTACCTCGAAATCTCGAAGACGATTGCGACCAAGTACAAGATCGACCCGTACACCCATCAGCGAATTTTGCTGCTGGAGCAGGCCGTCGAGTCGCTGTTCCAGAATGACAAGGTCCGGAAGAGCAAGCTTAGCGATTTCATGTAGCGCGGCGATTCGGGTCCTCCGCTTCGCTCCGGACCCAAATCGCCGGGGGCGGCCTGTAGCCGCCCGCCGCCGACTCGCCACCGCTCGTCGGCGAAAACCTGACTTGACACACGCCTGCCCCAGCAGTGGACGCTCCGGGACTTGGCCGCCCCATAACCGCCAGGGGACGGCATGATGTTTCCTATGCCAACGCGGTGTAGCCGTCGGGAACCGCGGTCTGGTTCAGGAAAATCGTGTAGGCGATCTTGAAGGGCTGCTCCGCGGCGGGGCCGTCCGGGTACGGTGAGACTTGCCAGCCGCTGCCGATCTCGGGGTCGGCGATGGTGACGGTCACGGGGCTCTTCGGCATGCCAGGGGAGCCGCCGTCCTGGACGATACCGCAGATGGGGATGCCCTGCGTGAATCCGTCGGCCGGGGCGTGGACGCAGAGGTCCAGGGCAATGACCTGGGAAGACCATGACATTTCGACGTAGAGGAGGGTCGCGTTGTCTGGGACGTCGAAGGCCAAAGCGTCGGCACCGTTGGCGAAGCTGACGACTGGCGTGCCGGCGCCGGCCACGATGGTTCCGGTGGCGGATGCCGTGATGGGCTCGAGGGTGCTGTTGGTGATATCGGTCGTGCCGTCGTCGTCGATGGACCCGGAGGATTTGCCGGAATCGGCGCAACCGGACAGGAAGAGTGCAGGCAGGGCGAGGAACAACAAGATGCGTCGCATGCGTGCCGCTCATCTGGCCCCCTTCTTAGCGTTTGGCGTTCGTCCCTTATGATTCCCAGATTGGGCCGATTTGCCGGATGGGCGGATGAAGCTAACGCTCGACAATCAAACGAATCCGGAGAATCCGTAGCAATCCGGGGAGCCCGTTATGCGGTTCCGCCGCGGGCCTCGACGGCCTTGACGCGCAGTTCCGAGCGGTGGCATTTGCGGCACCGCTTCGCGAGGTACGCGTTGGTGACGTTGCAATTCAGGCAGATTTTCTTCTTGAGGCGGCGGTTGACGGCTTCAGCGAAGGCCATGGCAGTTCACCAGATTGGATGCGCCGACAGGGAGGTGGTATAAGAGGTCTGGGGCGCCGTTCGGTAGAAGGGGTTTCATGGCAAGCCCCTGTGGAGAATGCGTGCGCGGCCTTGCATGGCGTGGACTTCCCCGAGTATTGCGCCCAGCCGTGCCAGCGGTACTGCTCGCATTGTGCACCCTCTTGGCGGCCTGCATGGAGCCCTCCGACTCCGAGCGTACGCTTCCTTCCGCGCCGGCTCCACAATGCTTCGAGCAAGCCATCACCCCGGAGGAGATGTCGGCAAGCGAAGTCAGCCTCGCCATCGACCCGACCGATCCCCGGCACGTCGTTGCCGCGGCCAATAGCGCTGGCGGCTTCGGCGTCTACACGAGCCGCAACGGCGGAGAGACGTGGAACGCGGAATTGTTGCAACCCACGGATGTCTTCGGGTTGGCGGGCTCCCGGTTTTTCGGCTTGAGCGATCCCGCTGTCGCCTTCGCCCCTGACGGTACGTTGCATGTCGCCGGCCTCGCCTACATTCCTGGCTCCGCCGTGTTCGTGGCAAGCCGCAGCGCGCCGGATGCGCCATGGCAAGGCCACATCGTGTGGGAGTCCGAGGTCGCGGCGACCTTCAATGACAAGGAGTGGCTTGCGGTGCACCCCGAAACCGGAACGCTCATCGTGGCTTGGCAGCGCGAACCTTTGTTGGACAGCCTGCGTTCCGTCGAGCAGGCATCTGGCGGAGCGGCCGACCTGGACATCGGGCAGATTGTCGTGAGCCGCTCGACCGACGCGGGCGCCACTTGGAGCTTGCCTGCCGTGGTGAGCACGAGCCTCCACAACAACGGGACGCAGGTGGCCGTGACCCGCGACGGGCGCTTCCACTTGCTGTGGGTCGACTACGAGCAGCCAGCCCTTGTGCACGCGGTTTCACAGGATGATGGCCGAACTTGGTCGGCGCCGGCGCGCTTGTCCGACCTCGTCATCGTCGGCGCCTTCCCGGATTTTTCGCGCATGCACACCCTGCCCGCCCTAACGGCTGTCGGTGACGGGCTCGTGGCAGTGTGGCACGATGGGCGCTTCGATGCAGCCGATGTCTTGACCGCGACCTATGACGGCACCGCCTGGTCCATGCCAGAGCGCGTACCCGACGACGAAATAGGCAGCGGCCGCATCCAGTTCTACCCGTGGGCAGCCGGGGATGCCAACGGCACGCTGCATGTCTCCTATTACTCGGGCGATGCGGCGGGGAACTTCACCTACCGCTACATCGCGCGCAGCAACCGAACCTGGACTCCTGCGGTGGATCTGTCGCAGCCGTTTCCCATCTTCGCCGTGGACGGGAAAGAATCGGCCGACATCGGCGACTACACCGCCCTGGCAGCGGCCGGTGGTGCCCTGCACGCGGCGTGGGCGCAACCCTTCGAAACGCGTTCGCACGTGCACAGCGCCCGGCCATGCGCCTAACCCTGGCTTGCGGAATCGTCGCCGGGTTCGACCTCTCGCGCCTTCCCGCTCTCGTTGTCGTACAAGAGGCCGATGACCTGCAGGCCCTTCGGCATGAGCGGGTGGTTGCGCACGAGTTGCAGGCTGCGACGCACGTTCTCCTGTGCGTCCGCGAAGCCGCCGAGCCAGCGCTGGAAATCCGGTCGCATGACCTCGTGCAGCGGGACGTCCGTCGTCGCGGCGATGCTCTTTGCGATGCGGAACTCTCCCCTTCCGACGAGCGTCATGCCGCACTTCGTGTGGCCCAAGATCGCAACGGTGCGAACGCCTAGGAGGTGGACGGCGACGACGAGGGAGCGCAGCGTGCTGTCGTCGAGGAGGTTGCCGGCGTTGCGGATGACCTTGGCATCGCCGTGCATCAATCCGAGGACTTTCTCGACGTTGTGCCGCGTATCCATGCAGGCGACGACGGCGAGCTGCAATGCTGGAGGCGTCGCAAGGCCCTTGTCCGCGGGATCCCACTCGTTGGCGACGTAGGTGCGGTTGCCCTCCAGGAGAGTGGCCAGGATCGAGCGGTCCATTGGAACCATACGAGGACGCCCGGGAGGATTAGGGTTACGGCCGGTTCACGGCGAGTACAGGAGGCCTGGGGTTTCACAGACCTTCACAGATTCGTGACCTCGGCGGAGACGCCTGTGGAAAGTTCTGTGGATATCTGTGCAATCCCAGGCCGCCCACACTACGGTCGATGCAATACGTTCCAAGTTAGGGCCGCAGGACAATCTTCCCGAACTGCCGCGCCTGCTCCAGCTTCTCCTGCGCGGCGCGGACCTGGTCGAGCGGCCACACGGAGTCGACGACGACGCGCAGTTGCCCCGCCTCCACCATCTTGAGGGCGGCCGTCAGGTCCTGGGGGACGCCCATCGTCGAGCCGAGGATGGAGAGTTGCTTCCAGAACAGGAGACGAATGTCGGCTTCACCCACGTGACCTGTCGTCGCCCCGCACGTGACGAAGCGGCCGCCGTTACGCAGGCTCCTCACGCTAGACTTGAACGTCGCTTGGCCGACGGAATCGATTACGACGTCGTATCCCGTCTTGCCGGAAGCGATGAACGCCGACTTCGACCACTCGGCGTCCGCCTTGTAGTCGATGACATGGTCCGCGCCGAGCGCCTTGACCTTCGCGACCTTATCGGCGCCACCCGTCGTAGCGCAGACCCAGGCTCCCATGGCCTTGGCAATCTGCAGCGCCATGACCGCGACGCCGCCGCCCGCTCCGACGACGAGGACTTTGTCGCCCCGTTTGACGCGACCCTTTCGTTTCACCATCTGCATCGCCGTGATGGCGGCCAGCGGGAGTGCCGCGGCTGATTCCCATGACAGGTTGTCCGGTTTTGCCAGCACGTGGGTGGCGGGAACGACGCATTCCTCGGCTAGACCGCCCCAGCGAGTTTCCCCGACGATGCTCACATCCGCGGGCACCCTTTGCTCCCCATCCGGTCCCGCTTCGAAGTTGAGTCCGGGATTGACAATTACTTCGTCGCCGACCTTGACCCCCCTCACGCCCGCCGCGACTTCGCTGACAATGCCTGCCAGATCGGTGCCACCAACATGCGGCAAGGCCAGCTTCAGGCCGGGCCAACCGTCGCGCACGAAGAGGTCGAGGTGGTTGAGCGCCACGGCCTTGACCTTGATTCGCACGTCGCCGGGCCCAAGAGTTGGCGCGGGGAGGTCGCCGACCTTGAGGACGTCCAAGCCGCCATGCGCGTCGAAGAAGGCTGCCTTCACGATGGCCCCGACGGGGCCTCGCCGGTTTCAGGCTGCCGTTGACGCGCCGCGGCCCGGCAGCGTGCGGGTGACGGGAGCTTCCACTCTGGCGGCGGGCGTTTCGATGGGGTTGAGGCTGACGACTGGTTTGGGTTCTGCGGGGAATTCGAGGATGAAGGCGCTGCCCGTGCCTGGTCCGTCGCTTTCCGCCCAGATGCGCCCGCCATGGGATTCGAGGATACCTCGGCAAATGTACAAACCGAGACCCGAGCCGTGGTGCGTGGCCAACTGGCTCTCGTGCACTTGTTCGAACGGTTGGAAGAGGCGGGCAATCTGCTCGGAGGTGAGGCCGACGCCCGTGTCGCGCACCTCCACACGGAGAAGTCCCCCCTGCTGCCGTGCGACGACGCGGACGGCGCCGCCTTCGCTTGTGAATTTGAGGGCGTTCACGAGCAGATTGTTCATGACCTGCATGAGCCGCTCGGCGTCGGCCGTGCACTTCAAGGGCTCCGCCGTGTCGAGCTGTAGTTGGATCTTGCTCTCGGCAGCGACGGCCTGGAACGAATCCAACACTTCACGCAAGAGCGGGACGAGGTCCATGGGTCGAGGCGTCGTCGAGAGCCGGTTCGTCTGCAAACGCGTGGAGTCGAGTAGGTCTTGGACCAAGCCCGAAAGGCGCGTGAAGTTGCGATCGAGGATTTGGATTGACTTGTGCTCCGGCTCAAGCCCCGCTCCGCCGGAGCGGGCCTTGAGAAGATGCATCTGCAGCTTGATGGGGGTCAGCGGCGTGTTCAGTTCGTGCGCGGCCATGCTCATGAAGCGCGCCTTGAACGAGTTGACTTCGCGCAACTGCTCCAGTTCATGGGCTTGCTTCGTGGATTCGCTGCGCTCTACGTCGGCGCGGATTCGTTCCGTGATGTCGCGCACGGCGACGACCGCGCCGTCCTGGTGGGCGCGTCCTTCGAAGGGCGTGCACAAGATCTCGACAGGGATGCGTTTGCCATCGGGGCGTGCCAGCCATGATTCGCTGCTGAAAGCGCCCGGCGTGGACTGCAGGATATCGGCCGGGAACGCGGGCCGGCCGTCCTCGCCGCGCAGGATGCCGTACAGCGGGCGGCCGATGAGGTCGCGTTCGGCCAAGCCGGACATCGCGAGCGCCGCTCGGTTGGCAAAGGTGACCGTGCATTGGCCGTCGACGCCCAGCAAACCTTCGCCCGTGGAACGCAGGACACGATCCGTTTCGGAGCGAGCTTGCTCGTTGGCGCGCCACACGACGACAAGCGCCACGCACTCGGCCAGCACCATGACGGCATGGATAATGGCCCATTTCCACGGGTCGGCAACCGCCGCCGGGTGGTTGTAGACCCATTCCGGGACAAAGGTCCCCGTAAGTCCATGGTCAAGCGCCGTGAAAACGATGGCCAACAGGAAGGGCACCCAGTCCTGGTAGAGACTAATGAGGGCGACGACGACGAAGAAGTGGAAGTGCGCCTCGATGACGCCTCCCCAGAACTGCACGAGGACCGCCGACGAAGCGACACAACCGAGTGCGGCGACGCTGCTGCGCATTTTCCGGCTCAGTTGCGGCAAGGCCGCAACTGAGCCGAGGCTTGCAATCAACAATCCCTCGCCCAAAGCGTAGACGGGCGGCCAATCCCTGACCAGGCCAAAGATCGCCAAACCGACGGCGTGGGCCAGGATGAAGACGACGACGGCGCGGTGCCGGATGCGCCACTCGGTTGGCGGAAGGCCACGGCCTTCGGGCAGGTAGTGCCGGACCCATGTCCAAGCGCCCATCGCGCCATTGGCCTTGCCGTTGCTCCCCTTGAGGACTGGTGAAGCGGCGGTCTCCGCCATCCCGTGCTAATCGACGCGTCGAAGCCTAAGGTCTATGGCGAACATTTTAATGGGTGATACCGAACCGGTATGGTGCGAGGGCTGGAACGGACGGCTGCCATGCTCTCGTTGCTGGCCGCTGCCATCCACGGATTCGCCACACCCGAGCACTTCTCCGCCTGGTGGGGGTACGGCCTGTTCTTCCTCGCGGCCACCTGTGCCCAGGCGGTTTACGGACTGCTGCTCCTCACGCGCGGCGTCGCGCCCGAACGCTGGACCTGGGAGCAGGTGCAGCGACCCATCTACGTCATGGGAATCATTGGGAACCTTGCGATTATGGCCCTCTGGATCGTCACGCGCACGTATGGGATTCCGTCGGGCCCCGAGGCTGGCGTTGTCGAACCGGTGGGCGTGTTGGATGCCGTGAGCAAGGCAGTCGAAGGTGCGCTGGTGCTCGTGCTGGCCGTGCTTTTCTGGAGATCGCGAGGGTCTGCCTAGTCCGGCCAGGTCATCGTTTGGGCACGGGGACCAAGCGAAGGTTCGGGATTCGCTCAAAGTCCGCGACGTCGCGGGTGACCAGTTCGCCGCCTTCGGAAAGCACGATGGCAGCGACCAGGCCATCCGCCGTCGGAATCCGCCGCCCACCGCGGTCCAAAGCCTGCATCATTTCGCCATACTGGCGCGCGGCGCGGGGACCGAACGGGACCTGATGCAATCCCTCCAGCAGACCCTTGGCCACGGCGCGGTCGCCGCTGTTGCGGATGCCGCGCAGGAATTCCGCCACGTTGATGCTGGTCGTCGCGGCTTCTTCCGAGGCCCAGTCCAGCCCCTGCACGAACTCGACGGTGGCCGCGTCGGCGCGCGCAAGTTCGATGAGGACGTTGGTGTCGAGGAAGCGCACGTCAGCTCCACGTCGGTGCAGGCCGGCTCTCCTCGTTGCGCCAGCGACGGACTTGTTGCTGGAACTCCTGTGCCGTCTTGGCGTCGAAGAGCGGGGGGCGCGCGCGGTCGAAGAGCCAACGGCGGGCTTCGAGCTTGGATAGGCGGCGGGCAAGCTCCGAGAACGACTCGCCCTCATGCCGGACCGCGACGAGCGCCTCGTAGGCGTCGTCCGCAAGGGAAATCGTCTTCGTCATGTGCATCTGTGTATGTATACACATGTACTTGGTGTTTTCCCCTGTTGGATTGCCGGGCGGTCAGACGGCCAACACCCGCTCGTTCAATACGCGACGCACCTGGGACTTCGTGCGTTCCGGAAAATCCTCTTCGAGCATCCAGGCGAGGTAGTCCGGCACGTCCAGCGCTGGTTTCCCTTGGTGCTTGGCAAATCCAAGACGCACCACGCCCGCCTCGTCCTTGTACAGATGACTTCGTCGTGTTGGTCGAATCGCTTGCCCCGGCCAGTCCACCACCTCATCCAGATGGGCGGGCAGGACGGGGACGCCGCAGCGCGCGAACTCACCGTTCAAGACGCCAAAGTCGAAGGCGGCATTGTAGGCGATGAACACCGTGTCGGGATGGAAGCGGGCGCGCAGGCGGGGAGCGAAATGGGCGAAGGGTGGCTTTCCGTACACCATCTCGTCGGTGATGCCGTGGACGGCGGTGGCGGCGGCCGGAATGCGGCGGCCAGGGTGTACGAGTTCGGTCCACTCGGAGAGGATGTTGAGGTCTTCGTCCAGTTCGACAGCGCAGAACTGGACGACGCGGTCACGGCCGGACCCCAGGGCGCAGGTCTCCGTGTCGAGGGCGACGAGGTGCATCGCGGGTCGGACGGAGTTGCCTGGCATGAGGCGGACGGGGGGAGGGGCGTGAAAGCGACAAAACTGGCAAATCCAGAGGATTTGGGAAAATCTGAGTGGGACATTCGGACGGTTGTGCCAGCCAGCCTTTAACCGGTATGGCTGGTAGGAACCAAGGTCAGGTCGATGACCCACCGCGCACTGGTCGCCATCGTCATCGCGGTCGCGATTGCCGCGGCGGGCGTGGCCGCTTCCGGGACGCAGGGAGGCGAGGAACACCAGCCCTCGCTCCTCGTCGTTCCGCCGGTCAAGGCAGGTGACCAAGGAAACTACACGTCGGAGGGCCACGAGCTTCGTTTCAGGTTTGCCCAAGCGCCATGGATCGCCGCCGACGGGGCCATCCACGAAGGTCTGGCGCTTGCCCAGGAACGCACGGACATTTCCGTTTTCGTGAGTTACATGACCGGAAGGCCGATTGAGCACCCGTCGCGCCTTCGCGTATGGCTTGACGGCGACACATTCTCGACCGGGATGCAGAACATCGGCGGCGGGGGCAGCGCTGCTGGGGTCGCAAATGTCGCCGATCCCGCGGAAAGGGGGATCTTCAAGAATTGGACGTACGAGCTGTTCGAGACCCGCTACGACGCCTCCGTGGCGCCGATGTGCGGCCTCGTCCATTCGTTGCAGGGGCAAGCGATCACCCCCCACGCAACGCTCACGGCGCCAGGCTGCGGGTCTATGACTTTGGACGCTGGCGCAAAGGATGGCGACGGGGCCGATTCCGGCCAGACGACGGCTTGGTTCTACGGCGACGGCGTCCGGCTCGAACTCGACGCCCGCTTCTCAGTGCCAGCCACCATCGTCGCAGGAGGGAAGACCTGGTCCCTTGATTCCTTCGAGAATGGTGGCGGCCCAATCCAGGCATCGTCCTCGAAGACCCGGCCTGCCCTGGAGTACACGACGGGGGTGCTCCCGGATGAGTCCGGCATCGAACACCCATTCCCGCTCAGCGTGGCCCTCAGCCAAGCGCTCGGCCCGGTCCCCAACACATTGAGCGACTTCTTGGCCGAAGATGGGGCTTATCTTGCCCAAGCCGACTTCCTGGAGACCGTCCAGGGGGGCGAGCGCCGTCGCGTATGGACCCTCACGGCCTCCGATGGAGCGCAAGCTGTCGCGGTGACGGTGACCCAGGAGAGTGGGCCAGGAGACGAGCCGGACGCAGGACTCCCCGTGCAAGGGCCGGTCGCGCCTTTGGCGACCATCGCGGATGCGACGGCGGCGGCGCGACCGTACCCGACGAGCGACAGGACAGAATTCCCGTTCGCTCGCCTCGCCTCCTTCGCGGACCGGTGGGAAACGACCGCGTCCAATCATTCCCGCGCAGCTGGCTTCTCCGGCTGGGGGTTCGCAGTCGTGTGCGGAGACACCTGCGCCGACGCCCGCACCCAGACCTGGATGGGCGTCGACGAGCGCCGTGCCGTGCTCACCTGTCAAGGGCTGTCCCGCGAGGGCGCCTGCCAATACCTGGATTTCGTGGTGATCCAGGACCGCGTCACCGTCGATGACACCGGTCACCTTTTGCTGAGGAAATCCAGCGACTGGTCGATGAGGGACCAAGTCGCCATCGACTACCAGGGGATTGTGCTGCAGCACGGCGGGAACCATAGCGGCTTTGCGTCGGGCGCCGGCCAGTTCGCAGGCGCACCCCAATGGGGATTCCCGTCGGCGGCCACCACGGCGAGCCTCACCCTGCTTGGAATCCTTTCCGGCCTTGCCTACTACCTGTGGCCTTCCATCAAGGAAGGCGCCTTGGCCTTCCTCCGGACGACGCAGGCCCCCCCTGAAAACGCCATCCGCATCGAGGTCCGGCACGCGATCGAGGCTTCGCCCGGCATCCACTTCCACGCGTTGCGCCGCACGACCAGCAAGGCTGCGGGCACCTTGCGCCACCACCTGCGCGTCCTCGAAGAAACTGGCGAGATTGTCGCCCACCAACAGGGCGGCTACAAGTGCTACTTCCCCGCTCGTGGCACGAGCCGTCACCTGATTGCGGGTGCCGGTGCGCTGAAGGCGCCGTCGGCGCGGCGCATGCTGCACGGCATTGTGCAGGCGGGGCACCTGAGTATGGGCGAAGCTGCAGTGTTCGCGGGCCTGACGCCAAGCACGGCGACGCATCACGCCCTGCGGCTCGAGGATGCCGGCCTCGTGACCCGCATCCGGGCTGGGCGGACCATCGAGCTGCGGCCGACAGGGGCCGCCGCGGCCGCGCTGGACCTCGCGGGCCCGGCGTGACAATCCTCGGATGGTTGTGCCAGCCGGCCTTTGTAGTCCAAACGATCGTGGATGGGCATGGCCCGCTTCGCCGTTGTAATCCTCGCCTGCCTCACCCTGTCCGGTTGCGCATCGCTGGAACCTCCTGGGATGCCTGAAGGCGTGGCGGAGGCTTCCCCGCAGGCGACGCAAGCCTCGGAGGCCGACGCTCCCGTTGCATCCGTTGCGCAGGACACCCATGTCCCGACCTGGTGGATCCTGTCCGTCCAGGCCGCACCTGAAGGATCGGTCGCCTCGTTCGCTTGGCCCATCCCGGCCGATGCAAGATCCCACGAGTGGCCCTCCCTGGACCTCGTCCCGCAGGCCGTCGGGAACGTGACGGCGTGGACCTTCATGGCCGCTCAGGACCTGGGGAAAGGGATGGAAATCGGCTATCCGTACGGCAGCTGGCCCTCCACGTGGGTCAAGAGCTCGCTGTCCGCGACCCGGACGAGCGGCGACACCGCCGCGGACTTCCTGCCGACGCGCGCCTTGGCTGCGGTGGACAAGTGGGAGGGACACGAAGCGGTCTGGCTGCTGGTGACCGCCACCGGAACCGGCCGCCTGGACCTTGCATTCCGCGTCACCGACCCGGTAGAGATCAATTCCCCGATCTTGGCGCACGAGAAGTCCGCGGCGGACCTCTTGGCGGAGTTCGCGGCAGCGGGACCGGCCGCGGACTTGAAGCCCGCTGCGATCGCAATTGGCGCGAAGCTCGACTACTTCATTCAGGGCGGGAGCTTGGCAAACGCGCCCACCCTCGGCTACATCGGCACGTCGTGGACCGAGGGCGTTGCCATCCTGGGAGACCCCGACCTCGCCGCCCCGGCAGCGCAGGCCGGCTACGTGGAGCTGACCTGGTCGGCCCCCTGGGCAAAGTGGGGCCAAGTCTCGTGGCTCGCGCACGACAACGTCGGGGCCATGGTCATCGACTATGACATGGCCGCCGGGGGCCTCACCATGACGGACACGATTGTGGCATCCGGGACATATTTCAGCTCCTTCATCGATTATCCGTACGCCTCCCTGGCCGGCGACGGCCCTGGTGCGGGAATGAGTCTGCGCTGCACCATGGCCGCGGGCGGGGACTACCTCGTCCTGTGGTTCAAGGCCATGGCCCTCGGCGCCAGCCTCGAGGAGCTCACGGGCGTGCCCGCGGCCGCGGTCAAGCACACGCCACGGCTCGTTGGAACGTAACGACCTAGGGGCGCCTACTGCGCCGTCACGGCTGGAGCCGGTGCTGGAGCCAAAGGATGAGCAGGCACCCAACCAACGTCACCAGCACGATGCCCAGCGCGGCGCGATGGTACATCTGGAGTTCTGTCATCGTCAGGCGCTTGCCTGGGCCTCGACCTTCGGCACCGTGCGCTTTTCGAACGGCACCCACTTCTTGTTCAGCTTGCCCGTGTACTCGGACAATGGGCGGATTAGGCGGTTGTCGCCGTGCTGCTCCATCACGTGCGCGCTCCAACCAGCGATGCGGGCGATGGCGAAGATGGGCGTGTACAGGTCGAGGGGGATGCCCATGACGTAGTAGCTTGATGCACTGAAGAAGTCGACATTCGCGTCGATGTCCTTCTCCGCCTTCATGATGCGCTGCAACTCGAGGCTCATCTCGTACCACTTCGTGTTGTGCGCCTGCTCGCCGAGGCTCTTCGACAACTTCTCAAGGTGGATGGCACGCGGATCAATCGTCTTGTACACGCGGTGGCCGAAGCCGGGAATCTTGCGCTTTTGCCGAAGGCGGTCCTTGACCCAGGTCTCGACGAGCATGCCGGTCTTCTCAATCTCGAGCATCGCCTTCATGACCTCGATGTTGGCGCCTCCGTGCAGGGGGCCCTTCAAGGTTCCGACGGCGCTCGTGATGGCGGAGTGGTAGTCAGTCAAGGTCGCCGCGGTGACGCGGGCGGCGAACGTGGAGGCGTTGAGGTCATGCTCGGCGTGCAGGATGAGGGCGACGTCCATCGCCTTCTCCGCGGCGGGCGTCGGCTTCGTGCCCGTCAACATGTACAAGAAGTTCGCGGCGTGGCTGAGTTTCGCATCCGGTGCCACGGGCGGGCGGCCATTGCGGACGCGGTTATAGGCGGCAACGATTGTCGCGACTTGCGCCGTGCATTCGACGGCCTTCTGGCGGTCGGACACGACGGAGTTCGTATCCGCGTCCTTGCGCTCGCCGGCCAGGGAACTGATGACCGTACGCAAGGCGTCCATCGGGCCCATGACGGGGGCACACGAGACGAGAATGCGCATTGCGAATGCAGGCAGGGCACGGTTGGCGGCGAGGTTGGCCGTGAAGGCCTTGAGTTCGGAAGCGGTGGGCAGGCGCCCATCCCACAACAGGAACGTCGTCTCCTCGAACGTCGAGTTGGGCGCGAGCTCATTGATGTCGTAGCCGCGGTACGACAGGATGCCCTTGTCGCCGTCGATGAAGCAGATGCCGGATTGGGCTGCGATGATGCCCTCAAGTCCCTTGGCGGGAGGCGAAGGCGCGGGGGATGTTGACATGGAGACCTCAATCGAACCTGTCAAGTCCCACCCAGGAGGAGGGAAGAGCCACGTTGTTGCGCGCCAATCAGGCGTCCGCTTTATCACTTTGGGACTTGGGAAAACGGTGAAAGCGGCTCCCTCCCTTGGCCGCGGCGTGCCGGTGCAGGCCATGCAGCGATCCCCACGCCCTGCGCAGCCCGTCACGAGCGGCGCAATTGCATGTGCCCACCGCGGCCTCTCAGAGGAATTTCCCGAAAACACCATCCCGGCCTTTCAAGCCGCGGCCAAGGCCGGCTTCCGCATCGTCGAGATGGACCTGCGCGTCACCTTGGACAACGAGGTCGTCGTCCTGCACGACGCCGGAATCGAGCGGACGACGCAAGGCAACGGCCGGGTCGCGGACATGACGTACGAAGAATTGCGCGCCAATCCCACTACCGCCGGCCCGGTCCCTCGGCTCGATGACCTCTTCTCCGCCATGAAGCAGTGGAGCGGCTTGTGGAACCTCGAAGTCAAGGCACCCGGCGCAACGGCCCCCATGTTGGACCTCGTGCGCCACCACGGCCTCGAAGCTAGGACCCAAGTCTCCAGCATGGACACCCGGCCGCTCGAGGTCGCACGACAGCAAGCGCCGAACGTGGCGCGAGGACTAATCATCCCGGGGCCCGTCGAAAAGGAGGATCTCGAGGCCGCTGCCGCGGTGGCGTGCCGCTGGCTGAACGTCGACCACGACTACCTCGACCAGGCCAGCCTTGACCACCTCAGAGGCGCTGGTTATCGGGTCGCAGCCTGGACCGTCAACGAACCAGAACGCGCGAGGGCGCTGTCGGAAATGGGCGTCGCCTGCGTCATCACGGACACGCAGGCAGTCCTGAAGGAATTGGGGGCAGGCGGGGCCGCGTCGTCGTTCTGAGGCCTCGCGCGCAACCCATTGCACGGCCATTCCACCCATCACTTTCGCGTGCCGTGCCGCCCGTCTGCCCAGACGCAAGCAATCAACCGAGTGACCCGCGCTGGCCTGCTGCCACGATGCGCCATCTTTTCCTTGCCTTGATTGCGGTCATGGGCCTCCCCGCCGCGTCGGCATTCGGTTCGGCGCCCCCCGGATCGTCGCCGCACGACGACATCACCGCCATCGCGACCCATCTAGGCTGGCCCGCCGGCGCCGTCAAATCCTTACAGCAGGCGGTGCGTGAACCGGACTACGACGAGATGGAGCTTGACCCGAAGGCGGCCAAGGTCACGCGCTTCGACGCGACCGAGTTGTACAGGGCGGACCACCACTGCGACCGCATCCCGCCGGCCGCCGACCTTGATGCGTTCAACGCCACCGTCGTGTACATTCAAAGCCAACGCGACGCCGCCGCCAGCGTCACGGGCCCCTCGGACGCCAAGGCCGCCATGGAAGCCCTCGGCCGCGCCCTGCATGCCCTGCAGGACTGCTTCAGCCACTCCAACGCCGTCGACCTCTCGCCCGCCGAGCAGCGGGCGCATCATGACGCCGTGCTAGGCCAGGGCCCAGCCGTACGCGCGCTTCGGCTCGTGTCCTTCCAACCGGGCGCCGCGGACCCGGAAACTCCGCCCGGCGATTCGTACCCACATGGCGATTTCAACAAGGACTTCGCCAAGGGCAGCGACGAGGCCGAGGCAAGGCTGCCAGACGGCCGCTCGAAATACGAGGCGACCAAGCAGCTCGCCGAAAACGCGACGTTCGCCTTCCTGCAGGCCTTCGAGGCCAGCTTGACTGTCGCGGGGCGGGAGGCCTTGATGGCCGTCGAGCCTGAGAAGGACCGTGGCATCGACCGCATCCCGATCCCTGCCGCAGCGCCGGCGCTCCTGCTTGCCTGCCTGGCCCTTGCCGCCGTCGCCGCGCGGCGGCGCTAGCGGAGGCGCCGGGCTTTGACTTTGGCCATCGCTTCGGCCTCGATGCGGCGGGCTTGCTCCTCGGTCAAATTGAGTCGTTCGCGCAGTTCACCAAGGATGATGCCTTCCCTCCGCGTCATTGCGCCATCCATCCAAGCGGTCTCCACCTGGCGACGGTAGAAGTCGGCTGGACCCAGCCCGGCCTGCGTGTCGGCGCTTGGCACGGCCTTCGTCGCGACGCGGTCCGCGAGACGTTGCAGGGGCGCCATGGCAAAGACGAGCCCGCCGGCGGCAGCGATGCCGAGGTATTCGTTTTGGTACTGGTCGCCGAAGAACTGCTGCGCACCTTCGCTCACGACGAAAAAGACGCCGACGAAGATTGCGGCGAGGGTACTGCCCTTGACGGCGAAGCGGAGCCTGACGTCGATATCGAACAGTTGGTGCTTCAGGATGGCGTAAGCAAGAAGGGCGACGCCGACGCCGCGGGCAAGGCCCATGACGCCGAGGTTGTTGGGCATGTTTTGCACGCCGAAGGCGATTGCCCACGCCGCGCCGGCGGCCCCAAGCGCTGCGGCTCCAAGGGCCACGTTGCGTGCGCTCCGCGCCGGTGGACCTGTTAGGCGCCCAGTGTTGCGAAGCCACAACGCGATGACAACAATCAGCACGATGAACAGCCCCGGCGCGGCAGCGTACCCGTAGGCGGAATGGGCGCCACTCACGCGTGTGATGCGCATGACGCCGTAGATGCCGGTCGCGACCGCGAAATACGGGACGAACGCCCAAGTCGCAAGCAACGTGAGTGCCCGCGACCGCTCGTCCGCCACGCCGGCCCCAGCGTAACGCAAGGCAAGCAGCATGAGCAAGGAGCCGAAGCCCACATTGAAGAGCGCCGCGGTGACCAGGCGCAATGCGACGCTCTGCGCCGAGTTGGCACCCAGGTACACTTCATTCGGCGCGAACGTCATGGCGACGATCGCGGCCGCGACACCCGCGGCGAGGACCCAAGCGGCCCATCTTCGATGCTGACCCTTGAGTTGGGTTGGAAACTCCAATGCCACCATCACCAGGCCCGCCGTGGCAAGGGGCGAAAGCGCGAGGGTGGCGACGTTGGCCCATTCGACAGGCACGGCTTCGATGTTGCCGAGCGTCCATGCGACTCCGAACCCGATCCCGAACACGGCGAACGCCACGTTGACGCGCCGCCGCGGCTTGACGGTCGCGACGAACAGGCCGAGTCCAAGGAAGAGCAGCGCGCCGCCCACGTCGGCGATGCGGCCGAAGGTGACAAGAGGACCAGGGTCGAGAGTCATGCCTCACGCCACCGCCATCGCCTGCGCGTTCCAGCCGAGCCCCATCATCGTCCGCCTCGGCCAGCCACGCGTTCCTAGTCACCGCGGGCCACTTAACGGCTGCGACCTCGACCATCCGGGGTTTCCAAGGCACGGGCTCGCGCGTCCCCGCGCCGTCAGGGCAGGACGCCAGGCAAACCCTTGAACGCCTTGTCACCCGTGACGAACGGGATGCGGCGCCGCTGCGCCATGGCGTAACCGAGGGCGTCG
The DNA here is from genome assembly GCA_964643795.1 of uncultured Halobacteriales archaeon. Lineage (GTDB taxonomy): Archaea > Thermoplasmatota > E2 > JACPAO01 > JAHFTW01 > JAHFTW01. The sequence continues at coordinate 944 of CAZXUC010000011.1, read as the reverse complement.
ATGTACGAGGCGCCCTTGATTGTGCGCTTGATTCGACTGGCCTCCAGGATGTCCGGCGCTTCAGCGAAGATTGCCTTCGACTGCAACCGCCGCAGCTTGGAGTCTGCTTCGGCTTCCCCCTGGAGCCGGCAGGCGTTGACGTGGAACTCTAGCAGGCATGCGTGGTTGGTCACGCCGCCTTGCAAGTACGCAAGGTAGGCTTTGTTCCCCAGTGCCATCTCAACGAGGGCGAAGGTATCGAGGAAGGCCTGCATGCCGCACGTCAGTCCTGCGTACTCGATCCCCACTTGCGCCGCTCGGCTTCGGCCTCTTCGCGGCGGGTCTCGTCTTTCATCGCCTGCGCGTCGATTGGGGCACCACGCCAGCAACCGAAGAAGTCGGAAAAGTCATCCACGGGCCGCACGTCGATTACGACCTCGTCGCCCTCCTTCAGATGCTCCGCCTTCACTAGGGCGGCCGGCAGGATGACGGCAGCGCTCGACCCCCAGCGTTTGATCGTGACGACGGTTTCAGTCATTGGAAGTGATATGCGAGATGAGATATTGAACTTTGCGCCTATTCGTCGTCAAACGGGCCCGGCGCCACTCTTTTCCCTCCTGTCAACCTGCATTGACGCATGTCCCCGCCGCCGCCAAAATCCTCGCCGGCAGGGGTGAGCTCGTCGGAATCAGCGCGGCCCACAGTCAATGCCGCCGCCAGTCAACAGCACGCCTCCGCCCGCGAGCGGTGGCAAGAAACCACTCTCAAGAAGGCCCTCGAAAAAGGCCCCGAGCGCAAGGCCTCGTTCACGACGCAATCCCTCGTCCCCATCAACCGGCTCTACGATCGCCACGACTTGGAACGCGTCAAATTCGACCCAGACCGCGACCTCGGCTTCCCCGGCGAGTTTCCCTACACGCGCGGCGTGCAGCCGACGATGTACCGCGGCCGCCTGTGGACGATGC
>CAZXUC010000010.1:0-83104 GCA_964643795.1 uncultured Halobacteriales archaeon | reverse complement strand
CCCCAGGCGGTCGCGCACTTCACCAAGCTGAGCCAGAAGAACTTCGGCAACGACACGGCGCTCTACCCGCTCGGCTCGTGCACCATGAAGCACAATCCCAAGGCGTGCGACGAAGTGGCTGGCCTCTCCACGGTCAACCTGGTCCACCCATCCCAGGACCCACGCACAATCCAAGGCAGCCTCGAAGTATTCTGGGAACTGGAACGTTGGCTCGCCGAAGTCACCGGCATGGACGCGGTTTCCCTGCAGCCAGCGGCGGGCGCCCACGGAGAGTTCCTGGGGCTCCTCGTCACCCGCGCCTACCACGAATCCCGCGGCGAAGGCCACCGCGACGAAGTCATCCTCCCCGACACCGCGCACGGGACCAACCCTGCGACCGCGAGCATGGCGGGCTACAAGGTCGTCGAGATCCCGTCGGGGAAGGATGGCCTTGTTGATCTTCAAGCATTGCGCGCCGCGGTTTCTGCTAAAACCGCGGCGTTCATGCTCACCAACCCAAACACGGTGGGCATCTTCGAACAGAACATCCGCGAAGTGCAGAAGATCATCCACGACGCGGGCGGACTTCTCTACTACGACGGAGCAAACCTGAACGCCATCACTGGCCAAGTGCGGCCCGGCGACATGGGCTTCGACGTGGTCCACATCAATTTACACAAGACCTTCGCCGTCCCGCATGGCGGCGGCGGACCCGGAGCCGGCCCGATTGGCGTCAAGAAGCGACTGGAACCGTTCCTCCCCGTGCCTCGCATCGTGAAGAACGGCAGAGCAAGTGGCGACAAGACCGTCGACGCGACGGCGAAGGGGACTGCGACCTACGCGGCGACCGCGACCTACGCGACGCAGGGGGCGACCGCCACCTACACGACGCAAGGCATGGCCGAACACCCGAAGTCCATCGGAAAAATCAAGGCCGGCTATGGTCAAGGCGCGGCCCTCGTGCGCGCCTACACCTACATGTGCCTGCTCGGCGGCGAAGGCATCACGCGAGCAAGCGAAATCGCGTGCCTGAATGCAAACTACGTCAAGACCCAACTCAAAGGCGTGCTGGATTTCCCGCATCCTGGGCGCTCCATGCACGAGTTCGTGGCCTCGGCTAGCGGCCTCAAGGCAAAGACTGGCATCACCGCCGGCGACCTGGGCAAGCGACTGCTTGACTACGGCCTGCACGCACCCACGGTCTACTTCCCACTCCTCGTGCCGGAGGCCATCATGTTCGAGCCCACCGAGTCTGCGACGAAGGACGAACTCGACCGCTTCATCGCAGCCGTGAAGGCCATTGCACGTGAGGACCCAGACATCGTCCACCAGGCCCCGCACACGACGCCCGTGCGCCGCCTCGACGAAGCCACGGCCGCGCGCAAACTCGTGCTGCGGTGGCATACGCTTAGCCGCCTTGAGGGGTGAACGCGAACTGCGCGTCGGACTCCTGGTGAATCCCGTTGCGGGGCTCGGCGGGCCGGGTGGCTTCAAGGGGTCCGACCTCGACTGGAAGACCGCGCTCGACAAGGGGTACGCCCCTAGCTCGCCGGACCGCGCACGCCGCTTCGTCAAGGACGTGGGGCCCGGCATCCAATGGGTCACCGTGCCCGGCGCCATGGGGGCCGATGACGTCGACGGCGCAGAAGTCGTGCTGAGCGACGCCAAATTCGAACTGGGGAAGACGACACGCGCCGACACGGGTCGCGCGGCCATCGCCCTGCGCGACGCCAAGGTCGACCTGTTGTGTTTCCTGGGTGGTGACGGGACCGCGGCGGACATCGCGAACGCGGTGGATGGCACGGTGCCTTGCCTTGGCGTTCCTGCCGGCGTGAAGATCACAAGCGCGGTCTTCGCGCATGATGTCGAAGAAGCGGCCTGGCTCGTGCAGAACCTGCGCGCGGGGTTCGACACCATTCAACGCGATGTCACCGACCTGGACGAAGCAGCCTACCGGACGGGCCACGTCGACATCGAGCTCAAGGGTTCGCTGCGGGTGCCGCTTAGCCCCGCAATTCAGGGCGGAAAGGTGGCGACCAGCACCGACACGCCGCTTGAGCCTCTCATCGAGCAAGTTCTGCAGGACTGGGACCCCGACGCCATCCACTTCGTGGGCGCAGGTTCCGTGTGCAAGGCCGTCAAGGAACAATTCTGGGGCAATGCCACGTTGCTCGGCGTCGACCTCATCGTCGGCAACCGCATCACGGCCAGCGACCTTGACGACCGCCGAATCCAGCACGCTGTCAGCGAACAGCTGACAAGAGGGGGAAAAATCAGGATCGCACTGTCCACGATTGGCGGCCAGGGGATGCTCCTAGGACGAGGGACGCAGGTCTTCCGACCCGAAGTCTTGCGCCAGGTTGGCTGGGAATCCCTGGTCGTCATCGCACCGCCCGAAAAGCTGCAAGGGCTCAAGGGACTGCACATCGACACCGGCGACCCCGCCCTCGACGCGACGGCGCCTAAGCACATCCGCGTGACGACCGGTTACAACGAGTACCGTATGCTCCGCGTGTTGCATGGTCCGCCATTGGCTTCAGACCTTGAGCAAAAGGCGGCTGGGCGAGAGGGCCTAGGCCGCGAACCGCCAGCGCGCGACGCGGCCGGCCGCGACCCGGCGCCGCGGTAGCTGCCTGGACGCGAGCCGGCGCGGCCATAGCGGGCCGGCCGCGACCCGGCGCCGCGGGTGTCGCCTCGTCGTCCGGCACGTTCAGAGGGGCCGATCAGGCAACCCGCAGACCGAGGAGCGCAGGCATTCCGGCGCCGGCACGCCGTCGGGGACTTGGCCTTCGAAGCGCAGCACGCCTTCGAAGTGGACCTGCAGGTCGCCGACGACGGCGCGGTGCGTGAGGGCCGCCGCTCGCAGGCTTGCAGCCGCGAGGTCGACGGGCCGGCCCTCGACGGGGAACGCCCCCGTCCACGTCTCGCGGGCGTTTCCGGGCGTGGGGGCTTGAGTCGTGTCTTCCCCCGCGAGCCACGCGTTCTCCCCGTCCCAACTCCAACCAGCGAACAAGTCGCCCACCCCCATCGCGCCGTTCTCCCAGGAGACTGTGAGGTCGCCCGCCACGAGGCGCGTCAAGTAGGCGGAACGCAGGGCGCCCTCAGGCAGTGCGACCGTCGTCTGCCACGTGGCGTTCAGTTCAAAGCGCAAGGAACTGCGCAGCAACGGGATCGTGACGGTCTGGCCTGCGACGGTGGCGAGGGTGTCTTGCGCATCGCCCTCCCTCGCGACGAGGCCGACCTGGCGGTCGACGAAGACGCGGGCGGCTTCCCGCGTCCACCCGCCTCCGCCCGTTCCCGGCCCCAACACCTGGAGGACGACTTCCGTTGGTGCTGGGAACGTGAAACGGGCACGGCCCAACGTGTCCGTGAAGGCGGGTGCCGGCAAGTCCTTGGCGGCGATGGGGAGAAGTCCAGCAGGAACGGCGTAGACGTCGGCGCCGACTAATATGGGGCCGTCCACGCTTTCGCCTCGCACGATGACGGTCAATTCGTAGCCAGCGGGGGCCACTGCGGAGGAAGTCGGGCCGGGGGCGGTTTCATCCGGTTCGAAGTCAGCCCTATCGGCGGGGTGGCCGCTACATCCGGCAAGGGCGAGGGTAGCGACGACGATGGCGGGCAGGAACCGAACAGTGGAGCGCGCGGGGCGGGCAGACACAGACGGGAATGAGCTTTGGAGGCCTCTTCAAGATTTGTGGTGCAGCGTGAAACCCTCATGCCGTCAATTCCTTACGCGGCCTGCCTCTCGTGTCGCCCATGACCGTGGAAGATGCCACCGCGATGCCCCGTAGCCCCGTGTCGGTCGCCGTCGTGATGCGCGGCCACACGTTGGTGCAGGACAAGCCGCAGGCCTCGGGGGGGAAAGACGAGGGGCCGATGTCGTCCGAACTGTTTCTCGCCGGTCTGCTTGCATGCCAGCATTCCACGTTCGTCAAGATCGCGGCAAAACGCAAGGCCGAGGTCGGCGTGTCCCGCGTCAAGGGTGAGCTGCACTTCGACCAGGCCGGCGACATCGCGGCCATCAAGGTCCATTTCGACCTTGCAGCGGATGCACAGACCTCTGCCAGCGCCATGGAGACCCTGTTGCGCCTCACCGATAAGGCCTGCACGATTAGCCGCGTCCTGAAGGTGCCGATCACGACGACTCACAGTCGCGTTGCAGCCGCGACGCCAGCGCGCGCTTGACCATCCAAGCGCCTATCAGGGTGTCGGGACTGCCCCGCCGGTGAAGCGCGACTGGGCCATCATACTCGTCGCCCTGGCCGCGACGGTGGCGCTTTCCGGATGCCTGGAGCCGTACCGAGCTCGCGTCCCCGTCGAGATTCTGAATGCGGCCGACCCGCGCTGGGAGGTCGTCGTCGAGAAGCTGGAGAGCGACGGCTGGTTTGGACCCCGGTTGCAGGAGACGCGGTACAGCTTCGTCCCGGCGGGCAATGACCCGCCCTTCCCCGGGGTCCTGCAGGTCTTCAGCCTGCGCGAAATGAACCGGCGCTCCAACGACGCATTGCTCGACTGGACGCGGGACGTCGTGGCCGAAGCGGCGGCGCGGGAGAACATCGCGCTTGACCCCGAGCTGGACATGGACGGCAGTCGCACCTGGCGCAGCGAGGTGCATACGACCTGGTTCGTCCGCGAGGGGACGGTCACGGCAAGCGGTTCGCTGTTCTCCACAGACGAGAGGGTCCGCATCCTCGGCGAGGTCGGGCATGATGGCCGCTCCAATACGAGCATTCTCGTCGTCGCCAAGGTCCAGGTCAGCCGCCAACCGCAATGTCCCCTTGACCTGCCTTGTCAAAACCAGCCCGACGAGAAGACGTGGATCCAAGTCGTGGGCGACCCGGACGGATCTGTTGGCGGGGCCAGCCTCTCGGCCGGTTTCATCCACAATCTGGTGACGCGTTGACCGAAGTCCCTCGGGGCGTGCCGATGGCCGACGGGAAGCCCGCGCCCTCCATCATCGCGCGCTTCCCAGCTGGCCCAAAAGTCCGTGACTGGGCGCGCTCGCACCATTTCTCGGATTGGATGGTCGCGCGCTGGGTCAAGCTAACCGACGAACCCGCCATCCTGCTCGACGGCCTGCGCCGCCGCCCGCCGCGCTACGTGCGCTGCAATCCGTTGCGGGCCCGCGTCGACGAAGTCAAGACCCGCCTCGAGGCCCGCGGCTTCGAGCTCTCCCGTAGCGACCTCGACCCCAACACGTTCCGCCTGCGTCAGGCCCCCATCAGCGTCGGCGCCACGCTCGAGCACATGCTTGGCATGACGATGCCCCAGGACTTGGCATCAACGAGCGCCCCGCTTGCCCTTGCCGCGCAGCCGGGCGACGTCGTCGCGGACCTCGCCGCGGCACCCGGCGTCAAGACCGTCCATATCGCGGGCGACCTCCTGCCTGGGCCGACGTCCGGTCAGCGCGGGGCCATCGTTGCCGTCGAGCCCGACGCCGACCGGATGCGCGCGCTACGCTTCAATCTGGAACGCTGCGGCGTCACGTCGGCGGTCCTGCGCAGCCACGACGCCCAAGAACTTCCGGGCCTGGCCTGGGCGGACAAGGTCTTGCTCGATGCGCCGTGCACCGGCGAGGGCACGATTCCCAAGGACCGCAATCGCCGCCAAGGGCGCCCCGAGGACATGGTTCGCTTCTGTGCGCTGCAATCCGAACTCGTCGACGCGGCCGACCGCGTCCTCAAGCCGGGTGGCACGCTCGTGTATGCGACATGCACGTTCGGTCCAGAGGAAAACGAGGGCCAGGTGCAGCGGCTCCTCGACCGCGGCTACCGCATGGAAACGTTGCCCTTCGACCGCTGCGCAGGCCGGCCTCTGGCACATGGAGTCACGGAGTGGCCCGGGTTGACGCTTGATGCCCAACTTGCAAAGGCTCGGCGGTTCCTGCCCGGCGTCCACCCTACCTTGGGCTTCTTCGTGGCGAGGTTGCGCAAGGGAGGCAGAGCATGAGCGTCCGGGCCGCCACGCCCGACGAGGAGGACATCGTCTTCGGGTTCTTCGAAGGCTTGGAGAAAGGCCTCGGTGGCCGCATTGCCGCTGGCTGCTACGTCGCCGTGGCCGAGCGCGACGGCGTCCCATTCGCCCTCCTCGTGTCGCAGGAACTCCTTGAACTTCCCCCGGAACTTCTGGAAGGCGCCGAGACCGCGGGACTTCCCATCGGCACGATTGAGGACGGCACGTTCCACCTCGACCTGCAAGGCGCCGTCCTAGCTGCGCCGCACACCCGTAAACAGGCCGTGCGTGTCACGGAACACGCGGCGCGCTTATTCCTCTACAGCCGCAACATCCTCGGGGATTCTGTCATGTCATTCGATGCTTCGTTGTCGCCCGGGGACGCCTGCATCGTGACGAATCCACGCCATGAAGCCGTCGGCATCGGTGTCGTGGTCGGCAGCTTCAAGGGCCCGCGCGAGGCTGTCAAGCCCGTCCATGACCTTGGCAGCTACCTCCGCGACCAAGACGAAGGCGAGTGACGCGGAACCTGCGCCGCAGCAGTACACCGTAATCGTGGCAGTGCGAGGCCAACCCGATGCGCGGGAGTTCCTCATGGTCCGCCACCGTGAGCGCGGCTGGGAACTGCCCGGCGGCAAGATTGAATCCAATGAAGGCCCCGTGCACGGAGCATTACGCGAGTTTCGCGAGGAGACCGGTCACTTACTTTCCAGCCCGCAATTCCTCGTCAAGCTGCGCAAGCCGAACGGGACGTGCTACGTATTCACGGGAGGCCTTGGCACGAAGGTCGATGAAGTGGCGCCACACGAGACCATCGTCGAACAGCGCTGGTTCGCCAGGTTGCCGCGCGGCGAGAAGCTGGCGTTCCCCGACGATCCCTACGATGAGATGGGCAAGATGCTCGGCATCGATTTTGGCTGACGCCTGCCTCAGCCACTGAACGCACTGAAGGCACAGAAGCCGCCGTTCAGTGCGTTCTGTGGGTTCAGTGGATCGGTCCGGCGACTTTGGCGTCCAACCCTAGTCGCCGTAGAGCGTCAGCCACACGTTTGCGAACTCGTCACGCAAGTCCCGCGTCGGCGGGTACGCTACGAGAATGCGATGGACGACGCCCTCGTCAAGGACCCTGAAGCGCCCATCATGGGACTTGGCGACGATGCCGGCCGCTTCGAGCTTGCGCAAGTGGAACGAGAGTTTGGATTTGCCTAGGCCGAGGTCTTCGCACATCTGCTTGTGCGGTTGGGGCCCCTTGTCCAGCAAGTGCAGCGTGATGCCGAGCGGCCAACGTTCGCGCAAGAGGGCGAGGAGCGGTCGGTCCCGCGCCGACGGCGTGCTCTGCTCCCGCGACGAAGATTGTCGGGCAGGGTACAGGCGTTTGTAGCGCTCGTCGCTTTGTTCGGACAAGACGCCTGCGCGCAGCAGGATCGCGGCGTGGTACTCCACGAGCGCCACGGAGGTGTCGAGCTGTCGAGCCACCTCGCGCAGATGCAGGCCGGGGTATTCCTGGACGACCGCGACGATGCGGCGGCGCATCTTGAGACCAAGCACGGGGTCGGTCATGGTTGGCGCTGTGCGAGTCGGCGCGTGACGGGGATGAAGGGGGCGACAAGCAGGAGGACGATCGCCAAGTCGAACGCCGTACCGAGGAGTTCCAGGTCCTCATGGTGGATGCCCTCGGTCGCAATCGCGTAGGCGGTGACTGCGCTCTTCACGAAGAAGCAGGCAAAGGCAGCCGTGACGAACCCCAGCTTGCTGTTGCCGGTGCGCCTCCAGGCCGCCGCGGCCAGGACTAACAGAATCAGGCTGACGCATGCGACGACCGCGATGAGGGCTGAGGCGGTTGCCAAGTTGGGATGAGCCACGCCGGGACAGATGATTGCCAAGCAAAGAGTGCTCGCTCGTCGCACGAAGACAAGGCTTATGGGACGCAACAGGTCAGTTCAAGCCGTGACAAAAGACTCCGGCTCGGCGGGAGGGCCGCCGCTTTGACGCGCGCGAGGCGTGCGCGGCCCGAGTTCGCCATGCCGCGCCGCAACGCCCAACTCGCCATCGCCGTGTTGGGGCTGTGGTTGCTGCCGCTGGCCGCCGGGCATGGCCCACCAGCGACGCGCGCTGGCGAGGTGCGGATCCTCGTTGACCAGAACGACGATTGCAGCGGCGATGATGGCACGGCCGCCGCGGAGTGCAATGGGACGCACGACCTGGTCGCCATGGATTTGCGTGAGGCGTGGGACGAGGCATTTGCAGCGCAGGTCGTGGTGTTCAGGTTCCTCCTCAATGGCGGCGCGCCCGCCGACGGCTTCGTGGACGTACTCACATTCAGGACCGGACAAGGCGTGCGGTCGTTTGAATTGCGCACCACCGACAACTTGCACTTCACCGGGACGTTCGACCGTGTCAACGCGACAGGGCCGATTGGCGACGGCGCCCGCTTCGCCGTAGAGGGAACGGTCAGACTATCAACTCTAGGCGCAATTCCGGGCGACGTGATTTCGGAATTCCAGGTCCAGGCGTTCCACGGCACCACCGCGGGAGACGTGATGCCTGGGACGTACTCCACCGAGGATGGACGCGGCCCCGTCGGGAGCGCCGAAATGGCCTCCCCCACTGAATTAGCCCGGCCTTCTTACCGGTTGGTCGGTAGCCATGCGCCTGGAACCTCGGCCTCACCGACCCCGCAAGGTGACGACCCGGGCGCCCCAGGTGTCTCCCTTGGTGCCGTCGCATTGGCCCTGGCCCTAGTCGCCCTCGCACTGCGGCGGCGCTGACCCTTGACGCGGCTCGTGTTCCGGCTGCCTCGGTTGGCGCTGGTTGCATCCCTTCTTGTGGCGGTCATCATGGTGCTGCCCTCCATTGCGGGCCACGCCGACCGTCTCACCTCGGAGCCCGCCGCCGGTGCCCGCCTCGAAGTAGCACCTACGGAGATCCTCGTAACACTCTCCGAGCCGATTGAACCCTCAAGCGCCCACATCGAAGTCACGCGTTCCGACGGGTTACGTGTGGATGTCGGCCGCACGACCGTCATGGGCAGTGCAGCGAATCCGGTCCTGCGCGTTGCCCTCATCGCGAACCTTTCTGATGGCGCCTACCTCGTCACGCACACCGTCCTCTCGGGCGACACGCATCTCCGGACGCAGACCTTCGGCTTCGCCATCGGCCCCTACGACCCGCCGGCTGCTTCGGCCCCAGAGCCGGTGGACTTGTTCGCGGCGCTTGCCCGCTTCGCCGTGTTCGCCGGCATCGCGTTCACGTTGGGGGCGTGCGTCTTCTTGACCTGGCTGCGCCCGACCCCGGCGGCCCCTGCCCTTCCCATGCTTGCCATGGGCACGTTCCTGCATGCCTCAGGCGTCGCGGCCCTCCTTCTGCATACTGCCCAAGAGGGCGGCTTCGCTTCACCCGCGCTGTACCTTGCAACCTCGACAGGAGGGCTGTTCGCATGGCGCTTCATCCTCGGCGCAGCTGCCCTGGTGCTGGCTTTGCTAGCAATGTCCCCGAATAATCCAAGCCGACTTGCCGCCCCGCTCGCAGGGATCTTGGTCGCCGCCGCGGCCATCCCCGCGGCGATGCTTAGCCATTCGTTCGCCCACGGCGTCGGCGCCATCGCCGTCGATGCCCTGCACCTGCTTGCAGCCGCGACGTGGGTCGGCGGCCTCGCGGTGCTCCTGCTGTGGCTGTCGCGCGCCGCGCCGGACCCCGTGGAAGCGCTGAGGGTCGGCCGGCGGTTCGGGTCGCTGGCACTCGGCTGCGTCATCATCCTAGCGGCGACCGGGTTCACGACGGCGCTCATCTTGGTCGGCGCACACAATCTCCTCAATCCGACGGTCCTCCTCGCTGGACCGTGGGGCCGCTTCCTGGCCTTGAAGCTCGTGCTCCTTGCCGTCATGGTCGCCGCCGCCGCCGTGAACCGCTTCGTCTTCCTCGACGCGCCTCGCACCTCTGGTTTGGCGGGGTTCCTGCAGCGTTTCGTAGGGCGTGCCGGTTGGGGCAGCTTGGCTGAGCGCGGCAACGTGCCCACCTTCCGTCGCATCGTCAGGGTCGAGGTCACTCTTGGCCTCGTCGTCCTGTTGGTCGCAGGCTTGCTCACTGCGGTCGCGCCGCCGACGGCGGACCCCGTGGCGGGGTCCGCCGTAATACTGGCGACCGGCACGGATCATGACGTCATCCTCGTGCTCCATCCAACGCCACGCGTCGGCACGAGTTCCATGGCTTCGTTCACGATCAAGCCTCACGACGGCGGCCCGCCGCTCGCGAACAACACATGCGGGAGGACCACTGGGTCGTGCATCACGATGACAGTCTTCGTCCCCGCAGCCGAGGCTGGCGAGGTCCGCCAGGCCATGCCCGACGGCATCGGCGGTTGGATGGTGCACGACATATTGTGGACGACTGCAGGGGCGGCGCGTCTCGAGGTCCTAATCCAATCGGCGCAGGTCTTCGAGGATGTGGTCTCCATGCAAGTCGCGGTCGCATTTGATGACCAATAGGCTCAGAGCGGAGCGATTGGAGTGCGCTCGCAATGGCCTTCCAAGTGCTGCACCACGATGCCGGTACAAGTGATCTTGATGCCTTTGACATCGTCGTCCTAGTCGTCGAGCAGTGCGGTCCAGGCACGTAAGGCCAAGCACCTAGGGCCTGCCTTATGCCCCTTAGAACAAGCCCGTGAAGAAGTCGCCTAGGTAGATGTAGAGCAGGCTGCGCACGATGATGGCGAGACACATCACGGCAAGGAACGCGGACTTGCGCATCTTCAAGACCGCCAGGATGAACAGCGGCGCCGTGTCGCTCATTAACGGAATGGCGAAGAGGACGAACACGGCGAAGTAGCCGAAGCGTTGCGCGAAGCGTTCCAGGGCTTTGAACATTCGGCGCAGCAAGGGCCGCCTCTCGAGCAACGTGGACAGGCCTTCGTTGGCCTTGTCGCCCATCAGCAACACAATCCACGAACCCGCCGTCTTGGCCAGCGAAGCGATGGCCACGGTCCACACGACGCCGAGGTTCTCGACGGCGTTGCCTAGGAGAATCTCAAAAGGCGTCGGCAGGAAGATGCTCGTCGCGAGACTATAGAAGAAGAGCGAATACACGGATTCGTAAGTGGCGAGGGCTTCTCGATTCACGACAAAGACGACGAGGCCGACCATCATCCAGATGAACAGACTGCCCCACAGCATCATGCTGAAGACGGCCTTGCGACGACGCGGCGTCAGGAGGGCCTCGTCCACGAGGCTGTGCGCAAGCAGGTTGCGTTGCCGTGGGTCGGATAGCATCGACCAATTGTCGCGGAACTGCGCCGGCAGACCAGTGAGGGATCCGAGCATGTCGTTGTTGGCTTGCACGATGCGGTTGCCGAACCGGTACGCAAGCGAGCGCCCGATTTCGGGGTCGCCCGCCCAGTCGGCAAGTGCGGCCACGCGCGCGTAGCCGGCCCGCGGGACGTAGAAGTCGCGCAGAAGCGTGCGCCGGACCGGTTCTTCCACGACGTGGCCAAGCCGTGCGCGGGTTTGACCATTTGCCGTCGCAGGCGGCGGGGCTGTCATGGGGTGAGCCGGAATCGAGGTCACGGGCCTGCGGCCCGCGACCCTTCGGTCGCGGCAGCTGGCCGAGCCAGGCCGCCGCTCGGCAATCCCGGCTCCCCCCACACTGCGGCGCGGCCGCGGAACGCGGCGCGCCGGGCAGTGGGGTGAGCCGGGATCGAACCGGCGACATCCAGATCTTCAGTCTGGCACTCTCCCAGCTGAGTTATCACCCCAGGAGGATGATTCGCGCGACAAGGCCCCGCTATTTGAAACGCAAGGTCCCCGCCGCCACCCTTTTAGGTCACGGGCTTCCATGCACCCGTCATGGCAAGCGATGATGATTCCTTCATGACGGGCGTCTACATGGGCGTCGGACTCCTGGTCGCCGTGGGCGCTGGGTACTTGGTCTGGCGTTACGCCATTGATGAGGGCACGAAGAACAAGGTCCACGATGTCGTCCAGGACGCGGCAACCTCAACCAAGCGACTCGTGCGCGATACGAGGAACCGGTTGACGCCGTAGTCCGAACGGGCCCTGCCTCCATCGCAAGTCTCTAGCCGTACGGCCGTCATGAACGGTCATGGCACGCGCTCCCAACTTCTCGCCCATGAACTTCGTCTACATCGGCGTCGGCGCCGCTGTGTCGGTCGGCGTCGGCTACTACGCGCTCCGCTACCTGCGCAACAGCCGCGCAGTGAAATCCAGCGAAGAGAGCGCAATGCTGGGGCTACGCCGCGCCACGCGCGACGTGGGCGACTCACTGAAGAACGTCGGCAAGGCGGCCAAGAAGGCCGGCAAGCAAGCGGTCCAGGAAGTCGGCTATGAGGCCGGCGGGAAATCCGCCGAGTTTAGCCGCATCTGAGCAGACCTGCCCCCGACCTACCCCGGCACTCGACGACCGGCCGCAGAATCCACGGAATCTTGGGAATCCGGTTCCTTGGATTCCTTGATTCCGCGGCTCGAACCGGGCGCGCCGTCGTCGGCACTCTTTCGAACCCTTGCCAGCTGGGCCTAGCCGTGGCACGCCGCAAGGCCGACTGGGAATCCTCCACCTACGCCAAGGCGAAGGCGAAGGGCGCTGAACGCAAAGGCGAGTTCACCGCCTTTTCCGGGCGTCCCATCGCACCCCTCTACACGGCTGAGGACATCGCCGGCGCCGACGTCGACGCTGACTTTGCGCTGGGTTACCCGGGGCAAGCACCCTTCACCCGCGGCATCCAGCCGACCATGCACCGAGGCCGGTTATGGACGATGCGACAATACGCCGGCTTCTCGACGCCCGAGGAGTCAAACCAGCGCTACAAGATGCTCCTCGCCTCGGGCAGCACAGGCCTGAGCGTCGCGTTCGACTTGCCGACCCAGATTGGCATGGATTCCGACGATGAACGTGCCCTCGGAGAAGTCGGGAAGGTCGGCGTCGCCATCGATTCGCTGCGCGACATGGAGATACTCTTCGACGGCATCCCGCTCGACAAGGTCACGACGTCGATGACAATCAACGCGCCCGCCGCCGTCCTGCTCGCCATGTACCTCGCCGTGGCGGAGAAGCAAGGCGCCGACTTGCGCAAAGTGTCCGGGACGATTCAGAACGACATCCTCAAGGAATACATTGCCCGCGGCACGTACATCTTCCCGCCCGGCCCATCGCTGCGGCTCATCACGGACACGTTCGCCTTCTGCGCCAAGAACGTCCCCGAGTGGAACACCATCAGCATCAGTGGCTACCACATCCGCGAAGCCGGCAGCACCGCCGCACAAGAACTTGCCTTCACCCTCGCAGACGGCATCGCATACGTCCAGGCGGCCGTGGACGCGGGACTCAAGGTCGACGAGTTTGCGCCCCGCGTCGCGTTCTTCTTCAATGGCCACAACGACTTCCTCGAGGAGGTCGCCAAGTTCCGCGCTGCCCGCCGCATGTGGCACAAGATCATGACGGAACGCTTCCACGCCAAAGACCCGCGCTCCGCCATGCTGCGCTTCCACACGCAGACCGCCGGGTCCACGCTTACGGCGCAGCAGCCGGAGAACAACGTCGTCCGGGTCGCGCTCCAAGCCCTGGCAGCCGTCCTCGGCGGGACGCAGAGCCTGCACACCAATTCCATGGACGAAGCCCTCGGCCTGCCGACCGAGAAGGCAGCCCGCATCGCGCTGCGGACCCAGCAGATAATCGCCCACGAATCCGGAGTGGTGAACACCGTCGACCCGGTCGCGGGGTCCTACGCCATTGAAGCGCTTACCAATGAACTTGAAACCGAAGCCCTCGGCCTCATCGACAAAGTGGACAAGTTGGGCGGCATGCTTCGCGCCATCGAGAAAGGTTGGGTCCAGGCGCAAATCCAGGAAGCCGCCTACAAGTTTCAGCGCGAGGTCGAGAAAGGAGAGCGCACCGTCGTCGGCGTCAACGATTTCGAGCTGGAAAACGAGAAGCCGCCGGAACTCATGAAGATCGACGACGGCCCGGAGCGGCTGCAACTTGCCAAAATCAAGAAGGTGAAAGCGGAGCGCGATGGTACGGCCGTGACGACGAAACTAGACGCCCTTGCGAAGGCCGCGAAGGGCAAGGAAAACCTGTTGCCGTTCATCCTGGACGCCGTGCGGTCGTACGCGACGCTCGGCGAAGTGTGCGGCGTGTTGCGTAACGAGTGGGGCGACTACGTCCCGCGGGCGGAAGTCTAGCCCATCACGAGTCGAACGTCGGCAATTTAGCCCGGCAACGCTCCGCCCACGAAGAACGCCGCGCCTAGAATCGCGTACAGTGCCGCCGACGAACCTGGCCCCGATGCAAACGCGAGTGCCAGGGCCAAACGGCCGGGCGTGCCGGAGGTCGCCAAGGCGGGGTCAGCTTTCTCTAAGTCGCGTCGTTGCGCCATGCGCAAACCGGCCTGCACCATCGACGCAAGTTCAGCGATGGCGAGGAAAATCAGCGCCACTCCGAAAACAAGGGCCGACAGGTCGGGGCCAGCGCGTTCTTTCGACACGACGCTCACGCCAAACGGGACGAGCACGGCAACCGCGATGAAGCGCAGGCCGCGCTGCAATGCGAGGTTGCGGAGTTCGGCTTGTACGTCCTGCCACCGGGCAAGGTGCAGCGCACTTACGGGCGAAGACATGGCCGCGCCAACGGGGCCCCAGGCTTCAAGCCTGCGTCGCGGGAGGCCCGGCGGCCCGGGGCGCCAAGGTACCCTTCGCCGACAACGGCCGACCCATAGCCCCTACGGCGCTATTTGCCGCGGTTCGGGAACCACTTGTGCGCGCTGACGCTCGTCGCCGGGAATGACGGTGGCATGGGAGCCCCCTCTCACCCGACGCGTTTGCTCAACGCCAGGGCGCGCCGAAGCTTGTCGGTATCTGCCGCCGTCCATTGCACTCCGCGGCTACCTTCGAATATCATGTGGTGATCCGACAGGTACTCGAGCGCCAACTCCAGTCGAGGGCCGTTCGTCGAGGTCCCTTTTTCTTTCAGCTTCTGGAGGATGTAATACCGGGTGACCGGGACGGATGCTGTGCGTAGGACGGCCTCGACGTTGCGCACCGTCTGCAGGTTCACGTCGAGGGCTTGAGCCATCTGCATACCCATGTACAGAAGTTTACCAGATAAGGATGTTTGTGGGGGTTGGTTGAATCGGACAGTCGTTGGCCTATCCGCAGTGCACCAGGGTCGACCCGTTGGTCAGCCACTCGGCCCGGCCGACGCCGGCGGCAGTCCGATAAGCCCGTCCTGCTGTCCCCCGGCATGGCCCGCCTGCGCTTCGACCCCACGCCCAACCCCAACGCGTTCAAGGTGACGGTCCCCACGCCGTTTTGCAATGGATCCAAGATTATTTCCAAACCGGAGCAGGCGTTGACGCCCGTGTCCAAGGCTCTCCTCGCCGTGCCGGGAGTCACATCATTGTTTTTCCTCAACGACTTCGTCACTGTATCCAAGAAACCGGAAGCGGATTGGGAGCAAATCCTCCCCGGCGTGAAGCAAGCCCTCGAGATGCATCCGCATTTCGTTTAGGCGCCGCCACCAACGGTAGGTCCAGTGCTTGGCAAGAGAAGGGGTCATCACCCTGGACGCCCTGGCCGCATCATGGCCATCCTCGGCGTCGACCAGGTCTCCGTTGCGGTCCGCGACCTCGACGACGCGACGCGCATCTACGAAAAGATCCTCGGCCTCAAGGCGAGCCACGACGAGACCGTCGCGGAGCAAGGCGTCAAGACGCGGTTCTTCCCTGTTCCGGGCGGAATCTCCACGGTCGAGGCCCTGCTGGCCTTGGGTCCGGACACGCCGGTGGGGAAGTTCATGGAGAAACGCGGCCCCGGCGTCCACCACATCGCATTCCGCGTCGACGACCTAGAGCAGGAGTTGGCGCGCCTGAAGAATCTCGGCGTGAAGCTCATCGACGAGAAGCCCCGCATGGGCGCGGAGGGCAAGCGCATCGCCTTCATCCACCCGAAGGAGACCGGAGGCGTGCTCATTGAGTTGTGCGAATTGCCCAAGCAGGGTGCCGGGTCGCATGGTGGAAAACCGTGACCCAAGTCTCGACCTGGACGCTCGAGCGCCACGGCGACGTCTCCTCGACGATGGACCTTGCACGCACACGCGCCCGCGCCGGCGCCCCCGACGGCACAGTCATCATTGCGGAGAGCATGAGCAAGGGTCGTGGAACCCATGGCCGGCCGTGGCATGCCCCGGCGGGAGGCCTTTACCTTTCCCTGGTGCTACGCGAAATGCAAGACCCGCACCTTCTGGCGCTCGCCCTCGGCAACGCGGTCGCGGAGGTCCTCGAAGTGGCCGGCGTGGAGCCGCAACTCAAGTGGGTCAACGACGTGTGGGTAAACGGGAAGAAGGTCGCCGGCATCCTCGTCGAAGGCGAGGCGACTGGCGATCGTTTCGATTTTCTCGTGGCAGGCATCGGCATCAACGCGAACGGCAATCCTGCAGAGTTCCCTGCTGAGTTGCGCAACGAAGCGACCACCATAGAGGCCGAACTCGGGTGTGACACGTGCATCCCGGACCTCGAGACATTGCTGCTGCAGGGCCTTGAGAAATGGCTCCGTCTCGTGCGCGCCGGTGGCAACGCGGAGATCTTGGCAGCCTTCCGGGCCCGCGACGGGCTCTTGGGCAAGACGGTCGAAGTGAATGACGGGTCTGAAATCGTTGCGGGCCTCGCGGATGGAATCGACGACGAAGGCCACTTGCGTGTCAAGGTCGCTTCCCTCGGTTCCCTTGGCTCCCTTGGCTCCCTCGGTTCGCTCGAATCCGTGGTCAAGACGTTCGCGACCGGCTCAGTCCGTGTGACTTAGACTGGATTGCGGTGACCGAGGCTCGCCCCTCCCACCGGCGCGCTCGGCGCTGTCCGTAGGCCGGCCCAACCGCCAATTAGCCGCCGCAACCAGAATCCATTCGGCAATCGCCGACAATGGCTTCGCCACGCTTTTAATGGCCCTCCTGGGTGGAAAATCGTTCTCCATGCCAGTCGGCATCACCAGTTACGGCGCGTACGTCCCGCGCTACAGAATCAAGGCCTCTGAAATCGCCCGCGTCTGGGGCGACGACGCGAACGTCGGCAAGGCGCTCCACGTCCACCAAAAATCCGTGCCCGGCCCCGACGAGGACGTCGCAACGATTTCCGTCATGGCAGCCCGGCAGGCGATGCGACGGGCACCCACGCCGGTCGGAGACATCGGAGCCATCTACGTCGGTTCCGAATCGCATCCCTACGCGGTCAAACCAACGGGCACAATCGTGCAGGCTGCCCTCGGCGCGGGTCCGTACCTGACGATGGCGGACTACGAGTTCGCGTGCAAGGCCGGCACGGCCGCCATCCAGTCAGGCATGGGCCTCGTGAAGTCGGGAATGTGCAAGTCAGTCTTGGCAATCGGCTCGGACACCAGCCAGGGGGCGCCGCGCAACCCCCTCGAATACTCTGCGTCAGCGGGCGGCGCGGCCCTGCTCATCGGCGCCGACAAGCGCCACGTCCTGGCCGAGCTCAACGAGACCGTGTCATTCACGACGGACACGCCGGATTTCTGGCGCCGCGAAGGCCAGAAGTATCCTAGCCATGGGGAGAGGTTCACCGGCGAGCCGGCGTACTTCCGTCACGTCCGCATGGCTTCCGAGCGCTTGTTCGAGGTGGCGCGCAGCAAACCGAAAGACTACACGTACGCCGTCTTCCATCAACCGAATGGCAAGTTCCCCGCCGCTGCGGCACAGAAATTGGGGTTCACGGAGGAACAGTATGCGCTTGGCCTGCTTGCCCCACGCATCGGAAATACGTACTCTGGCGCCGTACTGCTGGGCCTGTGCAACATCCTCGATTCAGCCAAGCCAGGCGATCGCATCTTCATGTGCGGCTACGGCTCCGGGGCGGGCGCCGACGCGTTCGACATCACGGTCACGAAGAACATCGAATCCTACGACCGCAGCGACAAGGAACGGTTGGAGACTCAACTTGCCGACACGTCCGAAGTCGACTATGCGACGTACGCCAAGTACCGCGGCAAACTCGTGATGGCGGGGGGCGAAGAATGAGCGCCGTGCCGCCGAACCACGAATTTCACGAATTGCACGAAACGCACCCTGTGGCGTTCGTGAAATTCGTGCAATTCGTGGTTTTGGAGGGCGCGAGCCCATGAGCCGCAAACCTGTTCCGAAAAAACTCCAGCGGCCGGAGGCTTTCGTCATCGGCGCCGCCCACACGCGCTTCGGAGAGATGTGGGAGAAATCCTTCCGCGACCTCATGACCGACGCCGGGTTGGCCGCGATTCAGGACGCTGGAATCCAGGGCGACGAGATCGACGCTGTCTTCGTCGGCACGATGAGCACCGGGAAACTCCTCGGCCAAGAGCACACCGCCCCGCTCTTGCTGGACGGTGCCGGGCTCGCCGACCGCCACCTGCCTGCCACTCGCGTCGAGGCCGCTGGCGCATCCGGAGGGTTGGCATTCCGTCAAGCAGTGCATCTCATCCGGTCCGGTTCCGCCGACATCGTCGTGGTAGGCGGCGTCGAGAAGATGACGGACGTGTCGGATGCGGATGGACAGGCCATTTCGGCTTCCGGCATCGACCAGGAATGGGAGCATTTCTTTGGCGCGACCGACGCTGCGCTCTATGCGCTGGTTGCTAAGCGCCACATGGCCCGCTACGGCACGACGCGCGCCCAACTCGCGCAGGTCGCAGTGAAGAACCACGCGCACGGCGCCAAGAACCCCCTGGCCCAGTTCCGCAACTCCATCGACATCGAGAAGGTCTTGCGGGCGCCCATGGTCGCGGATCCGCTGACCGTCTTCGATTGCGCCCCGCTGTGCGATGGTGCGGCCTGCGTCGTCTTGGCAAGCGACAAGGTCGTGGCGAATTATCGCAAGGACGCCGTCCGCGTCGCCGGGTCCGGTCAAGCCTCCGACACCCTGGCCCTGCACTCGCGCTCTAGCTTGACCGCTTGGCGTTCCACGGAGCATGCGGCCAAGCGCGCCTACCAGGAAGCCGGCATCAGCACGGCCGACTTGCAACTCGCCGAAGTCAGTGACGGCTACACGATCGGGGAGATTCTTGCGATCGAGGACCTAGGCTTCGTCAACAAGGGCGATGGCGGGAAGGCGACGGAAGAGGGGCGCACCACGTTCGGAGGGCCTTGCGTCATCAATCCCTCCGGCGGCCTCAAGGCGCGAGGTCATCCCGCCGGCGCCACGGGCATCGCGCAAGTCTGCGAAGTCGTCTGGCAACTGCGCGGCAAAGCCGAAGGCAGACAAGTCAAGGACGCACGCATCGGCCTCACCCACAACACCGGCGGCACAGGCGCGACCGCAGTCGTCCACGTCCTGGAGGGGCCACAATGAGCGTCCCGCGCAGCCTCCGGCCGGCGACGCGCCGGCCGCAGGCATTCCTCGCTGCCGCTTCGGCCGCGGAACGCTCCGTCGGGCACCCGGCGGTGCCGACGTGAGCGTCCCGCGGTTTTGGCGCGAAATCCCGCAGCGGTACAACCTGCAGGGCGTCAAGTGCGGCGTGTGCCAATCGACGTACTTCCCGCCACGCGTCGTTTGCCCCAAGTGCCGCCGCGCCTCCATCGGCCGCATGCGGCCAACAGTCCTCTCCGGTCGGGGTCGCATCCTGGAATTCACGCGCGTCCACAAACCGGCGCCCGGCTATGAGATGCAGGTGCCGTACATCGTCGCCCTCGTGCAGACTGAAGAAGGGCCGCTCGTGACGGGGCAGATCGTGGACTCTGACGTCGCGGCACTGCGCGAGGGAACAGTCGTGCAAGCCGTATTCCGTCGCCTCGGTGCCGACGGCGAGTCGGGCGTAATCTACTACGGAACGAAGTGGCAAGTCGTGCCCGCCGTCCGCGCCGCCGTGAGCGCCGCGCAGAAGGAAAGCGAAGGTGCAGCGCAATGGGCCAAGGCCGCCAGCACAGCGGAGAAATAGGCTCGGCGAGTATTCGGGAAGGCTCGGGAGGAAAAAGGTGGAGTAGCTTCCCGGCACAGGCCCGCGCGCCGGCGCGCACGTCGGAATTGTCCGCGCGCGAGGCTGCCGCCGCCCGACCGGCCACGGCTCGCACGCGCCCTCTGTACGGCCCCCGGCGCACTCATATACCGCGCCACTTTGGGCCGCTCGCCTGCATCCCACGCCTTGGATGTCAGGACCCGAAAACGGGGCGGTAGATCAGTTGGAAGATCGCGTCCTTGGCATGGACGAGGCCAGGGGTTCGAATCCCCTCCGCTCCACTCGCGCACGACGTCCTTGCCCCGCGCACCGATGCCGCACCGCCCTGCGGGGCGGCGCGTCCGCCCCTAAGGCCGCGTGACCGCGGCCTCAGGGTCCCCCTCGCTGCGCTCGGGCGCATTGACATCGCTACGCGAAGTCAACGCGGGGAAGTGGCCTAGCTGGTTAGGGCGGGGCACTCATAATGCCCAGGTCGTGGGTTCAACTCCCATCTTCCCCATTCGCAGGGAAGTCGTGGTTCGCTATGTGGGGCCGTAGGCCCCACGACGCAAATGATCGACCTGTTTGCAGGTCGCGGGGCACTCATCATGCCCAGGCGGGAGTTCAAGTCTCCCCGTCCCCTTCATCGAGTGAACCCGACCGCGCCTCTCTTGGGCGGTGGTCGGACTAGACCCGGGCGTCCCGCGCCTCGTCCTTGCGCTTGCGGGGCATCGGCATGCTGCCCCGAAGCCGCGGCGAGATGAAGCCTAGCGCTTCTTGCGGCCGACGGCGCCCTTGAGCTTCTCAGCGTCGGCCTTCAGCTGCGCCGTCCGGTTCGCCTTGCGGTTGGCGGTGCGTGCCTTCTTGGCGCGCGCCAGCTCCTCGACCTTCTCGGGCGAGCGCTGGCGGGCCTCCTTGCCGGAAAGGGTGCGGAGGGCTGACAGCTCGCCGTGGTCCACCCAGACGCCCTTGCACGTCAGGCAGACGTCGACGCGGGTCTGGCCGGCGTGCTCCTCGTCCATGACGCCGCCGCATCCGGGGCAGACGTGTGGCGAGTCGGAGTCGAGGCCGAGGTCTTTTGTGAGGAGGTTGTTGAGGGAGACGTTGCCGGTCAGGCGGACGACCTCGCCGTTGTCGAGGTAGATTCCGCCACACTTCGGGCAGCGCTCTGCCTTGACATCGGGGCCGAAAGCGGTGACCTTGTGGGGTTTGAGGTCCGCCCAGTCGACGGGGCAGTGGCGGCGCTTCGGGTTGCGCCGGAACAGGGTGCCGAAGAAGCCCATGAGGGCCTCAGAAGAGCAGTCCGAGCGAGCTGAGTTCAGCCGTAATCTTGTCGACGGCCTCTTCGGCGTCTTCCTTCTTGCGGGCGCCCGTGCAGACGAGCTTGCCGGAGCCGAAGATCAGCACGACGACCTTGGGGTCGGTGAGGCGGTAGACGAGGCCGGGGAACTGTTCGGGTTCGTATTCGACGTTCTCCAAGCCGAGCCCGATGGCGATGGCGTTGAGGTTCAGTTCGGCGCCGAGGTCGCTCGTGGCGACGATGTTTTGGATGGTGATCTCCGGGTCATCGATGGTCTCGAAGCCGTGGGCGCGCAGTTGGGCGCACACGATGCCGACCGCCGTGTGGACTTCCTCGATGGACTTAGCGCCCGTGCACACGACCTTGCCGCTGCGGAAGATGAGGGCAGCCGTCTTCGGTTCGGGGACGCGGAATACGAGGCCCGGGAATTGTTCGGGTTCGTACTCGGCGTTGGAGAAGGTGGCACTGATGGCGTTTAGGTCGAGTTCCTCGCCGATGGAGGTGCTCGCGACGACGTTCTGGATGTGTATGACGGCCATGGTTGACCAACCCCGGTTTGCGGGCGTCCGGTCCAAGCCAAAAGTGGTATTTAAAGGCCGGCGCGTCCGGAAAAGGGCCATATAAGCGCCTTATCTACGCACAAATTCCTTTATCTATGACCTTTTCGCCGCAACGTGGCGCTGCAGGTCGGCCGCATCATATTCTGGTCGGTGATCGCAAGCACGCCACTGGCCCTGTGGGTCTTCGCCGCCCGCCACTGGGGTGGAGGCTTCTGGCATAACCTGCGGCGCGTGGCGCAAGACTACCGCTGGCATTGGGCCCTCTTCTTCGCCATTCTCATCGAGAAGAATTGGGTTGATTCCCTCAACGATCCTCTGCGCGGCGTCTTTGGTGACAAGACGTGGCTGCTGTACCACATCGAAGGCGGGACGACCTACGGCTTGCAACGGGCCCTTGAAAACGACCTTCTCACGGCGTTTCTCAACGTCCATTACCTGTGGGGCTACGTCTTCCTGAACTACTTCACGGTCATCTTGTGGGCCTACCGCGACGACCGCGAGCTTGCCAATCTGGCGGCCCTCAACTATTCCATCATCTACATCCTCGCCATCCCGTTCTACATCTTCTTCAACGTCCAAATCACGAGCGACTACATTCCCGGCATGAAGGCGCTATTGTACCACTCTGGCCCGGGTTTCTATTCGTTCTTCACCGCGCACGATCCGCTTGACAACGCGTTCCCGAGCCTGCACATGGCGATTCCGTTCGGTTTGATCCTCGTCATGTGGTGGACGATGCGCCGACGCGGATACACGTTGCGTGACTGGGAACATCGCGGCTACCTGTGGTTCGTCATCGCGAACACCGCCGTGTTCTGCTTCAGCATCCTGTACCTCGGCATCCACTGGATCACGGACATCCCAGGCGGCATGGCCGTGGGACTGCTGGGCGCCGCAATCGCGGACGAGTTCCGCGACGATTTCTTCCGGTTCTTCTCTCGCATCGAGCGCAGCGCGCAGGGCGCGCTGCGCCCTCTTTGGCTGCGGCTACGTAGCTGGACCCACGCCCCCGGCCACTGGCCGGGCAGGCCTCGCGGCTGAGCGCAACAGACCCAGTCGTTCCACCCCAGACTCCCCCCGGCGCCTTTATTGATACCAGGTCTGTGAACAGCGTGTGGAGGAGATGCCTGCAGCGCCCACGCCAACCGCAGCGGGCAGCCCTGTCGCTCTCGGTCCGCGCGATACGCTGCGCGACCGCATCGTCGATCATCTGCGCCGCGTCGGCCACGATTCGATTAGCGGCATCGCCCGGGCCCTCACGCGCGGTGGCGAGGCGCCGGCCCACCGCCTCACCGTGGCCGGCTATCTACAGGCAATGACTGACTCGGGCCTCCTGAAGGAGATTGCCCGGCCGCCCAACAAGGAATACCAGATGCAGAACCCCGACATGCATTGGACCTTGCACCAGCGCGTCTGGCGCCACGTGGTGGACCTGCCGCGCAGTGAGGAGGACCGCGTGCGTCTGCTCATTGCGATCCTGCAAACCCTCCTCGCCCGCCCAATCTTTGCCGCTGAACTTGTGCATGCTGGTGCCGCGCGCATTCCGGAGGGAATCGAACGCATCACGGGCTTCGACGAGCAACGCAAGGCTTACCGCAAGCTCTTCGAACGCAAGGGCGGCCCGCGCATCGACGTACCGCTACGCGACCCGCTCTACGCGCTCCCCGCACAGGACCCCCTGCTCGCAAGCCCGTTCGTCGCGGAGGCCATCCGCCGCCTCTTGACGAAATTGACTGGTGCGGAGAGCCTTGTGGCGGAACGCGAGGCCGCCCAGCGCAGCCTGGCCGAACTGGTCGGGGGACAACCTTGAATCCCGTGGAAGCCGAGGTCCTGCGCGACATCACCCCGCAAGCCACCGAAACGGCCGCAATGCAGGCAAAAGCCGAGCGCCTCACGGCGGCATGCGACAAGGAACTCGCCAAGCTCCATTTGGCAGGCCGCGCGGAAGTCGAGGGCTCCGTTGCGAAGGGAACCTGGCTGAGGGGCGCCACGGACATCGACTTGTTCCTCCTCCTCGACCCCGGCGTGCCGAAGCAGGAATTGGAGGGAGCCGCCCTTGCCGTTGGCAGCGCGGTGCTGAGCGCAGTGCAGAAAAAATATGCCCAGCACCCCTACGTCAAGGGCACCTTCGACGGCACGGCAGTCGACCTCGTCCCGGCTTACGCGGTGCAATCGGCGCATGCCAAAATGTCCGCAGTCGACCGCACGCCGTTCCACACGGCATGGGTGCGCGGCAGCCTCGACGAAGCCATGCGGGGACAAGTCCGCCTCGCCAAGCGTTGGATGAAGGGCGTCGGCGTTTACGGAGCGGAGACCGCAATCGGAGGCTTCTCGGGTTACCTCGTCGAGATTCTCGTCACGAGATTCGGATCATTTCCAGCGCTGGTAGGTTGGCTCGCCGGCGCGGCCAACCCTCGGCGCATCGCGCTGGGGGAGGACCTGGTGACGGACGAAGTCGCGCCACTAGTCGTCGTCGACCCCGTCGACCCGGCGCGAAACTGTTCGGCCGCAGTCACGTCGGAGACGCTTGAACGAGCAACGCGCGCCGCCCTCGCGTACAGCGCGGCGCCGACTCGTGCATTCTTCTTCCCGAAACCGCCCCGCGCCGAACCCGCGGCCGAGCTCCACGCGGCACTTGGCGCACAGAAACAAGCGTGGGTCGCCGTGCGGCTGCGGCCGCGCACCGACCGGCTCGACATCGTCATGCCGCAGTTCCAGCGCGCTGGACGCACCTTGCAGGCCGGGCTGGAAGAGGCTGGCTTCGCGGTCCACCGCACCGACTTCGCGTCGTCCCCCGACGGGGCGGAAGTCCTGTTGCAGTTCACCGCCGCGGACGTGACCCTTGCGCCGACTCGGCTGCATCGTGGACCCCCCGACGACAGTCGCCCCAACGCGAAGCGCTTCCGCGAGAAATGGCGCGACCACCCGGATGCGGTCGGGCCCGTCACGCGCGGCCTCGATGGGCGCACCGAAGTTACGTTGCACGTGCGGCACCGCACGGTGGGCGATTGGCTTGCCGCCCGACTTGCACGACCTGACGCGCTTGGCCGGCACGTAACCGATGCGCTACCCGACCACGAACTGCTGCGCGACCCCGCCTTAGCACCCCCTGCGTGGCAACCGCGCGTCGCCGACGTCGTGCTCGGCCGCGAACCATGGCAGCGTTGACGGCCGTGCGCCACCTCCTTGCCGTGAGCACCCGTGGGCCGACGCCCAAGGCATGGATGTGTGACGCCCGCAGCGCGGTCAGCGTGCTCAGTCTGGTCGGCGATTTTCATTGGACCTTGTCGCGCGTGCGGCGCTGCGTGGGGAACTACGACGCGGGTCGTCACGTGCCCTGCCCGACGCGGGAACCCGTCTCGGTGCACGCCCGATGCCAAGCCTGCAGCGGCCTCGAGGACGTGGAATGCGTGTTCGAGCCGCGCTGCCAGGACGAAGCGTTGGCATGCCGATGCACGTTCGGCCCGGAGCCGCACGTGGTGTACGTCGCGTTCCACGGCACATTGCCAAAGGTCGGGATGACGTTGCAGCGCCGCGTGGCAGAACGCCTGCGCGAGCAAGGAGCGGACGCGTGGTTCCTCGTCGGCACGACCGCCGACCGCGGCGCGGCCCGCCGCCTCGAACGCCAAGTCAGCTTCCTACATGGCCTGCCGGAGTACCGTAGCCACCGCGAGTCGCTACCGCAGTTGGCGCGCCCCGTGCCATGGGATACTATGGCAGCCCGCGCCGGGGACTGGGCAAGACGCTTAGCCGCAGGGTTCCCCGTCGTGCCGACGCTGCACAGGATCACGGACCACCCGGTCGAGCAGCCCATCGGCGGCGTGCCCCGACGCGTCAAGTCCGCAGGCACGCACGCTGGAAAGTGGCTGGGCGCCAAGGGGAACCACCTGCTCTACCGCGAAGCGCGGCGAAGCGATCGGTTGGCCGTAGGCGGAGCCATAATTGCGTTGAAGGCCAGCGACCTTGTTGGGCGTGAACTTGAGCGGGCCGATGATGTTGCGCCATCCAGTGACTAGCGGCGCCGCCGCACCGTGGCGACGGCCACGACGAGTGCCAGGCCAAGGGCGACGAACCCAACTCCAGGCGCGTCGTTGCCCGGCGGAGTCGATGGGATGCGCCCGAGCGCGTCGAAGCGGAAGGCTTCGACGTTGAAGGCCTCCCGGAAGTACACTCCCGAGGCGTTGCTGCGACCCTTGAGGTGGACCTTGACGATGTGGTCCAGGTCGGCGACCTGCTCCACCTCCTCCTGAGTGGGCTCGGCCGTGCGCGTCAACGTCACCTGGATGGGACGTTCATACCAGAACCACAGTTGCGGCTGCATTGGGTCGCCAAGGACCAACTTCTGGTTCTCGGGTGCAGCGAGGGTGGCTGCGTCGAGCGTGAACGTGGCGGGTTCCACATTCAGCTCCATCCAAGTCGGGTTGTTGTCGGTCCCGCCAAACGAAATGACGATGGGAACGGACGGATCCGACGGATAGAGTCCATCGCGGGTGATGTCCCACGACCACGTCACCGTGCCCTCGAACGAGACCGAATCCCCCACGGCGGGCAGCGGGATACATAGCGTCCGGTCGACGGCTTGGCCGACTTGGCGCAGGCAGAGAGGTTTCTCGAGCATGGCAATCGACAAGGTGGGGTCGATGTAGCCGCAAGGGGGCGAACAGTCGCGCGGCTGGGAGGCTGGTGAGGATGGTGAGGACGGTCCGGCCTGCGATGGCTCGGTGGCCGCGGCGTTTCCCATCACCAACAAGGCGGCTACGACGAGAATCGGCTTGGCGCGTCCCACGCGCGAAAATGCCGCCCGGCGGCATAAAGCCGTTGTGCTGTTGGCGCGTTTCTTGCGGCGCGGCGATTGGGCGCGTGCCTTGGGCTAGGGTCAAGAGGTCGGCATATCGGGCCCCCACGGCCAGCCACCTCAGGCAAAGCCCTACGACCCAGACACCTCAGGCAAAGCCCTACGACATAAGGCAGGGGCACTGAGGTGGCTACACGGATAGGTTCCCTCGTGATTCAAGTCGTACTCGTCGAAGATGACCCTGCGCTGCGTTTCCTCGTGAAAAGCGAGCTGGAAAGCACGGGAAAATTCCAGGTCGTAGGCCAAGCGGCCAACGGCGCCGAAGGCATCAAGCAGGTAAAGCACTGCAAATCGGGCCTGCACATCGTGCTCTTGGACCTGAACATGCCCGTGATGGATGGGCTCACGGCGCTGCCGCGAATCCTAAAGGCCGCCCCCGACGCCGCCGTCGTCGTGCTTTCCATGCGCCCGCGCGCCGAAGCCGAACCAGAAGCCCTCCGACTTGGCGCAACCGCGTTCATCGACAAGAACATTGACGGGGATACCCTGAGCACCCGCCTCCTCGCAATCGTCGCGCAGGCCGCGGCGCAACGTCGACCCGCCAAGGGCGTCCGTCCAAAAATGGTCCGAAAAGTCCCTCCCGTCACGCCGCGCGCCACCGACGCGCCGGGCGGCGCCAGCGTGCCCCCTAGCTGATGCGGCGCAGGTCGAAGGCTTCGAGCAACGGGTAGCCCGTCCGGTCCTTGACCAGTTTTCCGCGCACGAGCACGCGCTCGCTGCGCAGGTCGGCAGGATCCTTATCGACCTGGACGCCGACGACGTGGCCCGCATCCTCCAACCGGAGAAGGAAGCGGCCCTGGTAGGGCAGAACGTCCTGGACCGTGCCTTGGGTTTCAACGACGATGCCGGAACGGCCCGCCAATTCGGCAATGGAGCGGCGCTCCACGTACGGGTCGCCACGTTCCCACAACCCTGTCGCCTCAGCGTTGAGGCGGGCAAGCAGAGCCGGATCTACGCTCAATAGCGCCAACGATCCACTCTCGATGCCGCCCAAGAACAAGAGTGCCTTGCCGCGCTTTGCGTCCAACGCGAATTCGGCCGGCACGGCAGGCACTTGGCGGACTTGCCCGCGGCCGAATGCGGCGGCGCCTACGAGACCGGACGAGACGATGCGGGCTCCTTGCGGGACCTCCACATCGAGCAGATCCCGCGCGACGATGATTGGGTCCTGGAGTTCCGAGAGGCGCCAACCCGCCGTCAGTTTCACGGTCTCGCCGGGCTTGGAACGACCGCGCGCCATGGCCTCGAACAAGATCGCGACCACCGTGGCGCCAACCACGAAGCCCGCCATGGCGTAGAGGAGGTCGTTGGCATCCACGTGACCTCCATGCGGCGACGGATGCTTGACCGTTGCGAATCGACCAGGATGCTTGGGCACCCCGCAATGCAACCCAGGTCGCCCTTTACTGCCGCAGCTGCGCCACTGTCAAGTCTGTTTGATGGCTTCGCTCCAGAAGCGGTATTCGCCTTGCATGACGGGTTCGATCGGCCTGTCCGTCCATACGAAGCCGTATCCCCAAGCCGTAACCGCTGCGGCGCGCCCCGCCGCCCTCTTCGCTATCATGTTTCTGCTGCACGTGCCCGCCCACGTCGTCGGAGGGATTCGGGTCCCGTCGCAGATGGATACGAACATGGCGCGCCCTTGGCTCGCCGGATTGCTAGCGTGGTCGGGACCAATCACAGATTGCAAGCGCACGGGAGGTCCACAAGATTCTGCGGCATCTGCGAAATCTGCGGAAAAGGGGGGGCCGAGACGTCGCGGGGCTGGAAACATCAGGCGCGCTAGGCCCTCCTTTGAAATAGCCCGACCTTGCTGCAAGACGCGTGAAGCGTGTTGACCGAGCTGACATTCTTGGGGACCGGCGGAGGCCGGTTCACCACCATCAGCCAGCTCCGCCAGACCGGCGGAATCTACCTGCGAGACCAAGGCCTCAACGCCAACATTGACCCCGGCCCGGGTGCCCTCGTGCACATGCACCGATACGGCCTGGACCCGACGCTTACGAACGCGGTCCTGGTGTCGCACGCGCATCCCGACCACTGGACGGATGCTGCGATCCTGCTGGAGGGCATCACGAGGGGCGGCCTCGACCGCAAGGGCGCCCTCGTCGCCCCACGTTCCGTGCTGCGCGGCGCACCACTTCCCGACGGCGGCACCATTGGCCCTGTCCTGCCGCGATACCACCAGGACATGATGGCCCACCTGCACGAAGTCCAGGCCGGAAGCGAAGTCACGCTGGAGGGAATGTACCACGTGACGGCGACTCGGCAGGAGCATTCCGACCCGGACACCGTGGGTTTCCGCATGCGCCTCACGCACGGCCAAGTGTCCTACATCCCAGACGGCGTCTATTTCGACGGCCTCGCCGATCTCCACCACGGGTCCCGGCTCGTCATTTGCCAAATGACCCGGGGAGGCTCCGACCGCATCCCGCACCACATGTGCACGGACGACGTCGAACGCCTCGCCGACCAAATCCGACCGCGCCTCCTGCTGCTCACGCATTTTGGGTACAAGTCGCTCAAGGAAGGCGACCCCGGCACGTGGGCGCACCGCATCACGGAGAGGACCGGCGTCCCGACGGTAGCGGCCCGAGACGGGCTGCGCGTCACGATGGGCTCCGATTTCCAGATGCAGAACCTGGAACAGGAACGCGTCCCGCCGACAGCAATACAGTAAGTGCACCGCGTCGGGTCCGGCTACGCGGGGAGGGCGCTTCGAATCCGGCCCACACGCGGAGGACGCGGAGGTTCGCGGAACGACCGGTCGCAGAACGCGCAGAAACCACAGAAGCCGTTTCTGCGTCTACTGTACGTTCTGCGACTCGGCGTCGGCGGCTCGCGGCGTCGTTCCGCGGGTTCCGCGCGTTTCGCGTGAAGGCAGGCAACCACGCGTACGCGCCGACGCCCCCTGGTGAATGGTTATGAGTCGGACCGGTAATGGAACCGGGATGGCGGTCTCTCCACGCGTCATCGTCGTGGCCTGCCTCGCTGGTCTCATGATGTGGGGCTTGGGGCTCGGCGCGGAGTCGCAGCGCGAGGTCTTCCTCGAACCCGATTATGAGTCGGCTGATTCCTATCGGGCAAGCGCCGCAGGGAACGTCGTCACGCTCACCTCCCTGCTTTGTGCACTCGGCGCAGCCTGGGTGGGCGCCCTCCTCTCCCCCTTGCCGGTCGCACGCCGGTTCGCGCCAGCCGCCGGCCTTTTCCTGTCGACCTACGTGCTCGCCCTCTTCGTGCAGACGGCATGGCCCAACTACGACGTCAACCTCGATGCGCGTAGCGCCTACCTCTCGAACACGCTGATTGCGGCCAACCAGCCCGCGGTCCCCTCCCTGCTCTTGCCTATCATGGCAATCGTCGCCGCAGGCATCCTCGGCGCCGGCGTCGCGTGGCGGGCGCTGGCTGGCAAATCACGACGCGATGCGCCCCTGCCGGCCTTGCTCAGGTTCCAGGTCGCTGCCATCGGGCTCGCTGTGCCATTCCTCGCGGTCGCCGCGTGGGGCAACCTGCGCCTGCTCGTAGGCGTTCCCAGCGGAGAGCCGGGCCTTGGCCCCTACCTCGCGGCGCTGCCGCTCGCCGCGCTGCTTTGCCTTGGACTCGTCGCCGTCATGGTCCTCAAGACGTGGCGGCTCGGATCCTACCTGCTCAACAGCCGACTGGCGGGAGCGACCCGCGAATCCTGGGTCGGCCTGGGTCGCATCGAACTCGGCATCATGGCGGCGTTGGCCGGCATCGCTGTCCTCGCATCCTTCCTGCCGCGGGCCGACCTCGAAGGCCTCCAGATGGGCCGCACGTTCGTAGTGACATTGCGCGGCCACACGCAATTCCTCATCTTCCTCCTCATCCCGCTTGCACCGCTGCGCGCCCTGCACCGCACCGTGCTAACGGCGCTCGACGAACCGCCCCGTCATGCCGCCACCCTTGAGCCGGCGGGCGCCCACCCGTGGGCCATCGCCTGCCTCGCCGCGGTCACCGCCACCTGCTTGTTTGCCGCTCTCGCCACCTGGGCCTTCCCCGGCGCGTTGTGGGCGTGGATCCTTGCGTGCATCCCGATGGCCTTGCTGCTGCTCGGCACGGGCGATGGCGAATCGACCGCACCCGTGCTCCTGCTTTGCGCCTACGCATGCTGGGCCGTCGGCAACACCATCGTCGCCTCCTACAATGGCACGCAAGCCTCGGCACTGTCGTTTCGCGACGCCCCTGGCCTGCTCGGCCTCTGGCGAGCCCTGGCTGCCGCACTCGGCGCCCTGGCGGCATACCGACTCTTGCGCGGGGCCAGTGCCAGCGAACCGCCGCAGGTGGCGGTGCCCTTGAGCCTCGGTGCGGCCCTCGCGATGGCGGGCGTGGCGCTGCTGGAAATGCCGCTCTCGGCGTGGCTCATCAACCACACGAACGGGGACGCCATCGCCGTCGGCTCCATCGTCTCGTCGCAAAGCGACCCCATCCAAGCCACGATGCACATCATGGCCACGCTGTTCGCCGTCGCTGCGTCCGTGATGCTGTGCCGGCTGCACCGCCCCGATTGGTTCGGGCCCAGGCGTCGACGCCCCTTCACGGCAAAGGTGCGCAGCAAGGTCGCGCCGCCGGGTGAGTCGCCCAGCAACACTAAGGGCGCCGGCGCTCTTGCACCCGCGTGTTAGCGGCCATCCGCGACCCGATCCACGGCACGATTACCATCGATCCTTGGGCGGTCCCACTCGTCGAGGCGCCGGTGTTCCAGCGCCTACGGCGAGTCCAGCAACTCGGCACCGCGCACCTCGTCTACCCCGGCGCCCACCACAAGCGCTTCGAGCATAGCCTCGGCGCCCACCACCTCGCGGGGTGCCTCGCACAGACCTTGAAGCTCGACGCCGACGCGGCGCGCACCGTGCGGGCCGCCGCCCTGCTGCACGACGTGGGCCATGGACCCTTCAGTCACGCCTTCGAAGAACTGCTCAAGGAGCAAGGTCGCCGCCACGAGGAGACCACGGTCGACCTCGTGCGTTGGGGTCCGCTTGCGGACCTGCTGCGCCAAGGCGGCCTCGACCCGGTCGCGATTGGGGAGGCAGTGCTAGGTCGCGGGCCGGTGGCGCCACTGGTCTCCGGCGCCATCGATGCGGACCGCATGGACTACCTCTTGCGTGATGCCCACTACACGGGAGTCCGCTCGAGCGTCGATGTCGATCGGCTCACCCAGGTGCTTGACTACGACGCCGAGCACGGCCTCGTCATCCAGGAGTCCGGAATCCTCGCGGCGGAGGCCTTCCTCACCATGCGGTTCCTGATGTATCCTGCCGTCTATCTCCACCACACCGTGCGCGCCAGCGAAGCAATGCTCCTCGCGGCCATCCGGGCCCACGTCGCGGACGGTCACGCCGAACTGAAGGACCTTGAACGCGAGACCGACGATGGACTCATGGGGCGCATCAGGCGCGAAGGCGGCGTCGCAGCCGACTTCGCGCAACGGCTTGACGAGCGTCGCCTGTACAAGCGGGCCTACGAGGGCCGTGACTCGGACTCCGACGTCTTGCGCCGCCTGCGCAAGGACCCGAAGGCGCGGGCGACCTTCGCCACTGAGGTCGCACAGGCGGCCGACGTACCAATCCATCACGTCCTCGTCGACGTGCCGCATCCACCCCGCTTCCGCGAAGCGGGGGCACAAGTCAAGACCTCGGACGGGACCTTGCATCCGCTTGCCGATGCTAGCCGGTTGGTGCGGGTGCTGGGCGATGCGCGCATGGACCATTGGCGTTGGTGGGTCTTCGCGCCGAAGGCGGACCGCGACCGCGTCGCCGCGGCGGCGCAGCGCATCCTTGGCGAGGCCCCGGCCACCGCGCTAAAGTAGGTCCGCTCGCTGCCTTGCTGCGTGCAGGACCTTGCGGAGATGCGTCGCCTCGTCGCGCGGCATTTCCGCGTCTATGATGCTCGCGAGGAGCGCGTGCGCGGCGAGGTTGCCGCCCGGCTGTTCTACCTCATGTTCGCGCCGGGCGAGTTCGATGCTCGGTTCGAGGCGCTGCGCCGCGACCTACGCACGGTCGATCCGGAGTCGATTGCCTTCGTGCGCCGCGATGGCGGCGAGGACGTGCTGTACGTCGCGCGACGGCCGCCCGCGACGCCGAGGCGCGCGCGGTTGCACCTTGTCCTCCTGGTGCTGACGCTCGCCACCACTGTGACGACTGGCGCGCTGCACTGGCATGGCTACCAGGACGCCGAGAAGTCGTGGGATTGGTCCATCTTCTGGTCACCCACGCATCTCTTTTGGGGCTTCGTCGCGTTCGCGCTGCCCCTGCTGCTCATCCTGGGGATTCACGAGACCGCCCACTACTTGGCCGCACGTCGCCACGGCCTGCGCGCGACGCTGCCGTTCTTCTTGCCGTTCCCGCCGATTCTTTCGCCGCCAATCGGGACGTTGGGTGCGTTCATCAGCATGAAGGACCCGTTGCCCGACCGCAAGGCGCTCTTCGACGTTGGCGCGTCCGGGCCGATCGCAGGCTTCCTGGTAGCCCTCCCAGTCATCCTGCTTGGCGCCTGGCTCACCGTCACCGTGGCGCACCCGATACCGGATCTTGACCGACCGCTGCTGGAGGCCGACCGGGCGTTCATGCTCGACGAAGGCACGCCGGGAAAGGCGGTACTGCTCGTGCAGGACGCGTCTGCGGGCATCACAAGCTTCGCAGTCACGGCGCCACTGGACTTCGAAGGAAAAGGCAAGTGGTCCTACGAGGCATCGGCCCGCATCACGCTGGCAAACGGCACCGAACGACGCGACTCATTCACATCGTCGCTCGCGGGTGGAGAATCTGAACGCAGGACCATCGCGATTCCGGACGACGCCGAAAAGGTCCGCCTCGTCGTCACGTGGGAGGATTCGCTCGTGAGTTTCGGCGACCCCCTGCTCGTGAAGGCCTTACACCAGGTCCCGATGTTCAAGGGTGACGAGTTCCTTGCCCACCCGACCTTCTTCGCGGGCTGGGTCGGCCTGCTGGTCACGGCCATCAACTTGCTTCCCATCGGCCAACTCGACGGGGGCCACGTTGCCCGCGCCGTCTTCGGCGACAAGATGCGGTACGTCGCCTACGCAGCACTCGGCGTCATGGTGTACTCCGCCCTCAGGTTCGAGGGTTGGATGCTGTTGCTCTTCTTCGTCCTCCTGCTCGGAATCCAACATCCGCCGCCGCTCAACGACCGGACGGGGCTCGGCACCAGGCGCAAGGTCATGGCGGCAGTCGTGCTCATCGTGTTCGCGTTGTGCTTCGTGCCGCGGCCGTTCATCGCTTAAGGGACCGTGGGCGACTTCAGCCCGGGCCGCAGCCGCATCCCGCCGCCGAGGACCAACCAAGCGAGGCCGGCGGTCGCGGCGAGCAGGCCGAAGGCAAGAAGCGCGTAGGATTGCAGGTGCACAGAAACGCGCAAGGCGCCAAGGCCGGAGGCGAATACCAGCGCCGAGGCGACGCGAAGCAGGAAGACCATGAGAAGGACTCGCATCGTCGCGCTATTTAGGGAGCTTGGTGCATGGTTCGAACCATGGCGCGCGGACTTGCTGATGTCGCGGCTGTGCGCGCCGTCATTTTCGACCTCGATGACACGCTCATCAATTGGCGGCAGGCCGAGGCCGGCGCGATGCGCGCAATCGTGCAAGCACACCTGGTCCCGCTCGACTGCGCCGCGCCGATGGCCGAGGCGACATACGCCGAAATCATGGAGGAGAACTTCCGCGCGTTCCGCGTCAATCGGCAGTGGTGGTACATCCACGACCGCCTGCGCCTCTTGATCGAACGCGTCGGGCTCGCCGACCGACTCCCGGTCGAAGTCCTGGCTGGCGCCTTCAAACTGGAGTCAGCCAAACGCTTGGCGCTCCTCCCCGGCGCCCTCGCCGCCCTGCGCGCGGCTCGCGCTGGCCGACGCACGGCCCTGCTCACGAATGGCCCCGCCCACGTGCAGAGGCCGAAGGTGGAGACCTTTGGATTGGTTGGCGAGGTCGACTTCGTGGGAATCTCAGGAGAACTTGGGCACTGGAAGCCTGATGCCGAGGCGTTCCACGAAGTGCTGAAGCGTTTGGGGGTCGCTCCCGAGGAGGCCCTTATGGTGGGGGATTCCCTCGATTTCGACATCACCCCCGCGAAGGCCCTCGGCATGCGGACCGCGTGGGTCACGCACGGGGGCGGCGCGAGCGTGGATGCGGACATCAGCGTGGCCAACCCGGCGGGTCTCGTCGAGCATTTGGGCCCGCCTCGGCGCGACTCCGCGGCGCACAACGGCTAAACCAGCCCGGCCCTTGACCCACCCGATGCAGACCTACCCGGTCAAGCCCGGCCACGCCGCGAAGGTCGACTTCGGCATGGTCTTCGACGCTTGCTTCGACGCGCACAAGACCGACGGCGAATGGACGAGTGGCAGCTTCGGTTCCATGCCGACGATCAAGGCGAAATTCCAAGGCAAGAAGGAGCTCATCGTCGATACCGTCACGGACAAGTCATTCGCGCAAAAAGTCGCGGCTGGCGACAAGGCCGCCCTGCAGGTTGCTATGGACACGCAACGCCGCTGGAACGAATTCCTTGAAGCCGTGACGGGCTACGACACAAAGGCGCGCAGCAAGAAGATTCAGGAGCTTGCGAAGAAGGCGGGCAAGGTCCCCGGCGCTTGAGCTTTCCACTTTTCCACAGATGCCGCAGATTACGCGCGCTACCTTTTCCGCAGATGACACAGATTTCGCAGAAGTTGAATCGAAGCGAGGGCTCAGGATCTGTGGCATCTGCGAAATCTGTGGAAACGGCGCGGTGCCCTTCCACGCGCACCAGCAATGCGGTAGTCCAAGCGCGCGCCGGGCTCGAATCAGTCTGCGACGGGACCCGACTTCCGCTTGCGACGTCGGAGGCCGCGGAGGATTCGCGCACCGACCGGTCGCAGAACCTGCCCGACCGGTCGCAGAAATCGCAGAACACACAGAACCGGGGTTCTGCGGTTTCTGCGCGTTCTGCGACAGGGCGTAGGCGGCCGCGAGAGGCTCAATCGTGTTGGCGATGATGGCGGCGCCGTGCATCGCTTCACGCGGAGGTCGCGAATACTCGCGGCACCACGTTTCCGCGTTTTCCGCGCGTTCCGCGTGAAGAAAGGGAGCAGGGTGATTTCACAGACACCAGGGATACGAAATGGTCCTCATGCCAGATCGAAGTCAAGATTCTGTGGAAATCCGTGCAATCCCAGGCCTCCCACACCACGGCCGCAGTGTCAACCTGAAACCCGTGGACGACGCCGCCGGCGAACTGCGGTAAGCCATGTGACAGAGGCTTCGAGCTTGCCGCGCCAGTTCCCCCTCGAAACGGCTTTCCCCATCGCCCTGCTGGCCGTCACCATGTCCTCCGGTTGGGCAAGCGGCACTCCGACGCGGGTCGTCGGCATCCTGAACGGCGGCGGCCCAGCCCCCGGCTTGAATGGCGTCATCAATTCCGTCACCATCGCCGCGCGGCGCCGCGGTTGGCGGGTCGTCGGCATTCCCAAGGGCTACTCGCAGCTCATGAAGGGCGACGTCTCCAAGTGCCGAGACCTGACGGAAGCCGACGTGGTTGGCATCGAAGGTCGCGGCGGATCCATCCTTCTCACCAGTCGCGCCAATCCCACGAAGAAGCCTGAAGACCTCGCCCGGGTGGCGGAGACGCTGCGCAAACTCGGCATCACGGACCTGGTCTCCGTCGGCGGCGACGACACCGCCACCTCCGCGATGAAAGCTGCCGCTGCCATGGGTGGCGCTGTGCGCGTCGCCCACGTCCCCAAGACCATCGACAACGACCTCCCGCTGCCCGGCGAAGCGCCGACGTTCGGATTCGAGACCGCTAAGGAACTCGGCGCGCAGTTGTGCCGCAATCTTCGCGTCGACGCGCAGACGACGGGACGTTGGTACCTCGTGACGGCCATGGGCCGCAGCGCCGGCCACCTCTCGGTCGGCCTCGCTGTGGGTTCTGGTGCAGAGCTTTGCATCATCGCGGAAGAATTCCCGGCGGGCCCCGTCAGGCTCTCCGACATCGCCCGCATCGTCGAGGCCGCGATCGTCAAGCGCCGCGAGGCTGGCCATGACTGGGGCCTCGCCGTCCTGGCGGAGGGCCTCCTCGACCGGCTCGATGCCGCAGAACTCAAGAGCGCCGTTGGGGCACTCGAACTAGATGAGCACGGGAACCCGCGCATGTCCGAGATCGACCTCGGCCGCATTGTGCGTGACGCGCTTGCACCGCAATTGAAGAAGCGGAACCTCGAGGTTGGCTTCATCACGAAGATCATCGGGTACGAACTGCGCTGCGCCGACCCGGTCGCCTTCGATGTACAGTACACGAGAACTCTCGGGGCGGGGGCCGTCGAGTTCCTGGCAAGCGGTTCCGGCAATGCCGTCATCAGCATGCGGGACGGACGCATCGAGCCGCTGCGCTTCGACGACCTGCGCGACCCGGCGACCGGCAAGGTCCGCGTCCGGCGCGTGGACATCAAAGGCGCGGCGTGGCAGGCTTGCCTTGCCCTGCAAACGCGGTAGGCGCGGGCCCGTTTGCCCCAACCACAGTGTATTCCAGGTTCGGTGCGCGTGACGGGACTGAATCCCATGCTCGTCAAAGAGATCATGAGTAGGCCCGTCGTCGTCGTGGACCTCGATACTTGCATGGAGAACGTCGCCCGTACCCTGCTCGCCGAAAAGATCGGGTGCGTGGTCGTCGTGGACCGGCGCGGCAAGGCCGCCGGCATCGTGACGGAGCGTGACTTCACGCCCCGGCTTCCCGGGAACCCCTTCGACCCGGACCGGTCACCGCGCGTCTTCGGCAAGTCCATCCTGCGCAACGACCTCGCTGCCCTGTACCAGGAGAGCCGGGCCATGCCAGCGAGCGCAGCGATGCGTCTCCTGCCGGCGAACTTGAGACCAAACGACCAGGTCGAACGCGCCATCGACCTCATGCTCCGTCATGACGTGTTGCACCTCGTCGTGCTGGAGAAGGACAAGCCGGTCGGCGTCGTCTCACGGCACGACCTCTTGAAGCTCGTGGCGCACACATCCAAGCCGCGAGAAATTGTGTACGCGTTCGCGGCGTCCACCAGCGCCGTCCACCGGCGCGCTATTTCGCTGCCGTCTCCATTGCCTGCCGAAGATCTTGCCATAAATCGCCGGCGTCTTCGACGCCGACGCTGATGCGGATGAGGCCATCCTGCAGCCCGGTACGTTTGCGCATCGCGGCAGGGACAGAAGCATGGGTCATCAAGGCCGGAAGCTGGATGAGAGACTCCACGGCGCCGAGGGATTCAGCCAACTGCCAGAGTCGGGTCCCCGTGACGCATGCGCGTGCCTCGGCCAGCGAGCCCAACGTGAAACTCAGCATTGCGCCGCCGCTGCGAGCCTGCTTGGCGTGGACCTTGTGGTTCGGGTGCTTGGCTAGGCCGGGATAGTAGACCTTCCCGACGGACTTGTGCTTCGAGAGGTGTGCGGCCAGTGTTGCTGCCGTTTCGCTTGCACGCTCGACGCGAAGATGCATCGTCTTGAGTCCGCGGAGCAGTAGGTACGAATCGAAGGGCGGACAGACGGCGCCGACGGCCAATTGCAGGAACTTGATGCGTTCACCGAGGGCCTTCGTCTTACACACCACGAGTCCCGCCAAGACGTCCGAGTGGCCCCCGATGTATTTCGTGGCGGAGTGGAACACGGCGTCGGCTCCGAGGTCGAGTGGGTTCTGCAAGATGGGCGACATGAACGTGTTGTCCACGACGAGCATGGCTTTGCCGTCGTGGGCGACCTGCGCATTCACCTTGATGTCCGAGATGCGGAGCAAGGGATTGGTCGGCGTTTCGAGCAGGACCATCTTGGTCTTCTTCGTCATGGCGGCCGCCGTCTTGGCGGGGTCCTGCGTGTCGGTGAATGTCGTCGTGATGCCTTGACGCGCGCACACCTGGTTGAGCAGGCGGATGGAGCCGCCGTAGGCATCCTCCGCGGCCACGACATGGTCGCCGGCGCTGAGAGTCCGCAGCAGCGCATCGAGCGCCGATAGTCCGGAGGCAAACGCATGTCCGGTCGCGCCATGTTCGAGGACCGCGATGGCTTCTTCGAGGGCTTCGCGCGTTGGGTTGCCGGCGCGTGAATAGTCGAAGGTTAGCGGTTGTGCGGGCGCGGGTTGGACAAACGTGGTGGAGAGTTGGATGGCCGGATTGACGGCGCCGTGGATTGGGTCGGGATGGACGCCCGCATGGACGCACTTCGTGCCAAGGCCATCCTTGGCATGCAGCTTGGCCATCTAACGCCCCCGGGAACTACGTTTGGGCGACGATGCAGCGGTACGGGGCGCTTCCATCCGTCGAGACGTTTTCTGGGCTTTGCGCAGATATGCCGGCGCCTTCGTCAAGCCCTTGGACTCCATCCATTCGACGTTGAACTTCGAAAGGTAACGTTCGCCTGTGTCCGGCAGGAGGGTCACGACCAACGCCGACTTCGGCAGCGTCGCAGCGAGTTCAACGGCGGCATGCACGGCGGCCCCCGCCGACGAGCCCGACAGGATTGATTCCTCTCTCGCCATGCGCGCCTGCATCAGGTACGCATCCTCATCCGTGACTTGCATGACCTCGTCAATCTCGTCCCACCACACCGTCGTCGGCATGAAGTCCTCGCCGATGCCGTCGATGAGGTACTGGTGGATGTCCTTGGGGAACTTTCGGTGCTTGTGGTAATGCGTGTAGACGGAGCCGACGGTGTCAACGCCGACGACGGTGAGTTTGCTCTTGGCCTTTTTCGCCGCCTGATGGAGATAGCGCCCAGTGCCAGAAATTGTTCCGCCCGTACCCATTCCAGCGACGAAGTGGGTGATTGCCCCGTCCGTCTGGTCCCAGATTTCCGGTCCCGTCGTGGCGAGGTGAGCCTCAGGGTTGGCCTTGTTGTAGTATTGGTACGGCAGGTAAGCGCCTTGCTCGTCACGGATGCGCTCGGCGACCTTGTAGTACGAGCGCGGGTCGTCGGCGTCCACGTTCGTGGGGCACGTGATGACCTCGGCGCCGAAGGCCTGCAAGAGGCGGACCTTCTCCGTCGTAATCTTGTCCGCGGCCGTGCAGATCATCTTGTACCCCAGCAGAGACGCTGCCATCGCGAGGCCGAGTCCGGTGTTCCCGCTCGTGGGCTCAACGATTGTCCCCCCTGGCTTGAGGAGGCCCGCCTTCTCGCCGGCGCGAATCATTGGGAGGGCGATGCGGTCCTTGACGGAGGCGCCGGGGTTGAACATCTCCATTTTTGCTGCGACGCGGGCACCCTTCGGATGGTGCAGGCGGTCCAAGTACACCATCGGCGTGTTGCCCACGAGATCGAGCATGCTGCCGGCAATGTCCATGCCCAGCCGATTTCGGCCGGCGTGATAAATTGGAGGGATGAAGCCGGGCCCTAGGCCTCAGGCTCGTCGTCTTCGCCAAGCCGGGCGGCGACCTTCTTCTCCGCCTTGCCGACCTGGGTCTTGACCCAAGAGTCGACGTTCTCGATGAGCCCCTGGAACGTCTGCGGGCTCTTCGTCTTGATGAACTCCGAAGTCGCGGCGGCTTCGTCCTTGTAGCGCGACTTGAGCGCCTTGTATTGCTGGAAGGCCGACTTCATCTGGTTGTGCACGGCCTTCTCGACTTCGTGCACGTAGTCCTTTGCGTCCATGCGGATGCGCGGCTCACGCGGACCAGGGTAGATGATGAGGACCTCCTCGCCAGCGTACTCGGAGAGGCCGGAGACCTGCCCGTTCGGGCTGACCTTCTTCGTGCCGAGGATCTTGCCTTCCGCGCCGATGTCGATCTTCATGTGGCCACCTGTGCGACGGGGTGCCTATCTGTGGCTCCGTATAAACGCAGAGGGGCAAGGCGTCCGGTTCGGCCTGTTTTCGGCGGCAAACGCAACCTCCTTGGCGCGGCCCCCTGTGGTCGCGGCGTGCAGACCCCGCAG
The DNA here is from genome assembly GCA_964643795.1 of uncultured Halobacteriales archaeon. Taxonomy (GTDB): domain Archaea; phylum Thermoplasmatota; class E2; order JACPAO01; family JAHFTW01; genus JAHFTW01. Next base: position 42,633 of record CAZXUC010000010.1, on the reverse strand, counting down.
GCGCGAATCCGCATCGGCTCCTGCGACATCCTCGTCGTCGGCACCCTCCTGGGTTTCGTCCCGGACGGCGAGCGAGTGCGGCAGGCGTTCCAGGCGTTCCACCCGGACTTGCTCGCCCTGGCCGTTCCCGCCGAGGACCTTGATGCGTTGGCTCGCCTCGCCAGCCCCGACAAGCCAGAACTTCCTGAGACCGACGAAGTCGACCACCACATCCTCACGATTCTAGGCCGCTACGGAGCGACGCGAGTGCCGAGCCCGGATCTCGAAGCGGCCCACGACGAAGCCACGCGCGCAAAGCTCCCAATTGAAGCCATCGACCTGGACGACGCAGCCCACACCCAACTCTACACGAGCAACGTCAAGCTGCGCCACCTCGTCCAGGCCGCAAGCATCCGCAAAAAATTGCTCAGCAAGGACTTCGCCGATTCCCCGGACGCCTACGCGTTCGCGCTGGCGTGGGATGCGGCGTGGAACAAGCCGAAGGGATTCGCGCGCGTCGAGGCCGAGCGGGAGGCCCACATGGCGCAACGCATTCGTGACCTCGCCCACGGCCACCAACGGCTGCTCGCGGTCGTCCCCGCGACGCGGTTTGGCGGCATCCTCGCAAAGCTCGGCAGCGCGGGCTCCGCGTGAGGACCGCGTCCCGAACCAAGGCGGCACGCCGGACGCCGCGATGCGTGCCTATGCCGTGGCTGGCGAAATCGTCAAGCACGCCATCAACATGACAATCGAAGGAGCCGAATGGGGCCTCAGCGGCGTGAGCATGACAGTCGAAGGCGACGGCGCACAAATCGAGCCGTTCCGCAGCCCCGAGAGCTTCTATTTCGACTACAATCTGGTGGCGGGCCACGGCGTGCGCCTTGAGGCCGGCCCGCTTGCCCCATGAAACCCTTCTTCAACTCCCCAATGGTCGCCTGAACGATGAAGGACGTCTGGGTGGAGAAGTACCGTCCCAAGACCTTGGGCGACGTAGTGGGCCAGGAGGACACCGTCGAGCGCCTCAAGGCTTACGTCGCCGCCAACAACATTCCCCACCTCATGTTCGCGGGCCCACCGGGAACGGGGAAGACGACCTGTGCCATCGCGCTCGCGAAGGACCTCTACGGCGAGGACGGCTGGCGCGGCCGCTTCCTTGAATTGAACGCTTCGGATGAGCGTGGCATCGGCGTCGTGCGCGGCAAGATCAAGGAGTTCGCCCGCGTGGGGACGGCCGACGCCGACGGCTTCAAGATTGTCTTCCTCGACGAGGCCGATGCCCTCACCCACGACGCGCAGTCGGCATTGCGCAGGACCATGGAGAAGTACACGGCCACGACGCGGTTCGTCCTCAGCTGCAACTACTCCAGCAAGATTATCGACCCCATCCAGAGCCGGTGCGCGGTCTTCCGTTTCCGGCCGCTCCATCAGGACCAAGTCAAGAAATACGTGCGCAAGATCGCGAAGGAAGAGAAGGTCGAGATCACCCAAGACGGCGTCGATGCGTTGCTCTTCGTCGCGAAGGGCGACCTACGCCGCACCGTCAACACGCTGCAAGTTGCGGCGGCCCTCGGCGGAGCGGTTGACGCGGATTCAATCTACAAGACCACGAGCACGGCCCGACCGGAGGAAGTCAAGAAACTCCTCGAGACCGCCTTAGGTGGCGACTTCATGGCGGCCCGCAACATCCTCGACAACCTCCTCATCGAGTATGGCCTCAGTGGTGAGGACGTCATCCGGCAGATTCACCGCAGCGTCTTCGACCTCACAATCGGCGATGCGGAGAAGGTCCGCCTCGTCGACAAAGTCGGAGAAATCGAGTTCCGCATGGTCGAAGGCGCGAACGAGCGCATCCAGATTGAGTGCCTGCTCGCGCACTTCGTGCTGGCGGGTGGGCATGATGGCGGCAAGAAGCGGTAAGACGAGCGGCCAAGCGCTAGCGATGCCTGGCCTCCACCGCTGACCTAACCGCGGATTACGCGGATTGCGCGGACCGATTGGGTCCGCTGTTCCCGCGCAATCTCACGATACGCCGCCAATGCGCAACGACGGTGCCCGACGCTTACCGAGGATTCCGGGAATTACGGGGAACTGGGTGTAACCTAGTGTCCCCGAAATCTCCGTAATCCCCGGTCGGTTGGTCGCTTGATTCGCAAGATTACCCGTTCGAATCCCCCGGTCACATGGCTTACCGCAGTCCGCCGACGGCGTCGTCCCCGAGCCGCCGCTTCAGTAACTTTCGAAGAGCGGCGCACGGCGCCGCCCGTTTCTTTCAGGCGAGGTTCCCTCGCGTGCCCGTCGACGTCGCCGGCGTTTGGCGGGTCCCGTCATAGATTGCCAGCACAGTTGTGCGCCCCTGGACCAACAGATTTCTACTCCGCATTGGGGACCTCGCGATTCAGCACATGAGGTGCGCCGAAACTCGTTGGGCCGGCACAGCCGTGCATTGCTGGTGACCTCGAAAGGCCAAGGCCGCGTTTCCGCAGATTTCGCCGATGCCGCAGATAGCGCGGCATCCCGCCGGCCCGTCAATTCTGCGAAATCTGTGGCATCTGCGGAAAAGGGCGGTGAAGTTACATCTGCGGAAAGGAGCGGAAATGAGCAGGGCGCCTACTCGTCCATCTCGCCCTTGCGCGCCGCCTCGACCCAACGTTTCGCGACGCCTGGCGAGACATCTTGGCCCTGGATGCGCACCTTTCGGCCGGCCTCAGTCTCCTTGACTTTCTGGCTGACTTCTTCGGGACTGAGGGTCGCCAGTTGCGCGACTGACTTGACTCCCGCGCGTACGAGGACTTCTGCGGACTGCGGGCCGACGCCCTTGACGCGGATGAGGTCCGCCATGGCTTGCCACTCACGCACGAGGTCGGGCATGACGTCGAGCTGGTTCGCGACCTCATCTGGGTCGGCCTGCGCCAACTGCGGAATCGTGATGATGCCCACTGCGTTGAGGCGGCTTGCGTACTTCGGCCCGATGCCTTCGATGGCGAGGACGTGGTGCTTCTCATCGCCGGGCCGGATCGAGACGGCCGGCTTGCGGGCGCGGGCCTGCAATTCCTCGTTTGCGGATTCCAGGTCGCGGCTGCGCAGGACGAGGAGTTGCTCGCGCTTGCGCAAGTCGGCGACCTCATGGTCGAGCTCCGTGCGGGCGGCCGACGCTTCCATTTCGCGGCGCTCGACGGCTTCGACCGCCGAATCGACGCGGTGGCCGAGCTTCGTCTGGCCTGCGCGGAGTGCCGCGAGGTCCTCTTGCAGTTGCTTGAGGAGCGGGACGTTGCCCGTGTCGCGGCGGCGCATTTCGGCGAGTTCCTTCTCAAGCGTCTCGACCTTGCCGCGCAGCGCCCCGACCTCCGTGGAGGTCTCCGGGCGGCGTGCGAGTTCCTCGATGCGGGCCTGGGCTTGACGGGCCTCGGCAGCGGCCCGGTTGGCGGCCGTCAAGGCGTCTTGGACGGCCATACGTTGCGAGGCCTGTTCCTGCAATAGGCCGTTCTTCGCCTTGTCAGCGTCGGCTTTCAGTTGGACGCGCAGCGCGTCGGCCTTGGCTTCCTCGGCCTGCAGGGATTCGCCCCACTTTGCGCCCTCGGCGGCAAGCAGGTCCTGCACTTTTCGTTCAATCGAGAAGATGTCCCCGACGCGCAGCAGGAAGAAGAGCAGGATGCCGACTATGACGAAGGTCGCAAGGAAGAGCGACACGATGGAGGATTCGAGGTCCAGCAGGCCGGGGCCAGTGATGTCGACGAGGCCAAGCACGATGGCGACGACGATGCCGATTGCGAGGATGCCGGCGAGCTTGCGGTAGAAGGCGGGGTTTGCTCCGGAGGCCATGGGGCAACGGAGGCGGGCCCAGATTAAGGGCTTCACCCCAGGCGACTTAGGCCGTCGGTGGACGATGCGGTGCGGTTCCCGTCAGGATTCCCGTCAGGATTCCTATCAGTATTGCACTCAGTATTCCGAGAGTTCAGCCTTCATGAATTCCCGCAGGACCACCGTTGCGTACGACCCCTTGCCCAGGGCGAAGTCAAAGACCGGGTCCTCATCGACCCAGCGCACCTCAAGGCCACGTACCGGCTGCAAGATTCCTCGCCGGCGTCCGTCGGAAGCCTGCTCCGGCAGCTCTTGGCAACGAAAGTCCATGGGCGACACGTCATGTTCATCGAGGACCCGTTGCTCAATCTCCCCCGGTTCGCCTTCGGCCAATGGGCACGCTGTGCCGACGAGGGGGGCGGTAAGTGTCGCGCGCCCCGTATCGACCTCACGCTGGACCTTCTCGACGTTGAACGATGTCACCTTGTGGGGGTGAAGTCCATCCTCGTCGACGCCCATCGCCAGGTCGCCCACATGCACCGTGCGCAGGCCGAGTCCAGCATCGACGCGCGCCGAGAGGATGATGTTGTAGAGCCACGACTGGTGGGCGTGCACGAAGAGTTGCAGAAGGTTCGACGGCAACGCCTGGATTGCGTACCGCCACTCGCCGGGGCGCTTCTGCAGCCGCCACAGGATGCCTCGCTCAGGGTCGAGCTTCTCCGGATACTCGGCGAGCGCCGCCGTCGGGTCGCGCGTCTCGTCATAGATGCGGCGGGCCTTCTGCGCCTGCTCTTGCTCCCCGGGCATCGGATTTCCCACGTAGAGGCGCACGGCTTCCTCTAGGTCGCCTTCCACGATGGCGCGACCGACTAGGTGCGTCACGGGGCGAAAATGTCCACCAAACCTTTGCGGGCCAAAGAAATTCGGCACTCCGCCTTCTGTCCGGATGGCTTCGGTCGTGGCCGCCACCGAGGGTTCGTCATGGGTCGACTCGCGCACCCGCAACTCGAATCGATTCCCCGTGTGAGCGCCAGGAAAATGTGACTTGCGCGTCGCGTACGACTCCACGACTTCGACGTCGAGCAGCCCATTGAGTTCCGTCAACCGGGGCACTGGACACTTGAAAGTGAACCATTGCATCGTCACCGCCCGTTTGTCCTTCATGCCCGCGAATCCCACTTGGTCGCGATGGATGCCAAGCCTTTGTGCAGCCTGCATCGCGAAGCGGTTGGTCTCCCAATTGCGCAGCCGGACGCGAGCGGCGGCGTGTGCGCCATCGTCGACGCGTGGTGGGCCTTCCCCAAGTTCCACGACAACGAAATCCTCAGGCTCAGTGCGTAGGCGGCCGCCGATGCCGGGAGTCTCCGTCATGTAGGACGTGAGTCCAAGTGCCACCTCGGCGGCGGGAGGGATAGGGCGAGTCAACAAGCGGCCGAGCGCGCCCTGCTACAAAACCGCCGGCGCCGACCGGGGCGTACAAGTCCCGGGCGATTACTCTAGTTCCGCTTCTTGAGAAGGCTCGCGAACTGCGTCTCGAACTCGTCGAATTCGGCGACGAGGTTCTTGATGGTGCGCTTGAGGACGAGGTCGGGCTTGACCTTGCCCTTGGTGCGCAGGAAGATCTTGGGGATGGAGAGACTAGGGTGCTCGATGATGTATTCGGCGAATTCGACGTCCTTGTCGCCGAGCAGGGCCTGCTTGATGGGGTTGAGCAACGTCTCGTTCTCGCCCTGAATCTGGATCTCCAGCTCATTGTCGGTCTTGGAGAGGATGGTCAGCTTCACGGATGCGGCGACTTGGGCCTGTTATTTAAGCGGTTGGGGGTGGGCGGGTGCGTTTCGCTCGCCAGGACCATTTTGTCGGTCTCAGCAAGATGGTCGGCCGTCCGTGGTTCGGGGGATTGAAGAGCGGCGGGGGCAATGTTGCGCAATTGCGCACTATGGTCGCGGGGCCAAAACCAACAGGGTTGGAGGACGTACTTTTACCCACCTTTGGCGAACGTTCCTGTTTGCGCAGGCGGTTCCTGAGGCATGAGCAAAACCGCCGCCGGGCCTGGCCCTGCCTCCGCGTTCCCGACGCCCCCGGCGCGGGCCCAACTTCCAGCCGACTACGCCGAGACCTTGAGCACTATTAGGGAGCGCATCCAGCGGGACCGACTGCGCGTCGTTCTGGCTGGGGTGCTAAGGTCATCGACCGTCTCTCCACCGACCTCCGCGATGGATTCCCCGACATGCGTGGCTTCTCGACGTGGAACCTGAAGTACATGCGCGCCTTCGCGGCCGCTTGGCCCAACGAGGCAATTGTGCAAGAGACGCTTGCACAAATCCCATGGTATCACCACATCGCCCTTATCGAGAAACTGAACAATGCAGCGGAACGGCTCTGGTACGCCCGGCAGGCCCGCGAGCATGGCTGGTCGCGCAACATCCTTGCGCTCCAGATTGAACGACGTGCCCACCAACGCCATGGCAAGGCAATCACGAACTTCAACGCCACGCTGCCGCCCACGGATTCGGACCTGGCCGCGCAGGCGTTCAAGGACCCGTACCTTTTCGATTTTCTTGGAACGGCCGACCCGCGCCGGGAGCGCGAGGTCGAGCAGGCTCTTGTCGAGCATGTCCAACGGTTCCTTCTGGAACTTGGTCGTGCCTTCGCCTTCGTGGGGCGCCAGGTGCGGCTTGAAGTGGGCGACCAGGACTTCTTCGTTGACCTGTTGTTCTACCACCTGAAGCTGCGCGCGTACGTCGTCGTCGAGTTGAAAGCGGCGCCATTCGACCCGGCGTTCGTGGGCCAGTTGAACCTGTACCTCTCTGCGGCGGACGATCTGTTGCGGCATCCGGACGACAAACCGACCATCGGCCTCCTTTTGTGCCGCGAGAAGAACAAGGTCGTCGTCGAGTACGCGTTGCGTCACTTGAGGCGCCCCATCGGTGTCGCCGGTTGGGAGACGACGCTGGTCGAGAAGCTCCCAAAGAACCTCACCGGAATCCTCCCGACAGTGGAGGAACTGGAAGCGGAATTGAGCGGTGAGAACGTGCAAGGCAAGACCAACGCAAACCGCACCCAACTCGACGACTGAAGGCGACGGCGTGCGCGTCGTGGAACGCATCCCGGTTGCTTCATCCCCGAATGGGCTTCCCAATCGGCACGAGGTCTTCCATTTCCCTTCGTCCCGGTTTGAAGATCCTATCATCGACCGGCACAGCCTCCCACTCGTCCTCGGCGGCGGGGTGCAGCAATGCGACGGCGTCTTCCTTGCGCGTCGCGGTCATCCATTGGTCCGCCTCCTGCGGGGTCACGGAGCAGACTTGGCGGTCGTGGAACCGACCGAAGAAGCTGTTCGGCGTGGTGGTCACGATGGCACGGCCGTCGGCCTTCTCGATGGCGATGGGCAACGTGGTCGTCAGTCGCACACGGGGTGCGGAATCACGCACCTACGTGCTCCCATTTCTTGGCGCGCAAGGCATCTTGGAGTTCCATGTCGGCGCCGGCGAGTCCGATGAGGCCGGCCATGGCGCTATACTCGTTTCGCGCTTGATTAGACTTGGCCGGAGCCGTAGTCGCTTGCGAGCTTGCGGTTCTCGACGCGCCCCGTCTCGGGGTCGCGCAGCCGGTTGCCGTCGAGCACCAACTCGTTGCCGTCGGTGCTCCAGGCCTTGATGCAGCCCAGTTCTGGCCGGTCGGTCGCAAGTTGCGGCCCGCCCTTCAAGCCGAGGACTTTGGCGCGGATGATGTCGCCGCGGTGATACTCGGACGTGACGTCCTGGATGTAGCGATTGTCAATCTTTGACACGTGCAGGGTCGCGTCGACGGAGAGGTGAATGCTGCGGCCTTCCTTGCCGCGAACGCCCTGAATCTTGACGGACGCAAGGGCCTCGGGCTTGATGAACGTGATTTGGCCGACGACGATGTCGCCCTTCTCGATGGTTGCGACCTTCTTTCCGGCCGGTACGACGCTGAGGGTCATGGTCTCGGGGTCGACGTGCTGCATGCCAAAGACGGCCGCGCGGATTTGCGTGCCGTCGTCGTACGTACCATGGCCCGGCAGAAACTCCTCGCTGAAGGCCAGCGGGGTGCCGGGGGACGCCATTTCGTTCTTCGCCATGGCGTGGCCGACGAGGCTCCCGTTGAAAAGCGTGCAAGGTCGGCCTTCCCCCTCGCCTGCACTGGCCTATGGCCGCGGCCAGCGCAGCTTATATCCAATTTTCTTGGTTTAAGAAAAGCCCCAAATAGTAACAAGGCCCACGTAAGAGGACATGGCGAGGCAACGGGAACGTGCGGATTCAGAACTTCAGGATGCCTTGCAGCGCCTCGGCGCCAAACGCGTCGAAGCCACCTTGGTTTCGTCCTTGGTCGAGCAGGGCCCGCTCGGGACGCGCGACCTAGTGGAGGGCACAGGGTTGCGGCAACCGGAAGTCTCCGTGGGCATGCAAGTCTTGCGCGACCGGTCCTGGGTGCAGGCCGAAGCCATTCCGCGCGCCGGCAAGGGCCGCCCGATGCATCGTTACAAGCTCGTGGCCGACGCCACGACGATTCGAAAGCACTACGAGAATGAAGGCAAACGCACGATTGACGCCTTCAACCAAGCCATGCAAGTCGTGCGACGAAAGCTGTCGTGAACGTCGTTGCACGCGTCGTCGTAAACGTCGTCGTGAACGTGGTCGGGAACGTCCTCGTGAACGTCATCGTAAACGTAGTCGGGAACGTCGCTCAGGGCCTGCGCAGGATTTCCACGCCCTTCGCGCCTGCGACGAACACGGTATCGCATAGGCCCAGGAAGAGGCCGCTGCACACGACGCCTGGGAACGTCTCGAGTTCGAGTTCCAGCCGTTCGGGTTCCTTGATGCCGGGCCACTTGGCGTCGAGGATCGGGTTCCCGTTGTCCGTGAGGTAGGCGCTGCCGTCCGGCGCCGCGCGCAGCTTGACCGAGGCACCCAAGCGTTCAATCATGCGCCGCACAGGCATCTTGCCTAGGTCGATGACCTCCACGGGCAGCGCGAAACTGGAGCCAAGGCGCTCGACGCGTTTGGCCGCGTCGGCGACGACGACCATGCGGCTGCTGGCCTTTGCCACAATCTTCTCCCGAGTGAGCGCCCCACCGCCACCCTTGATGAGCCGCAACTCGCCGTCGAACTCGTCGGCGCCGTCTATGGTGAGGTCAACGACTGGCTCGACGTCCAACGTCGTGAGAGGGATGCCCAGGCTGCGGGCCAACGCAGCCGACGCCTCGCTCGTTGGGATTCCCGTCACTTGGAGGCCACGCGCCACTTGCGCGCCGATGGCCTCGATTGTGTAGCGGACCGTTGAGCCGGTCCCCAGACCGACGATCATTCCGTCGCGCACCAATTCCGCCGCGGCAATGCCCGCTTGTCGCTTCAAGGCCTCGCGGTCCACACGCTGGCGACGGGCGTCGCCCTCAAAACGGCGGCGGTGCCCTTGGCCGTGCCCTTTGGCGCCTCGCATCGGGAACCGCGCCCTACGTCATGACGACCGTTACGGAGTACGGACTGGTCCCGCCTGAGCAGGCCGTGACGCGAATCGTAAGCGTTTGTCCCTGCAGCCCAGCAAGCGTCGGGCCGGCAAGCAGAATTCCCTCCTCCGAACGCGGCGTGTGGCCTCCGGTTAGGCCGGTTGCTCCGTCGAGGAGGTCGATGTCCAGGTCGGTTTGCACGGTGGCCGGCGACGAGCGCGTCAGGGTGGCTTCGAGCTTCGTGGCATTGAGCGGGACAGTGACTTCGTGGTCGCCTACCGTGGCTGGCGGTTCGCTGCAATCGGTGGGCGAGAAGACGTTCATGACCTCACCTGTGAACACTTCGCTGGCGGACATGGAGGACGCGGCGGTCGGGTCGATCGGCAGGTCCGTCACGGTGAGGTTGAGGTTGGAGGCTTTGTCCCCGCCCGTGTGCAAGCGCAGCATGCCGGCCCGGTCGTCCTGCCCCATGCCGGCCAGGAATTCGAAGTGCAAGGCCTCGCCAACCGGGACGAAGATTCCGCGTTTGCCGCTGAACTGCATGTCGAACTCGACGAGCGTCGGCACGCCGGGCATGAAGGGGTCTGCCAAAGCAACGAGCGTACTAAGCGGCGACGAGCGCGAGGACCCGAACCACGCCCCCACATCGAGCTGGCGCGAAGGGACGACGGGCGCAGTGGTGGCCTCAATCCATAGTTGCACGCGTACGTCGACGTTCTCGACGACGGTGGCATTCGCGACGGGACCACTGCTGAATTCGTTGGTTTCGAAGCCGGCCGCGAGATCCGAGTAGGAGCCCCGGATTGGGGCAGTGTTCGCGGCGGGCAACTCCCACGTCAAGCCCGTCGGGGTGAGGTACAAGGTGCGCACGAGCGTAACTGGCATCGGGAGAGTCGCATTCGCGGCCGGGCCGCCTGTGCCGGAGTCGCTGCCGGAGGCGGTGCCGTCCGCATCGGCGTTTGGCTTGGCAGAACAGCCGGCCAGCACTAGGAACGACACGGCGACACAGCCAGCCCACGAAGAAGCCATGGCGCTACAGGGGTGAAGGGATAGAAAAAGGCCGATGCGGCGTCGGCACCTGCTTTTTGTAGGCTACACATAGAAGCCTCCCGCCCAGCAAACCGTTTTAGGGGCCGGCCCGTGGCGAAGTGTGGTCCCCATGTCCATGACCGTCACCGTGACCCCCAAGTCCGCCGGCGCCAAGGGAAACCCGGCCCTGGACAACTACCACACTCTCGCCGCCGGACGCGTCGATTCGACGAAGGACCTCTCCGCCGACAAGATGCACGCCTTGCTCGGCTCGGTCCTGCCGCACCTCAAGTTCGAAGAGACCTTTCGCCGCAAGGCCAACATCGATGGCATCATCGTGGAACTCATCACGAATTCCCGTCACCAATACGAATTCTGGACCGAGAACTGGCATACTGTGGGGGACCACGTCAAGCCGCATGGGCACCTCTACTCCATCGTCGGCGTGCCCGACCACGAGGTCCACGCCTACTACTGCCCGAGCCTCGATACGGCCCTCTTCGTAAACACGGATTACTACGGTCAATGCAAGTCCTGGGCGCTCGGTTTGGCCGCCGTCGTCCTGGAACGGAAATTCGACACTCACTCCATCCACGGGGCCGCCGCTGAAGTCGACGGCAAGGGCATCGTCATCATCGCCCCCACCGGGACGGGCAAGACGACGCAAGTCAACCGCCTGCTGCAGCACCCGAAGGGCAAGGTCATCGGCGACGACTGGATCTATATCCACCACCCGGAGACTCTCGCCCCGGGCGAGCGGCTCAACGTCTACCAGCCGGAAGTGGCCTTGTACGTTAGGACGGAGAACGCGGAGAACGAGCCTTGGCTGATTCCCATCTTCGACCGCTGCAAGGTCGAGAACGTCGTGCGTGAGCAAGGCAAGTGCGAGTCGCCGTCGTGCCTCAAGGGGAACTGCATGTTCAACCAAGGGTACCCCTATTGCTACTGGGGCTTTGGCAACTCGCGCGCGCTGCTCGCGCGCGAGTGGATGATGGGCCCCGAGCGCGTCAAGGACGGCACCTCCATCGACCTCATCGTCCTGCTTCGCCGCGACGACAAGGAGCCGTCCGTCGTCGAGCTGAATGAGGACCAGTTGGTCAAGCTCCTGCAAGAGGGCCGCACACTCATCCGCCCGGGCGCGGGGCCACGCGAGAAGTGGGGAACTTACGCATCGGAGCCTTGGTACAACCCGTACCTGCTTGCGCCGGATCACAAGCGGCAGGAGGACTTCTTCCGCAACGAGGCCCGCCGCGCAAAGTGCGTCGTCCTCAACACGGCGCACCAGTCCATCGACGAAACGTACAAGTTGATTCTGAAGTTCGCCGGCGTCAAAGCGTAGGAGCGGCCTCTCGTGGCCCACTTGACCGCGGATTGCGCGGAACGCAGTTGTACCGCGCTTCCGACGACGTAACCGCGGATTTCGCGGATTGCGCGGAACGCAGTTCTACCGCACTCCGCGTAATCCGCGTAATCCGCGGTTTAGTCGGTGCGCGGAACGCAGTTCTACCGCACTCCGCGCAATCCGCGAAATCCGCGGTTCGGCGGTCGGTGCGGAACAAGGTTCCACCGCACACCGCGTAATCCGCGGTTCCGTCGGGCGGCCGTTCAGGCCTGAGGCCCGACATGCCTCGACGTGTGCTTCACCGAGAACCCGGCGACCGGCACGCGCGCCGCGCTCACGACCGTGAATCCTGGCGCCCTGACGGCAACACTGACGGCGCCCAACGGCCAGACCATCTCGCAGGCGCTCAAGACGCAGTTTGGATGGCCAGGCTGCTTCACGTTCGACAAGCCCTTGGTCCTCACGCAACCCGGCCAATACCTGCTTGACCTTACTGGAGCCATCAACGGCACCACGATGAATGCGCAGGCCATCACTGCGGGCGGCGCCGTCCTCGACCGCTCCTCGATCACCTTCCCCGAAGCCGGCGTGCCAACGAACGCTGACCTGCGCGACGACATCAACCGGCTCTCCGCCGAGCTCGCCATCCTGCAAGCCGAAGTCGATGCCCAACACGATGACGCGAAGGGCATTCCGACCTCGGCCCCCGCGCTGCTGCTCGGCCTGCTCGCTGTGGCCGTGGCATTGCGGCGCAACGGCGGCGCCTAGGAACGTCCAAGGCCACGCGATTGCGGAAAAACGGATGAACTCGCGCAAGCCGTAGCCTCGGGCCGCGGCGGCAACACCAAATCCAGCGGCGCATCTTGCTGCGTATGCCCGAGCCGGGAACGGCCGCACCCGCCCCAGATACCATGGACCCCGAATTCGTGGATAGGCTTGCACCGTTCCTGCGCACGCTGCGCAGCTACACGCGCCTCCAGGTGGCCGGCCTGGACAACATCCCGACGAAGGGGCCGGCCCTTCTCGCGGCCAACCACACGGGGTGGCTCGGCCTCGACTACGCGCTCACCGCCTTGTCGGTCTATGACGGCATCGAGCGCCTACCCCGCGGTATGGCGCATGCGGCGTGGTTCAAGGCGCCCGCGACGGCGAAGTTTGCGCGCAAGGTCGGCCTCTACGAGATTACGAAGGATGCCATGCGTGAGCAAGTCGAGCGCGGACACCTCGTCATGGTATTCCCCGAAGGCGAAAAGGGTGCCTTCCGGCCCAGCGCGGATTACGTCCTCGAGCCCTTCGCGCGTGGATTCGTGCGCGTCGCGATGGCCACCAACGTCCCAGTCATTCCCGTGTGCGTTCTCGGCGGCGAGGAATCCAACCCCATCGGGACGCGCATCGAGTCGTACGAGGACCTACTCAAGATCAAGGGCGGGCTACCAATCCCGCGCAATCTACTGCCGAAGCCGGTCAAGTGGCGCATCAAGTTCCTGCCGCAAATGCCCTTCAAAGGGTGCACCGCGAAGGACATCGACGATGTCGAACGCGTCCATGCCATCGCGGACGACGTGCGCGGCAAGATTCAGCAGGAATTACGCAAAATGAAGGTCGAGCGCGGGCATCCTTATTTGTGAGTCAGACGACGCGAGCCCACGTTTTCGGCAGATTTCACAGTTGACGCCGATTCGCTTGCCGTCTCGACTCTACAGAATCCCAAACAACCGGCTGTGCCAGCAATGCGGCGAGCCTCATCTGGCCGCAGCCTCAAACCGTGGACGACCACGCCGCCGGCGGACTGCGGTAATCCATGTGGACGGGGCTTCGAAGGACGGCGCCCGTCGCGTAACGCCTGCCCGAACGAGGCAGGCACAGTGTGGGAGGCCTGGGATTTCACAGAAATGCAAAGATGATTTTTCGCGCAGTGGAGGCAAGGCACGCGCAGACCACGTTCTGTGACAATCCGTGCAATCCCAGGCCTCCCACACCAGGGCCAAGGTGATTGGGGACAGTTGCGAAATCTGCGGAAAAGGGCAAACCTCGCTTGGCTGCGATTGCCGCTCTTTTTTCGGCCCGGAAACCGGCAAACACTGCCACACTGTCACCGCAAAACCTATGAGATATGCCAGCTAGCTGCGAGCATGGACAAGCTAAAAGTCGTCTTTGCCCTGGTCTGCTCCCTCCTTTTCGCCGGTTGCTTCGGCGGAAAAGGCGATTCTGACGGTTCCTCGTCGCCCTCCGGCACCAACGGCCCGGGCGGAAACGGCAACGGCACCGAGAACATGACGCTGGAGCCGATTGTCAAGACCGGCACGGTCAGCGGCGTCCAGGACTGCACCCTCGCGGGGCAAAACCAGGACCGTGTCAGCTCGGTCGACATCGCCATCCCCCCCGAGGCCGCAAACCGCACCTGGGCCTTGACCTTCACGGGCGGCCAGCCTTCGCAGGGCGGCTCGGGCTGCATCGGCTTCAACGGAGCGCAACCCACAGCCGCGGCGACAGGCACCATCGCCCCCGGCACCACTACTGCAGAAATTGCAGTCAACAACGGCCAGACCCGCACGTACACCCTGACGATTACCTAAGCCGGGTAATCTGGGCTGCAAGGCCGCGGTTACAATGAACCAAATAGCGCCAGCCAATGGCCCGCCCGATGCATGACCTACGCCAGGCACTCAAGGCACTTGGCCTCTTCGAATCCGACACCGTCGAGGAACGGCCGTGGGGCTTGTGGGTCGATTGGTACCGGACGCCCGAGGCGACCCTCAAGTGCATGGTCGTCAAACCGGGCGCCCGCATGAGCCTGCAGAAGCACGGCCACCGCAAGGAAATCTGGCGCGTCATCTCCGGCGAGGGGCAGGACCAAGGCACGGAGCCGCCCACGAAGCTCGTCCCCGGGCACACGCACGTCGTGGAGATTGGGGCGACGCATCGCATCGCGAACACGGGCAAGGACCCGCTCGTCATCGTGGAACTGCAGATGGGCGAATGCCGCGAAGACGACATTGAACGCTTGGCCGACGACTATCAACGCTCCAAGCCGTGAGCTGAGGCCTTTAGGCCGCAGCGGTTTCATTGAACAGGCCTTGGCCTGTGCCATGGCGTTGTTCACGGGGTTTCAGCTCGCACCTGCAGTGACCGACCTGCTGGGACTTGCGGGACTTTTGTTGGCTGGCCTCGCGGCGTTCGCCGGGGTATTCCGATTCCTCTGGTCCGAAGTGAAGCAGCTTGAAGCGAGGCTGCGATACCTCGAGGGCGAATATCGAATCCTGAGGCCGGTCGCCCGCCACCTGACCAAAAACTCCAAGAGAACACTCCGCCTTTCCAGGAGCGTCCATGAACTTGTCGTTGCCGCAGCTTCGTCGCCTGCTGGCGCTCAGCTACCCAAAGCGGGCGCTCACCGCTGCAGAACAGGCGGAACTGCGCGACTTGGTCCGTCTCGAGGGGTACCCGGACGAGGCAGCGGCGCGCCCATTGGAGCCTGTCGCCGAACTAGGTAAGGGAATCCTGATGGCCTACTACCTCGTGGACGGCGTCGACTTCACAGCTGAAGCGGCCTAATCGGCGCCATCACTGCCTTCGGGTCGCTTCGCCAATCGATCGCGGGGTTGTCGCAGTACAATTCGAGTTCGTTCCCGTCCGGATCGTGCAAGTAGAGGCTCCAACTCACGGTGTGATCCGACGTGCCGTCGATGCGGACGCCTGCCTTCTTGAGATCTGCGACCACTTGGCGCAGTTCATCCATCGAGTCACCGACCTTGATTCCAATGTGGTACAGTCCCCGCCGCCGTCCGGGTGGGTTGCCGGGTGCATTGCCGACTTCGATGAGCAGCATCTCGTGGTGTGTGCGGTGGTTCCCAGCGACGAGGGCCGCTGCCTTGCCGCCGAAAGCATCGCCGACGACATGGAAGCCCAGCACGTCGCGGTAGAATCGAAGACTGGCCTGCAGGTCACGCACGTAGAAGACGACGTGGCCGAGTTCCTTGGCTTGCATGAGGCAGACATGCGGCCGGGTGGTCATTTGGTTTTTCGCTTCGGGGGCTTGAAGCAATGGTGTTGCGTCACAGCAGAACTGGAGGCTTGGGATTGCACAGAGATTCACAGATTGTGTTTTTGCGCGCAAGGCACTACACTTCACGCGGAGAACGCGGAAGGCGCGGAAGCGATTCTGCGGGGTTCCGCGACCTTCGCGTGAAGTGGCGAACCCAATGAGGACCAAAATCTGTGTGAATCCGTGCAATCCCAGGCCTCCCACACTCGGGCGCCCCCGCCCACCGCTGACGTGGACGGAATCAACGCACTGGACTTTCTCTCAACCACTGCACGTCACTCACGTAGAGGCCACGAATATCCTTCAAGCCCAAGCGCAGCATCGCCAACCTCTCCAAACCCAACCCCCAAGCCAGCACCGGAACCTTGACGCCGAGCGGCTGCGTGACTTCTGGTCTGAAGATGCCGGCTCCACCTAACTCCAACCACTTGTCGCCCCACTTGACCGCGACGTCCAAGCTCGGCTCCGTGTAGGGGTAGTAGCTGGGCTTGAACTTGATTTGCGGGAACCCGAGGCGTTCGTAGAATTCGCGCAGGATGCCGATGAGCATGCGGAAGTCGGCGCCCTCCTCCATCAGGATGCCTTCGATCTGGTGGAACTCGGGAAGATGGGTGGCGTCCATGGCCTCGTTGCGGAAGACGCGGCCAATGCCGAACACTTTCGCGGGAGCCTGGGGATTCGCGGCGAGGTGCCGGATGGTCGTCACCGTCGTGTGCGTGCGCAGCAGGGCGCGCTTCGACTCCGCTTCCGTGAAGGTTCCGCCCCAACCGGTGCTTCCCGTCATACCGCCGGTCGTTTGGGCGTCGCGGACCGTCTGCCACAATGCCACCGGAACGCTTGCCGTCGCAGGCTCGTCGAGGTAGAACGTGTCCTGCATGTCCCTCGCCGGGTGGTCCTGCGGGATGAACAGCGTGTCCATGTTCCAGAACGCCGACTCGACGTAGTCCCCCGCGATCTCCTTGAAGCCGAGGCCGACGAAGATGTCGCGAATCTCCTCGATCATGTGAGTGAGCGGATGGGTCTTGCCCGGATACTGTGGTGCCACTGAAACCCCGAAGTCGAATGGACGAATTTGGTGCTTGGCTCGGTCAGCTGGCGACAGCGTCGACCACTTCGCGATGAGTTCGGGCGTAATCTGGTTGACTTCCACCGCGCCGACGGCGGTTGCCGCCATGCCGCCCACGAACTTCTGGCCCGCAGGCGTGAGTCGCATCGCGCGCGCCGTCACCGTCACGGCGGCGGCAAGGCCGCGCTCGATGAGTGCCCGCAACGCGTCGCTCGCTGGCGCCGCACGCGCTTCGGCTCCGAGTTGCGCCAACACGGCTGCAGGCGCGTAGCCGTTGCGTGGCACGCGGACGACAACGATGGTCATGCCGGCCGTGCCTTTATCGACGCTCGCCCAACCGTTCTTCTTCAGTAGGCCCACGATGACGCGGGACTCCGAATCCGACAGGTGGGCCCGCTTTGCGAGTTCCGCGAGGGTGAGGGGGCCGGGTGCAGCTTCGAGGACTTGGTGCGCGCGGACCTCAGGAAGCCCGATGGCGTGGATGCGTTGGCCTTCCGCCGTGAGGGCGTAGCGCGCCTCGACGGTCTCGTCGATTGCGATGAGGCCGTGGCGTTCCGGCCCCGAACTCGCAACGAGGGCCTCGACATCCTTAGCAAATCCGGCCTTCTTCGCCACCTCGGTGACGGCGAGGTTGGAACCGTCGCGTGGGAGCGCCTGCACGAGGCGGCGCTCGGCGAGCGATAGGGTCGGCTCCATCGGATGCTCCACCAGGACCCCCATCAAAAGGGCGTCGTCGGCGTGACCTCCAGGTGCATGGTTCAACCTCAACCCGTGCCCGGCCCCGCCGCCGTCGGCGGACTGCGGTAAGTCATGTGGCCGGGGGCCTGGAACACGCGTGACTACGCGAATTCAGCGATCAACCGACCGGGGATTACGGAGATTTCGGGGACACAGGGGCACAGTCCGTTCCCCGTAATTCCCGGAATCCTCGGTAGGTAGTCGGGCGTCGTTCTGCGCAATCGGCGAAATCTGCGGAAACGTGGTGCGCCCGGCCGAGGCAGCACCGCAGCGGGCGCTGGCTACCGGAAATTGTCGAGTTGCGTGATGATGAGGAGCAAGAAAATCAGGCCGACGAACATGTACATACCGCGTTTCTTCGCGCGAATCGACGCATCGAGTCCCTTCTGGCAGGCCTCGTCGCAGACGCGGACGTCAACGGGAACGGGTTTGCCGCACACTTCGCAGTGCTTGTGCTCCAAGACTCCGGGGGCGGACATTCAGCGGCCTCCCGCGATGAGGACGGGCTTACCGCTGACCTTCGTTCCCTTGAACGCCTCGCCTTTTACCGCCTTCGCGAAGTTGGCAAGGTCGCGTCCGTCGCACACGTTGGTGGCGATGCCTTTCGTCGCTATGAGGATGGTGCTTGGCCCGTCGATTACGCCGGGGGCGCCGGCGGCGGTCCATTCGCGTTCCTCGATTATCTGCAGCATCTCCTCGAACGAGAGGTTCGGGAGGTGCTTGGCGTCCTTGTGCTTGGCTGGGTCGCGCGTGTAGACGCCGTCGACGTTCGTCGCGTTGACGAAGCGGGCGCATTTTCCTTCGACGGCGAGTTCGACGCCCACGTAGTCGGTGGAGTGGCCCGGCTGTGTTCCCCCCATGAGGACGATGGCGTGCTGTTCAGCGAACCGCAGCGCTTGATGGACGGAGTGGGGAATCTCGAGGTTAACGTCGGCCTTGTATTGCTTCAGGATGCAGGCAAGTGTTTGCGCGTTAAGGCGGGTTGCTGCGATGCCGATGCGGTCAAGCGCCTCTTCGCCAACACCGAGAATCCTGGCTGCCGTTATGGCCCTGCGAGCGGGGTGCCCGCCGCCCACGACGACGAAGAGTTGACGGTCCTTGCTAAGCGCCATGAGCGTCTCCGCGACCTTCGCCAAGTACCCCGTGTCGGGTTCCGGCGGGGCGAGGATGCTGCCGCCGATGACGATTGAGACGCGTTCCATGCGAGGCTGCACGGGAGGGGGGGCTTTGAGCGCTGCGGGGGGAATAGGTACCCCGGAACGCGGTGACCGTGATGTGGTAGTCGCCTTGCATCGCGAAGACCGGCCGTTCAAAGGGTGAGATGCTGAGTTCCCAATACGATTCAGTCGCGTACGGGGAATCGCACATGCGCGCCTCCACGTCCAGTTCCCACTCCAAGAAAGTGTGGCCGCCGTTGGCCGTCGTCCGGTTCGGTTGGACACCTCGCGCCTCGTATTCGCTGTGGTCAGCGCCTCGCCAGGACAAAGTGTACGTGGCTTGGATTGGTTCCGGCGTCGAACTGTTGTAGTGAAGCTGGAGCAAGAGCCGGGTCGTCCCCGCGGGAATCGGCTTTAGGTCTGCGATACGCGGCGTGTTGCCCGTTCCCGTGACGGGAACATAGGCGGCCGTCATGTCCGCCGATTCGTCCGCTCGCACGAGTTGCGTCTGTCCTTGCCACAGGTCGGGATGGGATGGCGCGAAGGGAATGTCTCCCGGGGCTCGGACGGCGACCATGAGGACATGCATGGCCGTTCCATCCATGTCGCCCAAGGGATTGTCAGAGTTCATTCGTAGCATGAAACTCCAATGCGAGACTTGGATGTGCGGCGGGTCGTTCATCGTCTCGTTGCTGATGATGGAAAGCAATGCACCGGAGACAACTGGGAACGCGCCCGTAGTCCCGTCGGCCGCCGTGTACTCAAGGCGCATGTGGATCTCCGGGTCGTTCCACGTCAGAGTCGTGTTGACCCAGCCGGTGCCGGGAATGATGGTCTTCCCGTCGGGCATGTTGACGCTGCCGCCCCACTCCGCACCACTCCCCGTCCCCGTGTCCTGGTCCTCATCGAGCAAAATAATCTCGGTCGCACCCGCCCAATAGTCGTGGATGTGCTTTCGATCATCCGACGCGTTCAGAAGGTACGCCGTGTCGTTGGGGTCAGTAATCACGACTGCGTCGTCATTCGTGGTGCCGCCGCCGTCGCCACTCGGGGCTGCGCACCCTGAAAGCAAGGCACTGACAAGGGTGACTAGGACTGGCTTGGCAACCACAAGGGTCCAGGCGAACGACGGGCTCATGGCGTTTGCGGTGGCAGCGTCGGCGCCTCCTTGTCCTTCAAATACGCCCCTTTCCTGGCCGCGCCGTGGCTCAACCGCATGTCCCCCCCAAAGTGGAGTGGACCGAGCGGCAAAAGTACGTCTTCAAGCGGACGTTGGAGGAGCTTGCAGCCTATCGCGGCGTGGGCACGACGCTGGTTACCTTGTACGTCCCACCAACCCGCCAACTGTCCGATGTGGCGGCGATGGTGCGCGACGAGGTCGGGCAAGCATCCAACATCAAGTCGAAGTCAACGCAGGACGCGGTATCGGGTGCACTCACAAGCATCCTGGCTCGCCTGAAGAATTACAAGTCAACCCCCCCAAATGGCATGGCCATCTTCGTCGGCGACGTCAACGTCGGGGCGAACAAGACGCAATTCGTGGCGCACATCATCGAACCGCCGATGCCAATCAACACGTACCAGTACCGTTGCGAGTCCACGTTCAACATCGAGCCCCTACAAGCACTCGGACAAGTCGAGAACACGTACGGCCTCATCATCCTCGACCGCAAGGAATGCTCCATGGGCTTCCTACGCGGCAAGACCATCGTCCCCGTCTACAACCGCGGCTCACTCGTGCCGTCCAAACACGGACGCGGCGGACAATCGGCTCAACGTTTCGAACGCCTCATCGAGATCGCCGCCCACGAATGGTTCACGCAGTGCGCTCAGAAGGCGACGGACATCTTCCTCAACGCCGACCTGAAGGCGCTCCTCCTCGGTGGCCCGGGCCCCACGAAGGAATTCTTCGCCCGCGAAGGGTACCTGCACCACGAACTCGGCAAGAAACTCTACCCGCAATACTTCGACACCGGGTACACCGACGACGATCAAGGCCTCAAGGAAATGGTCATGAACGCCGGCGCCGCCATCGCGGAGATCGGCCGCATGCAGGACCGCAAACTCATGCAGCGCTTCTTCCTCGAACTAGTCAAACCCGACCACGGCGTAGGAACGTATGGCGAAGCAGACGTCCGCCAAGCCCTCCATGCCGGAGCAGTAGAACATCTGCTCTTGTCCGAGGACCTGCGCAAGTCACGGCTCACGTTCAAGCACCGCCAAACCGGCGAAGTCGTTTACAAGACCGTGCCCGAACTGAAGGTCCAAGAGGCCTACGATGCGCAGGCGAAACTGTGGGGCGGCAACCAGACCGAGATGGAGAAACGCGATCTCGTCGAAGAGTTGTCAGAATTTGCCGAGGCATCGAAAGCCGACGTCCACATCGTATCGGGTGCCAGCGAAGAGGGTGGCCAACTGACGGGGACGTTCGGCGGCATCGTGGCGTTGCTGCGATACAAGTTGTAGTGCTGCCCTCCTAACCACGAATTTCACGAAACGCACGAACGGACTCGGTCCGTTTCGTGGGACTTCGTGAAATTCGTGGTTCGGCGATGGGCGGCCGCGGCTAATGCACCGCGTCGGGGTGGTGGTGGCGGTCCCAGCCAGCCACGAGCGCCATGATGCCGAAGAGCGTGAAGCCGAGGCCCTCGATGAAGAACAGGAAGCCGAGGGCAATCCAGTCGCCGCGGGCCGCCGTCGCGCCGACGGGCGAGTCGTCGTAGAAGCCGACCATGGAGAGGACCCAGAACGTGAGGCCGACGAGGCCAATCAGCAGACCGAGGCCGATGAAGACCTCGCCGAAGACGCCGGTCTCGCCCGACTCGTGCGTGACTTCCTTGACCGAGACGTGGCTCATGGGCCATGCCACCGGGGGGTTGCTCTTCAACGGTTCGGTCCAGGTAGGCACCAACCCCCAAATGCAGGAGTGCCTTCGCGACCCCGTGTCCAACCGCCTCGCCGCGGAACCGAGCCCCTACCTGCGGCAACACGCGGACAACCCCGTCGATTGGTGGCCATGGAGCGACGAGGCCTTCGCGGAAGCGCAGCGGCGCGACGTTCCCGTCTTCCTCTCCATCGGCTACGCTACGTGCCACTGGTGCCACGTCATGGCTCACGAATCATTCGAGGACGCCGGCGTCGCGTTGCTCATGAACGAAGCGTTCGTAAACGTCAAGGTCGATCGCGAGGAGCGCCCCGACATCGACGACGTCTACATGGCCGTCTGCCAGGGCATGACCGGTTCCGGCGGCTGGCCCCTCACGGTCTTACTGACGCCGGACAAGAAACCGTTCCTCGCGGGCACGTATTTCCCCAAGCTCACCCGCCACGGGCGCATCGGCATGATGGAGCTCATCCCGAAGATCCAGGAGGCTTGGACGGACAAACGCAAGGAACTACTCCACCAAGCCGAACACGTCCTACAGGAAGTCGGGCAGACGGCCACATCGGGGCGCGTTGACGCCGACACCAAGCCGCTCGGCCCCGAGACCTTGCAAATGTGTACGCTCCGGTTGCGCGAACGCTTCGACGCTACGCACGGCGGCTTCGGTGGCGCGCCCAAATTCCCCTCGCCGCATAACCTCTTGTTCCTTCTGCGACGACACCACCGCACCGGCGACGAGCAGGCACTCGCAATGGTCACCAAGACGCTGCACGCGATGGCCGATGGCGGCATCCACGACCACCTCGGCGGCGGCTTCCACCGCTACGCAACGGATCCGCATTGGCTGCTCCCGCATTTTGAGAAGATGCTGTACGACCAGGCCATGCTCGCAATGGCGTACACCGAAGCGTTCCAAGTCACAGGAGAGGCCCGCTTCGCGACGGTCACACGGGACATCCTCGACTACATCCTGCGCGACCTGCGGGACCCCGCCGGAGGGTTCCGTTGCGCCGAGGACGCGGACTCGGAAGGCGAGGAGGGCCGGTTCTATCTCTGGACTCGACACGAGGTCTTGACAATCCTGGGGAAAGCGGAGGGGGACATTTTCTGCGAGGCGTACGGCGTGACGGAGGAAGGAAACTTCCACGACGAAGCGACGCATCAGCGCACTGGCGCAAACATCTTGCATCTGGCGACGCCGTTGGAAGCGCTGGCAAAGCGCCGAGCCATCCCGCAAGCAGCACTCAAAGCAGGTCTTGCAGCGTCCCGCACAAAGTTATTGGCTGTCCGCGTCCGCCGTGAGCGTCCCTTACTGGACGATAAGGTCCTTACCGATTGGAACGGACTGGCCATCGCGGCATTCGCGAAGGCTGCAACGGCGCTCGCTGAACCGAAGTACATGATAGCCGCGCAGGAGGCGACGGAGTTCCTGTTCCGCGAAATGCTAACACCCCGAGGACGATTGCGCCACAGATTCCACGGGGGAACGAGTCCGGCGGCGCCGGCGAAGGACGACATTGCGTTCCTGGACGACCACGCCTTCCTGCTCTGGGGCCTCCTGGAGCTCTACGATGCGACCTTCGACGTGCGTCACCTTGAATGGGCCCTGCGCATCGCAACGGATCTGGAACGGCATTTCGAGGACCGCCCGGGCGGCTACTTCCAAGCACCAGACGACGGCGAACAACTGGGGGTACGGCGCAAGGAAGCGTACGACGGAGCCTTACCATCCGGGAATTCAGTTGCGGCGTGGTGTCTACTACGGCTCTCGCACTTGACAGGGGACACGAAAGTCCGGGATCAAGCTGATGCCGTGCTGCATGTGTTTTCGGCGACTGTCGCGAGCCATCCCTACGCGTACGGCATGATGTGCGTCGCGCTCGACTTCGCGCTTGGCCCGACGCAAGAACTCGTCGTCGCCGGCGCAGGCAAGCCCGCGCTGGAGATGCTGGATGTCGCGGGCGCTGGATTCCATCCGGGCCTCGTACGACTGCATCAAAGCGAAGGATTGGCGCAGGTCGCCGCGTGGACCGCGGAGCACAAAGCCCTCGGCGGAAAGGCGACGGCTTACCTATGCCAAGGGCACGCATGCCATGCGCCGGTGCACGACGCGCAGGCGCTAGCTGGGTTGCTGGGCCACGAACGTTAGGGCCGTGCGCAAGCGAACCGACCGAGTCGCAGAATGCAGCAAACTGACCGAGTCACAGAATACGCAGAACCCGCAGAAGCCGTTGGTTCGGCGATTTCTGCGAGTTCTGCGACTGGGCGTGTGCTGCACGTGTTTTCTGCGACCGGGGGCGGGCCGGCAAGCACCCTTAAACGGGCATGCCCTCGACAGCGCTGTGCGCGGCATCGCGGTGCTCCTGACGCTGACCCTGGCCGGTTGCCTGTCCGCCGGCTCTGACTCCTCCAAGACTACCCCTCCCACGGGGACGGACACGTTCGGGCCGGGCGACGCCGGGCCGGTCCGCTTCATAGCATTGGGCGACATGGGCACGGGCGACGAGAACCAAGCAAGCGTCGCAGCCGCGATGCGAAAAACGTGCGACGACGCCGGCTGCGACTTCGTCATCGGCCTCGGGGACAACATCTACGAGGCGGGTGTAACGAGCCCATACGACCCGCAGTTCCTGACGAAGTTCGAGTTGCCGTACGCCGCCTTCGACATTCCCTTCCACATGAGTCTAGGCAACCACGACAACCTCGGCGTCCGCTCAAGCCCTCTCCCGCGACCCCGACGGCGTGGCTCAGATGGCTTGGATCAAGGGGGAGCTTGCCGGACCTCGCGCGAACGGCACCTGGACCATCCTCTACGGGCACCACCCGCTGTACTCCAACGGCGACCATGGCGACGCATCCCGTGCAAGCCAGCCCCTCGGCGCGTGGTTGCAGGCATCAGTGTGCGAATCTGGACACGTGGACCTTGTCCTCAACGGACACGACCACGACCTACAGTGGCTGGTGGCCAAGCCGGACACCTATGGGACCACGGAGTTCGTCGTGAGCGGAGCCGGCGCCAAGACCCGCCCTATCACTGACACTCCGAACGACGCGCACTTTGCCTGCGGGGACACGCTCGGTTACGCCTGGTTCGAGATCCACGGCGAGCGTCTCACTGGGCGGCTCTTCAACGGTGACGGCGGCCTCATGTTCGAGCGCACGCTCGACCGCGCGACGGGCAACGCGACGGCAACTACGCACAACGGCGCGATGGGGACGTGCAGTACCGGCGGCTGACGAAGTCAGCTCCGCGCATTTCCTGCTTCGTGGTCGGCGTCGACGCGCGCCGCCTACACGCGGAGGACGCGGAACCCACGGAAACGCCTGACGGAGTCAGTTCCGCGCCTTCCGCGCGTTCCGCGTGAAGGGTCAGTCGAGGCGCGCTGCGAGCTCAGCGACGCGGCGTTCGATGTCGTCGCGAATGCGCCGGAACTCTTCGACCGGTTGGCCAACGGGATCGTCGAGGCCCCAATCTTCGTCGGTCTTCAGGCTCGGACAGGATTCCTCGACACCGCATCCCATCGTGACGACGCGATCAAAGTTCTTGAGCGCGTCCCAATCCAGGGTCTTGGGCGTGTGCGCCGCGAGGTCGACGCCCTTCTCTGCCATCACAGCAACCGCCGTCGGATTCACGCGCGTCGCTGGGACTGTGCCCGCGGATTCTGCGTGCAGCCCAAGCTTTTTGGCGAATCCTTCAGCCATCTGTGAGCGGCACGAATTACCGACGCAGACGAAGAGAACGCGAGGCGTGGCTCCGCGAGGCCTGGCGGCGGCTTGGGGCGTTTGGCTCATGCCGTGGCCTCGTAGTGCGCCACTGTCTGCGCTTCGTTAGGCTTCGGCTTGAGGCCGCCGCGCACGGATTCATAGGCGAAGGCGCCGAGGAGTGCGCCGATGGGCGGTGCGATGAGGTAGAGCCAGATGGAATCCCAGACGCTGGACGCCAGGGCGGGGCCGAGGCTGCGTGCCGGATTCATCGAACCTCCGGTGAGTGGGTCAGCAACTAGGGCTCCCACGAAGATGGCAGCTCCGATGGCGAGGCCGGCGAAGCCTGGGGCGACGCGCTTGTCGGTGGCGAAGGCTACAATCGTGAGCATGAGGGTGAACGTGATTGCCACCTCGACGAGAATGGCTTGCGGCAAGGCCAGCGACGGGACGGTCGTCGCATCTGTCACCTCGGAGAAGATGACTGCTAGGACAAGGGCTGCCGCAATCGCTCCAATAGTTTGGGCGGCGATGTAGTTCGCGACGCGGGTCCACGGGAAACGGCCTATGGCAGCGAAGGCGAGCGTGACGGCCGGATTGAAGTGAGCGCCCGAAACGTGACCGAAGGCGTAGACGAGAAGGCAGACAGTCGCGCCGAAGGCGAAGCTGATGGCGAGCCCGTCAAGGCTGCCTGACAAGATGGCGCCGCAGCCGAGGAGGACGATGAGGAATGCCCCGATGGCTTCAGCGGCTTCGGCGCGCAGGTCAAATCGAGTCACGGGTCACCACTGTCGGTTGCGGAATGCGCTACTTGAGTCTGACCACTATAGCCTGAATGGATGGGCGAGCGAGTCTCGTGCGAAGGCTCAGCGAGCGATGGGGGGCTGGTTGGCGGCCTTCGCTGCCTTCGCGGCTTTGGCGGCGGCGCTGCCCTTGAGGACCTTCGCGAGGCGGGCTACGCGCTTTTCCAGGTCGTCGCGGACGAGCCGGTACCCGTCGAGGGGGAAGTCCCTGGGGTCCAACGCTTCCCATTCCTCACTGCGGACCCCTTCGCGCCAGGCGTCGGGGAGTTGGGCGCCCATGACGACGACGCGGTCGAAGGAGCCGAGGCGGCTCGGGTCGAGGAGTTTCGGGCGGCATTGCGAGATGTCGATGCCCTTCTCTTGCATGACTTCGATGCACTCCGTCGGGATGACTGCGGCTGGAAAGGTGCCCCCGGATTCCGCGTACAGGTCCTCCTTGAGCGCCCAAGCCTCCGCCATTTGGCTGCGTGTCGCGTTCCCGGTGCAGATGAAGAAGACGCGGGGCTGGCGGTGGCGGACGCGGTTCACGGTGCCCGCCGGACGGACGGCGTCGGATTCGTCACCTGCCATGAAGCGGCGGATGGGGTCGAAGAGCTTCTCGAACTTGGGGAACTTGCGGCGCGGTGTGACGACGGGGGCGCCGGTTTCTCCCTGCACGGGGGCCGATTCGCCCGGGGTTCCGGCAGCCACTCCATCTCCACCATCGACGGCCATGGAGGCTCCCACGATTGGGCCCCCCTAAAAACCATGGTGGTGGCTTGTCGGCGTCCAGAGGAGTGCGCCACAATGGGTTTATGGCAGCTCATTCTCGACCGACCCATGCGCTTCTTGGTCGGACTCTTGCTGCTGGCCCTCACCCTTTCCGGCTGCGCCAGCGGCGACGGTGCGGACGAGACCGAGCAAGGGTACACCGTCATCACGGATCCCACACTCAACCGCACTTCTACAGACCAGGGGCTCCACCTGCACGATTATTGGAACCGGCAAAAAACCCTCACCATCGCGGATGCCGACGTCGACGCGGGTAGGACGTGGTTCTCGCCTGATGCGTTGTCGGTGGCAACACTGCGCCCCGAGGCGGGCAACGTCGTGCCCCAAGGAACTGGATGGGTGAACGTCACAGTATCTTGGACGGCGGACAGCAGCTCGCTGCCACCCAACCGTTACGAGTCGCCGCAGCTGTGGGTCAAATCGGCCGCCGACAATGCACTCATCCTGCGTGCCAACCTGACCGAATCTCCGACTACGGTGGCGATGCCCGTCAATGACTCGATGGCGGACCTACCGCACCAGGTCTTATCGGCGTGGCAGTTCGACCTGTACCTCACGGGGACTCCAAGCCCGATTTACGGGCGCTGGCTGCAGTTCACGGGCACGGTCCACTTCACCGTCGTAGCCGACCACACGCGCAACATCACCTTGTTCGCCGGACATCCTGACGTCTGGCAGGGCCGAACAGAGTTCCAGCTCTTCGAGGCCGAAGGCTCGCTGCTGTACGATGGCGACCCGACATCCGAGAACTTGCGGTGCTACCGCGGCTGCCCGAGTATACACGTCCCCGATGATGGTGTGGTCGTCCCGTACGACGCGGACCACGTCGTCGTCATCCTAACCCAAACCAACGGCCCGCCCTTCCGACTCGGCCTCAAACTGCACGGAGCCGACTCGCGAGACTACACGGCGCCACCCGCAGCGCCCGATACCGCGGCGCAGCACACCTACACCGTCGCGGTGGGCGACGCCGGCGATGGCCCCTACGCTAAGCAGAGCCAATGGGAGTTCGCCCCCTTCATCGAGGAGCCGATGGAGGATGGCATCATCTTCGTCGACTACACAATCGTCGCCACCGTGCACAAGGATGCGGCGTGATGAATCGCTTCATGCGTTTCCCCGTCGTTGTAGCCTTGTCACTCTTGGCCGCCGGTTGCGCGGGGCCAGCGTCAGATTCCACCGACGATGACTTCGTCGTGCCGACCGCCCCGCTCAGCACGTCCCTGCCGAACTCCGCGCGACAAACGCTCGTCCCGACTGCGGCCGGCTCGAATCCGGCGACGGAACTCATCGACGAATTGACGGAGAAGGAGACGAACGCCATGCGGTTCGTCGTCCCGGAAAACACCGGCTGGATGCAGCTGGCAATCGACTTCGGCGACCCGGCCGACCAAGGCAAACCAGAAGGCGACGTCACGTTCAAGATCGAAGACCCGGCAGGCCAGCTCGTCTACGACTCAGGAGCCATCACGACGTGGCGCAAGGTCGTGCAGCGCGTCGAGCAGCCAGCCGCCGGCGAATGGGTCGGCCGCGTCGTGGCGCAGGGCTCGTGGAAAATCGGCCTAGTCGCGTCAACCTTCCCGGAAGGCTATACGCCGGGCCTCATCGTCAACATCTCGGCGCCCGAGCAGACGCGCGTCGAACACGAGTTTTACCCCGCCGAACTGACCATCAAGGCGGGCGAGCCGGCGCGCATCACTTTGTTTGACTACGATCCCCACTACGGCGTCGAGAACGACCAGCACAACTGGGCGGTATCCGACCTTGACGTAAGGACGGCGGGCAAGTCGCAATGGGGCGGCGTGTACACCGTCGATTTCACGCCAGAGAAGGCGGGCGAGTACACGTTCGAATGCGAATACCACGCAGGCATGACCGGTACGTTGACGGTCGTGTGAGGCAAGCCCGGACGGCTACAATGGCGCTGGGCGGTGGGAGGCCTGGGATTTCACACACCTCCACAGATTGTGTTCCTGCGCGCAACGCACTACACTTCACGCGGAGAACGCGGAAATCGCGGAAACGATTCCGCGGGGCTCCGCGACCTCCGCGTGAAGGGGCGAACCCCCTGAGGCCCAAAATCTGTGTGAATCTGTGCAATCCCAAGCCGCCCACACTACGGCCGGCGTTCAAACGTGAGCCATCAATCGACGTACGTCCCGCCCGATTTTTTCTCCAGCCACGAGCCGTGGTATTCCTTGTCCTCCGTCATGATGGCCCACTTCGTCACCTTGAGCGGCTTCATCGTGTCAATCATGACGGCCATTTCGTCGGTGCGGTCCGAACCGATGGATGCCTCGTAGCGTCCCGGCTGCGGCGCGTGCGGTATTCCTGCGGGATGCAGACTGATGGATGCGGGGCCGACGCCTTTGCGGCTCGTGAAGTTCCCCTCGACGTACCACAACACTTCGTCGCAATCGACGGACGAGTGCGGGTAGGGGCACGGGATGGAGTCGGGATGGTAGTCGACCTTGCGTGGAACGAAGCTGCACACGACGAAGGCGCCCTTTCCGCCAAGGAACGTCGTATGGATGAGCGGAGGCAGATGCACGAGGCCAGTTTTGGGTTGGTAGTCGTGGATGTTGAAGGCGACCGGATAATTCGTGCCGTCCCAGCCGACGACGTCGAACGGGTGATGCGGCAGAATGCGTTCCGTGTACATGTCCCCCCGCTTGTTGAGCACCGCGTAGTGACCCTGGTCGTCGGCGTCGTCCTCTGAGGCGGTCGCCAGAATCTCGGGGCGGCGGAAATCGCGGTGACAATACGGCGCATCCATCTTCAGTTGGCCGAGGGCGTTGCGGAAATTGTCGGGAATCTCAAGGCCAGTGCGGCACTCGATCCACATGACGTGCGGTTTGCCCTCGTCGAAGTGGAGACGGTGGATGAGGCCGCGCGGGATCCACACGTAGTCGTGGCGCTTCATGCGCAGCATGCCGAGTTCCGAGTGCAGGACGCCGGAGCCATCGTGCAGGAAAAGGAGTGTGTCGCCGTCTGCATTCTGTAGCAGGCCCGTGTCGCGCACGGTGGGTTCACTCGTGCCAATGCGAACGTCATCGTTGCCGAGGAAGACCCGCAGCGACTCCCACAACGTCCCCTTGCCGGCTGCCTTCGATGTGCGGTAGTGGTGGCGTAGGACGTGCCCGGGTGCAGCGGGCTCGAAGCTGTCGACGAGGAGGCTCGGCCGGGAGTCGACTTCCACGGCCGGATTGTTGCGGCGGTACGCGATGGAGTAGGCGCCATCGAAGCCCTTGCGCGTGATGCAGTGCTCGTAGTAGATGCGCATCCCGTCGGCAGACTTGTCATCGTCCGTGCGCAGCAGTTGGATATGGTGCTTCGCTGGGACGGAGCCGAGGCGGTGGTAATCGAGCACGCAGGTGGGATGGCCTGGCGGGAAAAAGGCGGTGGGTCGTCGCCGATGACCGAAACAAGGAGCGCACGGAGCGCACGGAATACTGACTTGGTCAGTCTCCGTGGCCTACGCACCCCACGACCACACGCGGAACGCGCGGAATACGCGGAAACTGACTACGTCAACCGTCGTTTCCGTGGGTTCCGCGGTCTCCGCGTGCCGCGGGCAGCGGAGGGCGCGGTCATGCGACTCCTTGTTCGGGCGGGCGCGGCGCTATGTCAGGCGCCCACAGGCCTGCCAAATGCGATGGCCAGGTCCGAGTCCGGCTCCTCGAGGCTGCATGATCCAATGGCAAACTGCGGCAACTTGGCTAACTCCTCCGCCGTGGCCTCCCACGTGCGCCAGGCGATTCCCGCGCTCAAGTCGAACGCCTTGACGTCCGGCTCCGCTAGGCATGACTCGATTTCCTTGAACCCTGCCCCGTGGCGCTGACGCAGGCGCAAGGCCGCGAGCAAGGTCAAGAATCCTTGCGGGTGCTCGTCGCTCGCCACCGGGTGATGAAGGCCCTGCGTCGCCTTGAGGGGAATCTTCGCGTCGGCCGCGACCTTCACGATGGCCGCGAGCGTGGGGCGGTCGACGGCCGTCGGCCCGGCACAACGGAACTTGAGGCCGGCCTGCTGCGCCACGAGTTGCTCGACGAGGGGGGCAAGCCCGTTGCGCCATTGCGCGACGCTCCAGCGCGGCTCGATGAAGATTGACGCGCCAGGCATCGCTCGGCGCAGGGTACTGAGGTAGATGCGCCCTGGCTCGTCGGAGAAGTGCAGCTCGAGGCTGACGACTGGGGTCCGCGCGCCGCGGCGGGAGTCATTATGCTTTCCCACTTCGCGCGCCATGACGGAGCCGTCACCGAGGGCGACTGCTACGATGGCGATCTTGCATTTGCGGCGTGGTTCGAATCCTGCCGCATCGAGGGTGTTGGCATCGAGGCGCGGCCACTGGGCGGCCGTGATGACGAGGTCCGCGCCAATCATCTCCGGGCGTTGCAGCATGTCGGGAAAATGCGCGGCGTCGCGTAGGGCCTCGTCGAACGGCTTAGTCGCAGGGGGGAACATGCCGGCGTGGTCGAAGAGGCCACGCAGCGCTGCTTCGGTCATTTCCGAGCCACGACCTGCGGCGGCAATACCGTCTGTTCGATTGCGCCGAAGAGGCTCCGGCCTTCGTGTTTCATCTCAATGCGGACCTTGTCGCCGTGACGCAGAAACGGCGTCGTGGGCTTGCCGTCTTTGATGGTTTCAATAGTCCGCTTCTCCGCGAGGCAGGAAAATCCCTTGGACGCGTCCGCGTTGCTGACAGTTCCAGACCCCAGGATCGTCGCGGCTGGAAGCGGCCGAGTCTTGGCCGCGTGCTCGACGAGTCGTGGAAACGAGAAGAACATCTCCGGCCCGGCATTGGGGTGGCCAAATTCTTTGCCGTTGATGTGGCTTACCATGTCCAGGTGGAGGCGACCATCTCGCCAAGCGGATCCGGCTTCATCGGGCGTAATCGCGAATGGAGCGTACGCGGTCGGCGGCTTGCCATGGAAGAACCCGAACCCTGCCGCAAGTTCACGCGGGATGAGGTTGCGCAGGCTAACGTCGTTCATGAGGACGAGGAGTTTGATGTGGCCGGCTGCGTCGGCTGCCTGCGTTCCCCGCGGCACGGCATCCAGGATGACTCCGACTTCGGCTTCGAGGTCGGGGCCGTCCGCTTCGTCGGCTTCGATTGGGTCGTTTGGCCCTAGAGCGGGATCGGATGCACCTTGGTACATGAGGGGGATTTCACGCAGGTCAGCCGGAGGATCGGCTCCTCGTGCTCGGCGCACAAGGAGAATGTGTTGAATGTACGCGGACCCGTCAAGCCAACAATTCGTGCGTGGGAGTGGCGCCATGAACGTGCAGGAACCAATTGGCCGTGCCCTGGTAGCCTTCCCTGCACGCAGGTGGGCGTCCAACTTGCGCAGCAGCGGCTCGACGCGGCCCCATTCGCGCAGCGCCGCGAGGAGGTTGGGTGCCACTTCCTCGGGGACCTCGAGTACGCGGCCCGCCGTGTCGTCAACGATGGCGAACCTGCCGTCGTGCTGCTCCGACTCCGTCGTCGGCCTCTCGATGCGCAACGTCGCGAGCTTCAACGCGCGAGCGAGCAAGCAGGCGGGGATAACGGTGATGGATGCTGGTTCGGGAGCGCAGCCGGCCAGCGGTTGCATTCCCCGGATTCCTTGATTCCGCGGCTCGCACTACACCGGGGCCGCGGAATCCGCGGAATCAAGGGAAACCGGATGGCCTAGGCTCGGCTGATGGTTTGCCTACGGCTTCCACCAGGTCCATGGTCTTGACGACCGTACCGAACTCGGGGTGGAACTCGCCGAGGGCCATGTCGTGGGCTAGTTGCGCGGTGGCCTTGGTCCCGTCGAGCATGACTTGGTCGAACGTGGCGCAGGCATCGCCCACGATGATTGTGTTGAACCCCAGGTTGCTGGCCATGCGAGCCGTTGAAGCGACGCAGAAGTTCGTCTGGATGCCGATGACGACGACAGTGCGGATGCCCTTGTCACGCAGGCGGCCTTCGAGGTCCGTCCCGATGAACGCAGAATGGACCTTCTTCGTGAGGATGGGTTCGAACCCCTCGGGCTTGGCCCACGACATGAACTCGACGCCTGGCTTGCTGGGATGGAAGGAACCCTTTGGGCTCGCGGAGTTGTGGCGGACGTGCAGCACGGGGCGGCCCGTGGCGCGCCAACCCTTGAGCAGGCTCGCGACGTTTTCCGCCAGTTGCGCATTGTTGCGTGGCCCCCAACGTGGCTCATTGAACCCTTGCTGGATGTCGACGAGGATGAGGGCGGCGTCGCGCGGAATCTCCATCACAACGACTCCGATTCCTGCACGTGCGCTCGCATCAGGTCAGGTCACGTCCCATTCGTCAATCATTTTGACGACGTCGCGTCGGATAAGCACTGCCTTGTTCGGACAAGCCTCCGCAAGTGCCCCGAGGTGTGCCTTCGCTTCGGGCGTTGCGGCTTCGAAGGCGTGACGGTCCTTCGGTAGCCGTTCATCGATGGCTGCGACGTCCACGATGTGGTTGCGCCGGACGACGCCAAGCCGGGGTCCCCGGCCGGCTTCGAAGACGCATAGACGCATTGTTCACGGAGGCCGCAGCGACGCTTGAAGTGCGCGCCCTGCCACTTGCTAGACTCCTTGCGACGGCTCTTCCGCGCTGGCGGCGGCCTGCCCTTCGGCGATGAGTTCCGGCTTGTCGTCGTCGGTGTGGACGCCGGCTACGTCAGGGCGCGGTGGTCGCTGTTCGGATGGGCCTTCGTGTTTCTGCTCGACGCGCTTCAAGGCACCGGCCTCGTCGCGTTCGTAGAGGTACGTGATTCCCTCGGCTTCGTCACGCGTCTGCTTGTGCGAGCCATCGCACATGGGCCACGCCGCGGATAACCCGCACCGGCAGACTGCACACGGACCGGCCTTGATCTCGTCCGCCGTGATGATGAGTGGTGTGTGGTCCTGCAGCTTGACGATGCGCGTCATAGTGCGAGGCAACCGGCCGGACTACATTGCTGCCCGGGTGGGGGCAGACGACGGTTAGGGGGAGGCTACTCACTCCGCCCTCACGAACTAACGGCGGCGGCGGCCGCAAGCCGCGCCGCCGCCCCCCTGTCGCAGATTTCATAGAAACCACAGAACCGTAGCTTCTGCGTGTTCTGCGGGTTCTGCGACCGGGCGGGAGTTTGGGTGCACCTAGTCGACCAAGTACGGGTTCTGTACCGTACGCTGCCCGGTGCCCTTCGGCGTCCTGGCGTTCTGGCCGGCCTCGCCCGCCTGCTGGCGCTCGATGCTTTCGAACAAGGCGCGGAAGTTGCCTTCGCCGAAGCCTTGCGCGCCGTGGCGCTGGATGACCTCGTAGAAGAAGGGGCCCGCCGCGGCTTCGTTGTAGAGCAACGCGGCTTCCTGCATGAAGATCTGCAGGAGGTAGCGGTCTTCGCTGCCGTCGACGAGGATTTTCCGTTTCTTGAGCTCGGCGACTTCCTCCTTCAGGTTTGTGACCGCGCGTTCGGCGAGTCGCTTGGGGAGCATCTGGTAGTACGCGTCGGGAGTGTCGAGGAACTTGACGCCAGCATCCCGCATCTTGGGGATGACGTCCATGATGGACCTGGTGCCGAATGCGATGTGTTGCACGCCGGCGCCGTTGTTGTCGTCCACGTACTTCGCAATCTGCGAATTGTGGTAATTCGGCCGCAAGGGTTCGTTGGTCGCGAACTTGACGTTGGAGCTCGGGTCCCACATGACGATCGACTGGAGGCCGCTTCCGCCGGGCATGTCGGGGTTGGAGTCGCGCGTGTGGAACCTGATGTCCCAAAAGTGCTCCATGCCGAGGACGTCGCGGTACCAGTTCGTGAGTCCGCGCATCTCGCGCGTGTTGGACGTGACGTGGTCCATGTGGGTGAATCTGTGGCGGTTCTTTCCCGTCGCCTCGTGCCCCGTCCGCACGACTTGCGTGAGGCGGGGGTCGACGGTCCCCTGCGACGCGTCGCCGGCGGCGTCCTCCGCGATGACCGGGCCCGACTTTTCCAGGAACCGATACTCGACGTCACCGAGCGGGGTTGCAATGGAGAACCACTGGTAACCGGGCTTGCCTTGCGTATCGATGATGAAGTTTGCGCCGCGAGTCTCCAGCGTCTTCCAGGCATGGGCGAGGTCCTCGACGCGGAACGTGAGGGCGCGCACACCGTCGGGGTGGGCCTTGAGGAACTTGGCCGCACGCGAATCCTTCGCCTTCGGGACCGTGCATTGCACGCGGACACGGGCTGCATCGAATACGACGGCGCGCTCCCCCGTGGCCTCCTCGTAGGCGGCGTTCGACGTCGCGGCCACGGCGAAGTCCATCTGCTCGGTGTAGAACTTCTTGGACCGTTCGAGGTCGTGCGCCACGAAGTCGATGTGGTCGATGGCGCGGATGCCCAGGTTCTTCAGGGCCGACTTAGACATGGCATGGTTCCATGGTTGCGGCTACTTGGAGGTTTTGCTCGGAGGCGGCCGGTTGCGAAACAAGGAGGTCAACCTGCGCTACGGGCCGACTACACGCGGAGGGCGCGGAATCCGCGGAAACTGACGACGTCAGTTCCGTGCGTTTCCGTGGGTTCCGCGTGTCGTCCGGCGCGTAGTGCGTTGTGTACGCTCCTTGTTTCACGTCGTCCGTGCCGGCTTGGCCGCCGTCTGCACGGCGACGAGATTCAGGTGCGCAAACAGAGGACTTGAGAGCGCTGCCGTGGCACGGCCTTGCTTCGTGAGGGTGTACGTCGTTCGCAAGGGGGGGCCGCCCTCGACGTGGCGTTGCAGGAGCCCGGCAGCCGCCAAGGAGCGTAGTTTGTTGCTGAGGGTGCGGGAACTTGTGCCGAGGAGGTCCTCGAGTTGCGAGAACCGGACGTGGCCGAGGACTCCCGTGACGAAGATGATCTCCATGCTCCACGGCTGGAACACGGTGCGACTGTGCCGCATGAGGGCAGTGAACCATTCGCCCAGTTCCCCTGGTTTCTTCTTCGCCAGGAATGCCTGCGAGGCTAGACTCAATTCCGAACCAGCCTTGACGGCGCGGCGGTAGGCCCCCATGGCTGCAGGTTCGCGTAGTGGGCAGGATTCAGGCAACACCAGCGTCGATGGCGGTATCAGAAGGACGGAAGACGAGAAGGACGGAGAGATGGACGACGTGGTGGACGCGCGCGACGAAGAGGATGACGAGGCCGACGTGCGCGACGAAGAATGCGGCGGGGCCGTTGCAGAACCGCGCCGGGAGCTTTCCCTAGGTACAGTCGGTGTCGTCATGGGCAGGAAGGGTTTAGGTGCATAATCGATATGGACTTTCCTAATGACAGCAGCTAGGCCACCGGGCACAAGAGGCGGGCGAGTGGCCAGCGACGCCGCTGCCGCGCCCGGCCCTCATGCCTCCGCGCTGGGCGAGCCTCCCGCGAGCCCCTCAGCCTTCGAGCGCCGGGTCGTCGGTTTCCTGGTGAAGACGTTCCTGTTTCGAGGCCGACGCGGCGGGCCTTGGGCGGTTCCGGAAGGATTGCCGCACACTTGCCTATCCTTCAAGGGCAACTCGGGCGCAACACTCGTGGGCGTCCACGTCTTAGCCGACCAACCACGCGGCATCGTCGTGCTCGCGCACCCCGACAAACGCTACGGCAAACACTGGTTCTTCAAGCATGGTTGGGCGCAGTGGCTGCGCGGCAACGGGTTTGATTCCCTGCTCTTCGACTTCCCCGTCTACGGCGAGTCCCACGGCGGTTCGACCTACCTCAACGACGACGTCCTAGCCGCATGCCGGAAGGCCCGCGAACTCCGCCCGGATCTCCCAGTCCACGTCATCGGCCTCTCCGTCGGCGCCTTCGCCACCGTCAACGCCGCGCCACACCTGGACTTTGTCGAATCGATGGTCCTGGAATCACCGTACCCCGACTTCCAATCCTGGTACGCGGGGGCCGGCGACCGGGCCGCCCCGCACGAGACGAAGCTCAATTCTGCCTTGGCATGGACGTTTCCCAAGACCTACCGCTACATCCACGCCGGGCGCAATGTCGCCTTGGCCTCCGCCAAACGCATCCTCATCCTAGGGACAAGCTCCGATGAAGTCACCCCCGTCGAATTGACGCGTCAAGTCGCTGCCGCGGCACCGAAGGCGACGAGCCGGTACCTGGAAGTCGAGGGCGAAGCACACTTGGGCCTGTTCGGCCGGCCCGATGTCCGCGCCGAGATTCTTTCGACGCTTGCACCGGGCAGCGCCGACGCCACGCGACCACCGCGAGCCGTCCGAGCCACGGCGTGACTGGCGCATCCCGACCGGCCTTCGTTATATCCCCCACTCCAACATAGCGTTCCCTCATGAAGGTCATGGCCTTCGAGGGCGGAGCGTGGCGCCAAAGTGGCGACCTCGCGCCCGAGACGGCCCGCGACCTGGCATGGGGACCGACGCTAGTCTGGATCCGCCTCGAAGGCCTCGCGCAAGCGAAACTCGAGACGCTCGGCGCCGTGTTCGACCTGCACCCACTTGCCCTCGAGGACGTGCAGAGCCACCGCCAACGCCCGAAAGTGGAGGACTACCCGAACCTCACGTTCGTGGTCGCGCGGGCACCGCGTTGGAACCAAGCACAGGATGAGATGTCGTGGCTCACCATCGGCATCTTCCTCGG
This sequence comes from uncultured Halobacteriales archaeon, assembly GCA_964643795.1. Lineage (GTDB taxonomy): Archaea > Thermoplasmatota > E2 > JACPAO01 > JAHFTW01 > JAHFTW01. The sequence continues at coordinate 5,281 of CAZXUC010000010.1, read as the reverse complement.
CCCCGACTTCCTTCTCACCGTTTGCACCGACCCAGTCGCCGAGCTTGACATCGTCGAGCGGCGCCTACTAGCAACCAAGGCAAGTGCCAAGACGTCCACTATCGACCACGTCTTCTACCAGGTCCTCGACTCCTTGGTCGACTCGTACTTCCCCATCATGGATGGCCTCGAGGACCGCATCGAGGCGCTCGAATCCGACGTCATGGACGTTGCCGAACGCCACGAATTAGCCAAGATCCAGGACCTCAAACACATCGTGAGCCAGACGCGCAAGACCATCTTCCCGATGCGCGAAGCGATGGTCGCCCTCGAACGCGGCGAACATCCCAACATCCGCGACGAGACCCGCATCTACTTGCGTGATGTCGCCGACCACATGACGCGACTCGCAGAACGCCTCGAGCACGTCAAGGAACTCGCGATCCTCACGCAGGAGACGTGGAACGCCACACTTGCGAATCAGACTAACCTCGTCGTGAAGCGCCTCACCATCATCACGGTCGCGTTGCTGGTCCCGAACCTGCTTGCGGCCTTCTTCGGCATGAATAACAATGGCTTCCCGAGGGGTCCGTTGTGGGATTTCTGGCCAGTGGTCGCGAGCATCTTCGCGGTCACCGTGGTTGCCATTGCATTCGCGCGCTGGCGGCGCTGGTTCTGATCTGCCGTCGACTTTTCCGCAGATTGTGCACTCCACCTTTTCCGCAGATTACACAGATTCCGCAGAAGTTGAATCGAAGCGAGGTCCCGGCATCTGTGGCATCTGCGAAATCTGTGGAAACGGCGCGGTGCCCTTCCACGCGCACCAGCAATGCGGTAAGCCAAACGCGCGCCCCGTTCGAAGCAATCTGCATCGGGACCCGACTTCCGCCGGCGACGTCGGAGGCCGCGGAGGTTCGCGCAACGACTGGTCGCAGAACCCGCCCAACCGGTCGCAGAAATCGCAGAACCCCGGTTCTGTGCGTTCTGCGACTGGGCGTAGGCGGCCGCGAGAGGTTCAATCGTGTTGAGGAAGCTGGCCGCGCCGCGCGCCGCATTCACACCGGCTGAAGAAGGGGAGGCTGAGGGTTTCACAGAAACCAGGGATACGAAATGGTCCTCATGCCACGGTCGAGGTCAAAATTCTGTGGAAATCCGTGCAATCCCAGGCCTCCCACACCATGGCCGCAGTGTCAACCTGAAACCTGTGGACGCCGCCGTCGGCGGACTGCGGTAAGCCGTGTGATCGCGGGCTTCGAATACGCATGATTTCGCCACTGCAACGACGAACCGACCGGGGATTACGGAGATTTCGGGGACACTGGGTTACAATCTGTTCCCCGTAATTCCCGGAATCCTCGCTGGCCGTCGGGCGTCGTTCTGCGCAATCGGCGCAATCGGCGAAAGGGCCGACATTGGCTATCGACCGCAGCCTTAACGTGCGCTGGCCGTGGCCAGATTCGTGGCCGTCCTCGGCATCGAAGGCACCGCGCATACGCTCGGGGTGGGCATCGTCGAAGAGACCGACGCATCGCTTGGCCAGCCGCGCTGCCGCGTCCTTGCCAACGAACGCATCATGGTGCGCCCCGAACACGGCGGAATCCATCCTCGCGACGCGGCACACCACCACGGCGAATTCGGACCCGGCGTCCTCGCTGCTGCACTGCAGAAGTGGGGCGGGAAGGCCGAGGACCTTGAGGCCATCGCATTCAGCCAAGGCCCCGGCCTCGGTCCGTGCCTGCGCGTGGCGGCGACGATGGCCCGATCACTATCACTTTCCACCGGCTTACCTCTTGTGGGCGTCAACCACTGCGTCGCGCACTTGGAAATCGGTCGGGGCGTGACCCCGGCGGACGACCCGATGCTGCTCTACGTCTCGGGCGCCAATACCCAAATCCTCGCATTCGCGCGGGGGCGGTACCGCGTCTTCGGCGAGACGCTTGATATCGGCCTCGGCAACGCCCTCGACAAGTTCGCCCGCGACAACGACATCGCATTCCCAGGCGGCCCCGAGATTGAGAAGCTGGCCAAGCTCGCGGATCCAGCAATCCTGCATCCCCTCCCCTATTCGGTGAAGGGCATGGACCTGAACCTAGCCGGCCTCGCCACCGCCGCGCAACGACTCGTGGCCGACGGCGTCCCGCTGCCTGAAGTCTGCCACAGTCTGCAAGAGACCGCCTTCGCCCAGGTCGTTGAGGTCGCAGAGCGTGCCCTCGCCCACACGGGAAAGCCGGAGCTCGTTCTCGGCGGCGGCGTCGCGTGCAACAGTCGCCTGCAAGCCATGGCGCGCGCCATGTGCGAGGACCGGGGCGCCCGTCTCCACGCACCGCCGCGCGACTTGCTCGTGGACAATGGCGCCATGATCGCGTGGCTCGGCCTCGCGAAGTTACGCGTCGGCGACACGCTCGACGTCGCAGGCTCTCAGACATTGCCTTACCAGCGGACGGACCAGGTAGAGGTGACGTGGCGGCGCGGGGAGCCCACGACCGGCGCTGCCCGCGGCGTACAACCAGCCGCCGCCAACGAGAGCGACGGGGTCTTTTTGGCCCGCCAGGGAGCCGAAGCCGTCGTCGCAGCGGCGCAGGGCTTCCAGCCGCCAGCGCTTGCCAAACGGCGAGAAGTGAAGCGCTACCGCCACGCGACGCTCGACGCGATGCTGCGATCAGACCGGAGTCGCGACGAGGCGAACCTGCTCTGTGCTGCGCGGCGCGCCGGCGTTCCGGTTCCCGTTCTCTTCGACGTCGACCGCGCCGGGGGCGAGCTGGCCATTGAACAAATTCTGGGCGAGACGCTGCGCGAGGCCCTTCCGACCGATGCGGATGAAATCGCCGGCCGCCGCTTGGCTGAACTGGGCCGGTTGGCCGCCCGACTCCACGACGCCGGCCTTGTTCACGGGGATCTAACGCCCAGCAACGTCATGGTGCCGGACGCTGCGGCGCCGGACCGGTTGGTCCTCATTGACTTCGGGTTGGGCTCGTTCACCCGGGAGTCTGAGCCGCGCGGCGTCGACTTGCACCTGGTCGAAGAAGCCCTCGAGGCTACAGAAAGCAGGGCGGCTCCCCTTTTTGCGGCGTTCCTCGCATCGTACAAGGCAACCGCGAGCGATCCGACGGATGCCCTGCGACGGCTTGATGACATCCGCGAGCGTGGCCGGTACCGCTGATGAAGTTCACGTTCGTGACCGGCAACGAGGGCAAGGCGCGCGAACTTGGGCGGTTGTTGGCGCCCCGCGGCCACACGGTCGTGCAGGACAGGCGCGGCTACCCGGAGATCCAAGCCGACACATTGGACGAGGTCGCCGGGGCGGGGGCGGACCACCTTCTGGCAACAGGGTTGTATGGTCCCTTCTTGCTGGAGGATTCCGGTTTGTTCGTGGCGGCGCTCAAGGGCTTCCCCGGGGTCTACTCCCGGCACGCCTTCGACACGATTGGGTGCCCGGGCCTGCTCCGGCTCATGCAGGACGTCGAACTCGAATCACGGGCCGCCTCATTCCAAGCCTGCCTCCTGTACGTTGATGCGGCGGGGCGCCGCCATGCCTTTGCAGGGACTTGCAAAGGGAGGATTGCCGACCGGATGGCCGGACGCGGCGGGTTCGGCTTCGACCCCATCTTCGTCCCGGCCGGGCACGACGCGACCTTCGCCGTGATGGATGAGGCGCAAAAGTCGGCCGTTAGCCACCGCGGGGCGGCCGGGCGCGCGTTCTTGGCATCCCTGGAAAAAGCAGCAAACAGATAAAGTGGGCCCAGCTTTGAACAGGTGATAGGAATGGCCAGGTCGCCCGCCAAGCGCTTCTTCGGGACATTGCTGTTCCTCATCGCCGTCCTCGTGGCGATTGGTTTCTACTTCATCGTCTACGCCGCGTCCGTGAACGACGATTCCATCCCCTTCACTGAGAGAATCGCGGATGCCGCCATCGCAGCCTCCGCGGTGCTAGGCGGCGTCTTGCTCATGCTCCTGCTGCTGCTGGCAATCCGCCGCATGGACCGCCGCGAGGAGGAGGTCGCTGAAGCGGACGTCTTCTTCATTCCGGAAGCCGGTCCTGAGCCGACGCTGGTCGCAAGCGAAGCGGTGGCGACGGAGTACGTAACGAGCGCCGAAGTCACCGTGTACAGCCTCGCCAAGGTGCCCGTCGTCCCGCGTGCGTGGGGCGCCCAGGAGAAGGGCGGTTCGGAAATCCCGTACTACTTCCCCCGCAGCATTCCCTCCGGCCTCTACATCAACGACTACCTCCCCATCGACAACAAGGGGACGGCGCTCAAGCTGCGCACCCTCATGGCCGGCCCCGAGGACCCCGAGTGGACAGACTACTCGAAGCCGCGCAGCCGCAGGCCGGCCGCGCGGTCCGCTGCCGTGTCCGCTCCCCGTCCACTGGAACAGGCTGCCGTGTCCGCTCCCCGCCCACTGGAACCGACTGCCATGCCCGCTCCTTACGTGGGCACCAGGACCCGTTCCGGCCCCTCGGAACTCTTGCTGCGCCGCGCCGAGGAACGAGAGGCCTCGCAAAGCGACGTGTACTACGATTACCCCGGTGACTCGCACGAGGTCGAGGACTTGGAAGGCATCGGCGCCATCTACGGCGACCGCCTGCGCGAGGCTGGCGTCCACACGACGGCGCGCCTCTGCGCCGAGGACGCACGCACGCTTGCCGACAAAGTCGGCGTCCCCCGTAAAACCGTCGAGCAATGGAAAGCAATGGCGGAACTCGTAAAGATTGCTGGCGTCGGACCGCAGTATGCGGAAGCCATGGCGCGCAGTGGCATCGCAGGCATCGCGGAATTGAAGAAACGCTCCGCCGAGGCCCTCTCCGGTCAAGTCAATGGCTACATGGAATCCCTGGACACTAACATCCTTGGCAACAAGATTACGTCGAAGCGCGTCGAGTCTTGGCAGGCGTCGGCGAAGGGCATGCGGCGGATTCGCATGAAAATCCCGGAACGCTGAGGGCGGTCGCTTCGCCGGCCGCTGCGCCTGCGTTTCCGCAGATTTCGTACTCCACTTTTTCCGCACATCGCGCACCGGACCTTTTCCGCAGATGACGCCGATTTCGCAGAAGTTGAATCGAAGCGAGGGCTCAGGATCTGTGGCATCTGCGAAATCTGTGGAAACGGCGCGGTGCCCTTCCACGCGCGCCAGCAATGCGGCAAGCCAAACGCGCGCCGCGTTCGAATCAGTCTTCGACGGGACACGATTTCCGCTTGCGACGTCGAAGGCCGTGGAGGTTCGCGGAACGACCGGTCGCAGCACCGGCCTAACCGGTCGCAGAAATCGCAGAACGCACAGAACCGGGGTTCTGCGGTTTCTGCGC